>NZ_CP014546.1:4677012-4988813 GCF_001579805.1 Pseudomonas azotoformans | reverse complement strand
GATCGCGCTCAAGGCGGGCGCGACCAAGCAGCATTTCGACGACACCATCGGCGTGCACCCTACGGCGGCGGAAGAGTTCGTCACCATGCGCACGCCTGTGGCGAGCTGATCAGCGCTCGGGCGTTGCCTCTGGCGCCTTCGCAACGGCGGCCGCCAGGCGCAATGCCTCGATACTGGCCTGGGCTTTGATCAGTTCCAATTCCAGGGTTTTGTTGGAGTGCTGGTGTTCGGTCAACGCTTCCTGGCGTGACTGACTTTCCAGCACGGCAACGCGCAGGCGCTCCTGAAGCAGGGTGCGCTCGCTGTCAATCAGGCTCACCTGTTCGCTCAGCTTGAGCTGCTGGGCCTGGTCTTTGCGGGATTGTTCCTGCAGCGCCGTCAACTCTTTCGATGTCATCCGATGCTCGATCAGCAGCCGCTCGTTGTCGCGATGCAGCTGGGTGATTTCATCCTGACGCACCATGGCGCTCTGCTGGGCCTGGCGCAATTCTGCCTGTACCTGTTGCAACTGGCCTTCATGGCGACGCTGTTCCTGCTCGCGCTGCTCCTTGATCGCATTACGGTAATGCTCCAAAGCGTCCCTTGCGTGCAGGTGCTTTTCTTCCAGCGAACGGATCTGCTCGTCCTTGTCGTTGATCCGTAGCTCGTAATCACTGCACGCCTGGCTCAACCCGGCGTTACGGGTTTGTTCGGTCTGCAGGCTGGTGCTGGTGGTTTGCAGGGCCGCGCTTTCTTCTGCCAGGGCGGCGGCCTGGATATCAAATTGTTGCTTGAGTTGACCATGGGTTTCATCAAGGGACTCCAGCTGGGCGAGCAGGGCGCCTTTCTGTTGCTCGAACTGCGCCAAAGCCAGGTCTATAGGCTCCTGGGCTTTGTCCTTCAGGCGTTGCGCCAGGCGCGCCACCAGCTCGCCAAGCTCGTCGTCGATGGGGGCCTCGGTGATGGTGACTCGGGTTTCGCTCTCATCCAGCTCCTTCAGATAGCGATGAATCGTGGTTTTCGAGCCGGTGTTGCCCATTTCGATGCGTACAGCGTCGATGCTGGGGTTTTCGCCGCGAGCGAGGATCGCCAGGCGTGCCGTTTGAACTACCGCTTTATTAATGCCGCCGCGAGCCATGGGGTCTCCGTCGATTTAGTACTGTGGTACGTATTATGTATATACATACTATATCATGAATAAAATATCGTTTGAATTCATGATTTAACAGATGGGATAT
Source organism: Pseudomonas azotoformans (assembly GCF_001579805.1). Lineage (NCBI taxonomy): Bacteria > Pseudomonadati > Pseudomonadota > Gammaproteobacteria > Pseudomonadales > Pseudomonadaceae > Pseudomonas > Pseudomonas azotoformans. Next base: position 4,987,596 of record NZ_CP014546.1, on the reverse strand, counting down.
TGGCGTATTATCCCGTGTCATGCGGGTTGGACCCGTGAAAGCCACCGCCAGCAGTACGAATAGGCCTCTCATGAGCGATCTGGATCGTTACCTCAACGCCGCCACCCGCGATAACACGCGACGCAGTTACCGTGCGGCCATCGAGCATTTCGAAGTGAGCTGGGGAGGGTTCCTGCCCGCGACCAGCGACAGCGTGGCGCGTTATCTGGTAGCACATGCCGGCGTCTTGGCGGTCAACACGCTGAAGCTACGGCTTTCGGCACTGGCGCAGTGGCATACGAGTCAGGGCTTTCCCGATCCGACCAAGGCGCCGGTGGTGCGTAAGGTGCTGAAGGGCATCCGTGCCGTACACCCGGTGCGGGAGAAGCAAGCCGAGCCCTTGCAACTCAAACACCTTGAACAGGTGGTGGCTTCCCTTGAAAACGAGGCGAAAGACGCGGCCCACGACTTGCCTCGGCTACTGCGCGCCAAGCGCGACACTGCACTGATTCTACTGGGCTTCTGGCGCGGCTTTCGCAGCGATGAACTGTGTCGGCTCGAGATTGAGCATGTGCAGGCGACGCCCGGTGCCGGGATCAGCCTGTATCTGCCGCGCAGCAAAAGCGACCGTGACAACCTCGGCAAGACCTATCACACCCCGGCGTTGCTGCGCCTGTGCCCGGTGCAGGCCTACAGCGAATGGCTCAGCGCCTCGGCATTGGTGCGTGGCCCGGTGTTTCGCGGCATTGATCGTTGGGGCAACCTGGGGGAGGAGGGGTTGCACCCCAACAGTGTGATCCCGTTGCTGCGCCAGGCGCTGAGGCGCGCCGGCATCCCCGCCGAGCACTACACCAGTCACTCGCTGCGCCGTGGGTTTGCCACGTGGGCTCACCGCAGTGGCTGGGATTTGAAGTCATTGATGAGTTACGTCGGCTGGAGCGACATGAAATCCGCCATGCGCTATGTTGAAGCGACGCCCTTTCTTGGCATGACCCTGGCGACGCAACCGCTGCTTTGAGATTTCTTCTATTAATACAGTCACCTGATAGGGAAAACCAATCGTCAGCATCAGGTTTGCCAATGAGCCATCGGTCGAGAGAGTGGGTAGGATTCACCTCATCAACTTACTAAGCCCTTCTACAAACCTGACGGAGAGTCAACGATGCCTATCATCAACAGCCAAGTAAAACCGTTCAAAGCTACCGCCTACAAAAACGGCAACTTCGTCGATGTGTCCGACGCCGACCTGAAAGGCAAGTGGTCCGTTGTGTTCTTCTACCCAGCCGACTTCACCTTCGTTTGCCCAACCGAGCTGGAAGACCTGGCTGACAACTACGCCGAATTCCAGAAGCTGGGCGTCGAGATCTACAGCGTTTCCACCGACACCCACTTCGCCCACGCTGCCTGGCACAACACTTCGCCAGCCATCGGCAAGATCCAGTACACCATGATCGGCGACCCAACCCTGACCATCTCCCGCAACTTCGACGTACTGATCGAAGAAGCTGGCCTGGCAGACCGCGGTACTTTCGTGATCAACCCAGAAGGTCAGATCAAGATCGTTGAGCTGAACGACGGCGGTGTTGGCCGTGACGCTTCCGAGCTGCTGCGCAAAATCAAGGCCGCTCAATACGTTGCTGCCCACCCAGGCGAAGTATGCCCAGCCAAGTGGAAAGAAGGCGAAGCCACCCTGGCTCCATCCCTGGACCTGGTCGGCAAGATCTAAGTCTGTGAAGTCTCAAGGGCGGTATTCCGCACTGAATTAAGCTGCATCCGCCCCCCAAAACGCCCGGGCGAGATTCGCTCGGGCGTTTTTTTGTCTGCAATAAACCGAAATTTATAGGAAATCGCCCGTATGTTGGACGCCAATCTTAAAGCTCAGTTGAAGTCATACCTGGAACGGGTCACCCAGCCGATCGAGATCGTCGCCTCCCTCGACGACGGTGCGAAATCCCAGGAAATGCTTGCCCTTTTGCAGGATGTGGTCAGCCTCACGACGCTGATTACCCTGAAAACCGATGGTGATGATGCGCGCAAGCCGTCGTTCTCCATCAACCGCCCAGGTGCCGAGATCAGCCTGCGTTTCGCCGGCATCCCGATGGGCCATGAATTCACTTCGTTGGTGCTGGCCCTGCTGCAAGTCGGTGGCCACCCGTCGAAGGCCAGTGTCGAAGTCATTGAACAGATCCGCACCCTCAAAGGTGAGTTCAGCTTCGAGACTTACTTCTCGCTGTCCTGCCAGAACTGCCCGGACGTGGTCCAGGCGCTGAACCTGATGGCCGTGCTCAACCCGAACATCCGCCACGTCGCCATCGACGGCGCGCTGTTCCAGGCTGAAGTCGACGAGCGCCAGATCATGGCGGTACCGAGTGTTTACTTGAACGGTGTGAACTTCGGTCAGGGCCGTATGGGCCTGGAAGAGATTCTTGCCAAGCTCGACACCAGTGGCATTGAAAAAGCCGCCGAGAAAATCAGCGCCAAAGACGCCTTTGATGTACTTGTCGTCGGCGGCGGCCCAGCCGGTTCTGCGGCCGCGATCTACGCTGCACGTAAAGGCATCCGTACCGGCGTTGCTGCCGAGCGTTTTGGCGGCCAAGTGCTGGACACCATGTCCATCGAGAACTTCATCTCGGTACAAGAGACCGAAGGGCCGAAACTGGCCAGCGCACTGGAAGCCCACGTGCGTCAATACGACGTGGACATCATGAACCTGCAGCGCGCCAGCAGCCTGGTGCCTGCGAAAAACGCCGGCGACTTGCACGAAATTCGTTTTGAAAGCGGTGCGACCCTGAAGTCCAAGACCGTGATCCTGGCCACCGGCGCCCGCTGGCGCGAAATGGGTGTGCCGGGCGAGCAGGAATACAAGGCTAAAGGCGTGTGCTTCTGCCCACACTGCGACGGTCCGCTGTTCAAGGGCAAGCGTGTGGCGGTGATCGGCGGTGGTAACTCCGGCGTTGAGGCGGCCATCGACCTGGCCGGTATCGTCAGCCACGTGACCTTGCTTGAGTTCGACAGCAAATTGCGCGCCGACGCCGTGCTGCAACGCAAGCTCTACAGCCTGCCGAACGTTGACGTGATCACCAGTGCGTTGACTAGCGAAGTGAAAGGCGATGGCCAGAAAGTCACCGGCCTGGCGTATAAGGATCGCGACAGCGGCGAGTTCAAGACCATCGATCTGGAAGGGATCTTTGTACAGATCGGTTTGCTGCCCAACACCGATTGGCTCAAAGGCACCGTGGAACTGACGCCACGCGGCGAGATTATCGTCGATGCGCGGGGTGAGACTTCACTGCCAGGCGTATTCGCCGCCGGCGACGTGACGACGGTGCCGTACAAGCAGATCGTGATTGCAGTGGGCGAGGGCGCCAAGGCTTCCCTGAGCGCTTTCGATCACTTGATCCGGACTTCCGCCCCGGCGTAAATCCGGAGCCGGAAATGAAAAACCCCATGAGTGATCATGGGGTTTTTTCGTTACAGCGGTGCGGGCTGGATAATCTCGACCCAGTACGCGTCCGGGTCCTTGATGAAGGCCAGGCTCTTCATGCGGCCATCACTCAGGCGCTTCTGGAAGTCGCAGCCCAGGGCTTCGAAACGTTCGCAGGCAGCGACGATATCCGGCACCGAGATGCAGATATGGCCAAAGCCACGCGGGTCGGTATTACCGTTGTGGTAGGCAAAGTCGGCATCGTTTTCGGTGCCGTGGTTGTGGGTCAGCTCCAGGATGCCTGGGATCGACTTCATCCACTGGGTGCGCTCGGCGGCATCGGCCGGGATCTGGGATTTGTCCACCAGGGCCAGGAAGTACAGGCTGAATTCGGCTTCCGGGAAGTCGCGCTTTTCAACCAGGGAAAAACCCAGGACGCGGGTGTAGAAGTCCAGCGACTTGGTGATGTCCTTGACCCGCAGCATGGTGTGGTTGAACACGAAGTTCGTGGTGGCGGTGTCCGGTTGGGCGGTAACGCCCGGGAAAGTGTTCAGTTCGTGCAGGCTCATGGGCCCTCCAGAAAAAATGGGGCAAACGCAGCTCTGAAATGTGAGCGGTTCCTTGGCTTGCGGCTGGCATCCGTGCAGCCGGTCCATGATACGCAAGGCTCGCCCCAGGCGCCAAATGAAAAAGCCCATGCAGGCCTTGCGACACAGGGGCGCCGGGGCTCAAACTTTGACGCTTGAACCTTGGGTATTTTTCGCAATGATCGCATTTCGTAAACCGCTGTTGAGCGCTGTGTGTTTGTTGGTCGGCAGTTCCTGCGTACTGGCGGCGGACCCCGAAATTCACTGGCCCAGTGGCTGGCAGGTTGAAGAGGTGGTACCGGATGATGAAGCACCTGTTAAACCCCAGGCGGTGTCGCGCCAGCGTGCAATCAAGAATGATGAAAATGGCACGACCTTGATGGTAATGGAGTTGACCGGTACACCGATTGAAGCGGGGCATAAGGTTAATCTTCAAGGTGTATTGCTGGAGATGCGCAAGTCCATCCAGAAAGATTTTGCCCAGGGCGGTTATCAAAGTGTGTGCAGCAAGATGCACCCTACAACATTGAGCCGTCTTGAGGCGTTGGAAACTACTTGTGTGATAACCGAAAATGGGCGTCACGTGCTTTCGCAAACATTGGTGGGCGCGGTTGATGCCGATAAGGCCTATGTTTTTTCATACGCAGGGCAGGCCGAGGCGTACGAAGCAAGCAAGGATGAGGTCAGTTCGGTGCGCGATAGCCTGAAACTTTAAGTGTGTAATGCCTGTCGATTGTGAACATAATGAAACGTTATTTAAGTTCGCTTTCGAACCGCAGAATTAAAAAAGCCCCGCATAAGCGGGGCTCTTTGTTAGTGCCGTGCAATCAGCCGCGAAGCCAGGAATCTACAGTGGCTGCACCGTACTGTTCTTTCCAGGCCTTGAGGCCGCGGTGGTTGCCACCTTTGGTTTCGATCAGCTCACCAGTGTGCGGGTTCTGGTAAACCTTGACCACACGTGCGCGGCGCTGTTTTGGTGCGCTGACGGCAGTAGCACTGGACTTGCCCGGGTTTGGATCAAGGATGGAAATGATGTCGCGCAGGCCTTTGCCGTAGGTCTTCATCAGGCCCTGGAGCTTTTCTTCGAATTCGATTTCTTTCTTCAGGCCGGCGTCGTTCTTCAGGGATTCCAGCTGGGCAAGCTGCTCTTGAAGGGCTTTTTCGGCTGCGCGAAATTCGGCGAGTCTGGACAAAATAGGTACTCCAATAGTGTGTTTGGCTGATATCAACTGCAGACAAAGCTATAAGCCAAGCGCTTTAAGGCGACTCAAGAAAGAAGCCGTCCCGCGAGTTCTGCACAGGCTGGAAAAATTGTAGTAGTTAATTTGCTACGAGTAAATCATGTCTTTTGTCTAAATAACATTATTTCAGAGCAGGTAGTGCATGGCTATTCAATGGCTGGCCAGTGATTTAATAAATTCATCGCACGGCAAAGGCTTTCCAAACAGGTAACCCTGCAGGAAATCCACGCCTTGAGCGGCCAGGTAATCGGACTGTTCAGGCGTTTCCACACCTTCTGCAACAATGCCCAAATCGAGTTTGCCGGACAGTTCAATGATGCTGTCGAGAATATGCCGCGAGAGTGCATCTGCACCGATCATGGCGACAAAACTCTGGTCGATCTTCAAGTAGTCGACATTGAAGTTACGCAAATAGCCCAGGCTGGAGTGGCCGGTGCCGAAGTCATCAATAGCGATCATTACCCCCAGTTGATGCAGGGCGTCGAACAGCTGGCGGGTAATGTCAGTGGGCACGATCAGCTCGCGCTCGGTCAACTCCAGCACCAACGTCACCTGGCCCACGGGAAAGGCGGCCAGAAACTCACGGCAGTCATCCACCAAGGCCAAATCCTGGCAATGGCGTGCGGTGATATTCACGCCGATATGAAACCCAGGGCTGAAACGCGCCGCATAGGGCGCCAGTTGCGCGGCGGTCTGGCGCAGCAGGGCGCGGGTCATCGGTACGATCAGACCCGAATGCTCGGCCAGGGGGATAAACAGGTCAGGGCGTACCAGGCCTTCTTTAGGGTGTTGCCAGCGCATCAGCACTTCACATCCCGCCCACTCGCGAGTATCGCCTCGGACCACCGGTTGGAAATACGGAATGAATTCATTGGCGCCCAATGCCCGCTGCAATTCGTGAGTCGGTGCCGATGAGCGCTTTTGCAGCCAGTGCGCCAAAAGGCCTGCCAGCACGCCAAAAAACACGATCAGGCTGAACATTGCCGGGTATCGGGCCTGCATGTAGCGCCACACTTCACCGGACGGCATGCCTGCGTCGACGCTGTAGTGATAGCGTGCGGACGCCAAGTGATGGTGGGCCACTGCGAACGCTGGCACCGCAGTGTCATGCACCTTGCCATCAGCCCCGAGCCAATTGGGGCCCACTTGCAGCACCAGGTGGGCGTATCGGCTGATCAGGCGCAGGGCGTTGGTCAGGTGGTAGCCATCAATCGACGCAAAAGCCGCCTTGTCGCCCTCAACCAACCGGTAGACCAGCAGCGCGGTATCGGGTGTCACCGGGTTGCCGTTCATCAGCCATAAGCGGCCATCTACGTAATCATCCGGGTTGACCGGCGATTCGTAGTTGCTGCCAAACAACGAGCTGCAATAGATGTTTTTTTGCCAGGACAGGGTGGTCGCACGCACAAACGGGCGACGTGTGACTTGTTCGCGCAGGGCCAGTTGTGCGCCGTTATCACAGGGTTGCCCCGCCAGTGGCAGCAAGGCCTTGGCGGCAAGTGCGGTGTTGTCGAGCATCAGGTCGAATTGGCGCACCGCCTCCTGGGCGGTCTGGGCCGTGCTTTGCTGCAAGGTACGTTCGGCTTGCCAGTGCAGGATCACGACCCCAAGCGCAATCGGCAGCAGCGCACTCAGCGAGGTGATCAAGTAGCGAGTGGCGCGTTTTCGCGGGCCGTTGACGGTCAGGGGCATGGGGTGAACGGCCTGTTACAGGGATCAGATTGAGTCGATGATAGATGGCTCGACTGAAATAAGCTCGCGAGCCTAGCCATTTGGCCAGTATGCGCCGCTATAGCTCCAGGCCTTGGGCAATGCGAATAAAGGCGAGTGCAGCAGGGGAAGACTGGCGTCGGTCGAGCACGGCGAGGCCAACTTGGCGCAGCACACGGGGAGATAATGCGCGCTGTACATACCGAGGATCGCGTCCAGCCGGCAATGAGGCCTGTGCCACCACGCTGACCGCATCACCCCGACTGACGGTCTCCAGGGTGCTCAGCAATTGCGAACAGCGATAACGTACCTTCGGGGTCAGCCGCGCCTGGTTGAACAGGCGCATCACCAATTCAGTAGAGCCGGCCTCGGTCAGCGCGAAAGGATCGCTGCACAAATCCTTGAGGCTCACGTGTTCACGGGCAGCCAGCTTATGCTCGGCCGGCAGCAGTGCGACCATCTGGTCCTCGAACAGTGGGAAAGTGTCGAAGCGTTCCTGGTCGAGCACCACGAAACCAACATCGATCCGGCGTTCGTCGAGCCATTGGATGACCTGCCTGTCGGGTCCTTCGTCCACGTGGACTTCAATGCCCGGATACTCCAGGCGGAACCGGTTGAGGATCTTCGGCAGCAAGTAGGTCGAGGAGGTGGGGCCGAATGAGCCGATTCGCAGTGTCCCGCGTTTCATGCCGCGCGCATCCGCCGCTTCCTGTTGCAGCGTGTTGGCCAGCCCCAACATCGCCCGTGCACGCCCCAGCAACTGCGTGCCGATGTCGCTGAGTTCGACCTGAGCCTGATGGCGCCTGAACAGCGTCACCCCCAGTTCCTGCTCCAGGCCTTTGATGGCGTGAGAGACCGCTGATTGGCTGATGCCGAGGCGGTGCGCGGCGCTGGTAAAGCCTTGCAGCTCGGCAACGAGTGAGAAGATTTCGAGTTGAGTCAGGGTCATGAGTAATCACTCATTTTACGATGACACCGTATTACCAGAAGAATGCAGGCAATCTCAAGCCATCAGAGCCCTGTCCCGTGCATTCAAGTTCAGATCGCATCACTTATATGAAGCTGGCCGCCGTCACCATGATCTGGGGCGGCACCTTTGTGGCCGGTCGCTACCTGAGCGGGACGCTCGACCCTTTGCTGGCGGCCAGCCTGCGGTTTGCGCTGGCCAGCCTGGCGTTGCTGGCCTTCCTGGGCTTGGCACGCATCCGGTTGGTCCGGCCAAACCCTCGGCAGCTACTGCAACTGGCGATGCTGGGTTTCTTCGGCATCTTTTTCTACAACCTGTGTTTCTTCTACGGGTTGCAGTTCATCAACGCGTCGCGCGCTTCATTGATCGTGGCGCTGAACCCGGCGGTGATCGGCCTGGCGTCCTGGTGGTTGTTCAAGGAGCGCCTCGGTGTCGGCAAAATCGCAGGGATCGTGCTGTGTCTGGCGGGGGCCGCCGTGGTCATCGTCAGTCGCAACCCCCAGGTATTTAACGACGCAACCAGCACTTGGCGTGGGGATGTGCTGATATTCGGGTGTGTCGCGGGGTGGGGCATCTACTCACTGTTTTCCCGTGGTTTGAATCAGAGCCTGGGGCCGCTGCAGACGGTTACGTGGTCGATACTGCTGGGCACGCTCATGCTGACCGTCACCACACTGGTCATGGGGCGCTTTACGCTGGAGGCGATGGGCCGCGTGCATCTCGCGCAAGGGCTGAGCCTGATATACCTCGGCGTGCTGGGTTCGGCGCTGGCCTATATCGGCTACTACGATGGCATCCGGCGTATCGGCGCGACGCGCTCCGGCGTCTTCATCGCGCTGAATCCGCTGACAGCGGTGATCTGTGGCGCCTTGTTGCTGGACGAACAGTTGACCCTTTCCATGCTGACCGGCGGTGCGCTGATCCTGCTGGGCATCTACCTGTGCAACAAACCCCTTGCACGCGCGAGGGCAATGGGGATTTGATAAGAGTACGGACAAACGTGGTTACGCTGTGTAGAATCGATTTACGCATACAAGAATATGGACTTGCGCTCACGCAAGCCTAAGCCGTCAGAGACTGATGACCCCATGAAGCTACTCGGCTCCCCCCTCATCTTTGGTGACTTCCTCGCCCGCAGCGTGCGAGGCCTTTCCTGTGCGCCACCCTGCAACCTCATCCTTGCTCGCCACTAATACTGTGTCTATTACAAGAATGATGAGGTGCCACCATGGCAGATCTATACGAAAACCCAATGGGCCTGATGGGCTTTGAATTCATCGAATTCGCGTCGCCGACGCCGGGCACCCTGGAGCCGATCTTCGAGATCATGGGCTTTACCAAAGTCGCGACCCACCGCTCCAAGAACGTGCACCTGTACCGCCAGGGCGAGATCAACCTGATCCTCAACAACGAGCCCAACAGCATCGCCTCCTACTTTGCGGCCGAACATGGCCCATCGGTGTGCGGCATGGCGTTCCGCGTCAAGGACTCGCAAAAAGCCTACAACCGCGCCCTGGAACTCGGTGCCCAACCGATCCATATCGAAACTGGCCCGATGGAATTGAACCTGCCGGCGATCAAGGGCATCGGCGGTGCACCGCTGTACCTGATCGACCGTTTTGGCGAAGGCAGCTCGATCTATGACATCGACTTCGTATACCTCGAAGGCGTGGAGCGCAACCCGGTCGGTGCAAACCTCAAGGTCATCGACCACCTGACCCACAACGTTTATCGCGGTCGCATGGCCTACTGGGCCAACTTCTACGAAAAACTGTTCAACTTCCGTGAAGCGCGCTACTTCGACATCAAGGGCGAATACACCGGCCTGACCTCCAAGGCCATGAGCGCGCCGGACGGCATGATCCGCATCCCGCTCAACGAAGAGTCGTCCAAGGGCGCAGGGCAGATCGAAGAGTTCCTGATGCAGTTCAACGGCGAAGGCATCCAGCACGTGGCGTTCCTCACCGACGACCTGGTCAAGACCTGGGACGCGTTGAAGAAGATCGGCATGCGCTTCATGACCGCACCGCCGGACACCTATTACGAAATGCTCGAAGGCCGCCTGCCGAACCACGGCGAGCCGGTGGATCAATTGCAGGCACGCGGGATTCTGCTGGACGGTTCTTCGGTGGAAGGCGACAAGCGCCTGCTGCTGCAGATTTTCTCGGAAACCCTGATGGGCCCGGTGTTCTTCGAATTCATCCAGCGCAAGGGCGATGATGGGTTTGGCGAGGGCAACTTCAAGGCGCTGTTCGAGTCCATCGAACGCGACCAGGTGCGTCGTGGTGTATTGACCGCCGACTAAGCGTAGAAAAGCCCGGCCGAGGGCGACCCCGGCCGGGCTTTTTATTGCCTGCGCATCAGGCTTTGCGTTGGCGCACCAAGTGTTTGAAGCCTTCAAACACCAGCACCATCACCGCCAGCCAGATCGGGATGTAGGTGAACCATTCGCCACCCTTGATCCCTTCACCCAAGATCAGCGCCACGCCTAACAGCAGGACCGGCTCAACGTAGCTGAGCAACCCGAACAGGCTGAACGCCAGCAAGCGGCTGGCGATGATGTAGCTCACCAGCGCCGAGGCACTGATCAGCCCCAGCGTCGGGATCAGTGCGTACAGTTTCGGGTGGGCATCCATGACCGCAAAGCCTTGCTCGCCACTCTGCACAAACCACCAGGCCACCGGCAGCATCAGCGCCATATCCAGCCAAAGCCCGCCCAGATGGTCGGTCTTGAGGTATTTGCGCACGATGAAGTAAACCGGATAACCAATGATCACCACCAGCGTTGCCCAAGAGAATCCACCAGCCTGGTATAACTCGTTGAGTACACCGAGGGCGGCAAAAAACACGGCGATCCGTTGCAGGTAGGACAGCTGTTCACCCCACACCAGGCGCCCGGTCAGTACCATGGTCAGCGGCAACAGGAAGTAACCCACCGACACATCCAGGCTGCGCCCATTCAGCGGCGCCCACATGAACAGCCACAATTGCACGCCCAACAACGCGGAAGACAACAACACACCCGCAATCAAACGCGGCTTGGCCGCCAACAGCTGTACCAACTCCCACACGCGCCGCCATTCGCCGCTGACGATCATGAAAATTGTCATGCACGGCACGGTCAGCAACATGCGCCAGCCGAAAATTTCCAGCCCGCTCAAGGGCGTGAGCAATGATGTGAAGTAATACATCACGGCAAACAGCACCGAGGCCAAGACCGATAAAACAACACCTTTAGACACACTGTCCTCGCGAAAAACCATTGATACAAAAGAAGGGGAATTTCAGGAGGGGATTATGGAGCTTTTTGGCGGGAGAAGGTTGCGCTGTTTTGGGGCGTTTTTCAGAGGGCTTATCGCGGAGTACTGGTTCAGATCAAACCTTGTGGCGAGGGAGCTTGCTCCCGCTGGACTGCGTAGCAGCCCCAGTCTTTCAAAAAAGCCGGGGCCGCTTCGCGACCCAGCGGGAGCAAGCTCCCTCGCCACACCAGTTTTTCAGGCTTAAAGGTGCGCCACACGCCCCGATACAAAATGCCCGACATCATTGAACCCCGGCGTGGACGAATGCCCTGGCGTCACCAGCGAATCGATAAACGCCTCATCTTCTGCGCTGATCTTCACCTCCAGCGCGCCGATGTAAGCGTCCCATTGCGCCTCGGTACGCGGCCCGACAATCGCCGAACTGACCGCCGAGTTGTTCAATACCCAGGCAATCGCAAACTCAACAATCCCTACGCCACGTCCTTGGGTGTACTGCTGGATCTGCTGGGCGATGCGCAGCGACTCCACACGCCATTCGGTTTCCAGGATGCGTTTGTCCTGGCGCGCCGCGCGGCTGCCGGCCTCGGGGGTAACGTCCGGGGCGTATTTACCGCTGAGCACGCCGCGGGCCAGTGGGCTGTAAGGCACCACGCCGAGGCCGTAGGCGGCTGCCGCGGTAATCTGCTCCACCTCGGCCTGGCGGTTGACGATGTTGTAAAGCGGTTGGCTGATCACCGGCTTGTCGACGCCCAGGCGCTCCGCCACACGAATCACCTCGGCAATGCGCCAGCCACGATAATTGGACAGGCCCCAATAACGGATCTTGCCCTGGCGGATCAGGTCGCCAATCGCCGACACCGTCACTTCCAGCGGCGTATTGTGGTCTTCGCGGTGCAGGTAGTAAATGTCCAGGTAGTCGGTATCGAGGCGTGTCAGGCTGGCTTCCAGCGCATTGAAAATACGCTTGCGGCTCAAGCCGCTGCGGTTGGGCAAGCCGTCCGCCGGGCCGATGCCGACCTTGGATGCCACCACCCAATCCTGGCGATTGCGCACAATGGCTTCGCCGACGATTTCCTCGGAACGCCCACCGGTGTAGACGTCCGCCGTGTCGATAAAATTGATGCCCTGGTCCCAGGCCTTGTCGATGATGCGCAGCGAGTCCTCGGTGTTGGTCTGTTCGCCAAACATCATGGTGCCCAGGGTCAAGGCGCTGACCTTCAACCCGGACTGGCCCAATGTGCGGTAAATCATGGATAACTCCTCAAGGCGGGAAATGTACCCCTGCAATACCAGACTCAGCCGCTCTGGGACAAGCCCCGCGCGCGTTTCTTCATGAACCCAGCAACGCCTGGCAACGTGCCTGTAGAAATCGATGCAGCACCTTCACCCGTTCCGACACCTGCAGGCGGTGAGGGCACATCAGGTTGAACGGGGCAGGCTCGCCTTGCCAATCCTCAAACAGCGGCACCAGTCGACCGGCCGCGATATCGCCGATCACGTCGAGCCTGGCCTTGTAGGCGATACCATGCCCGCCAAGCGCCCAACGGCGGACGATTTCACCGTCGTTGCTGAGGAAATCCCCTGACACCTCGACCTCCTGTAGCTGATCACCCTGGCGAAACCGCCACGTCTTACTCACCTGGCCCTGGCGCATGTACCGCAGCGTACTGTGTCCGGACAATTCCATAGGCTCGCGCGGTGTGCCGTGGCGTGCCAGGTAAGCGGGGCTGGCGCAGGCGACGCGGTGGTGATCTGGGGCAATCGGCAAAGCAACCAGGCTGGAGTCCTGGGGCACGCCAAAGCGCAGGGCGATGTCCACGGTTTCGCGGAACAGGTCGGCATTGCTGTCGTTCAGCATCAACTGCAGGCGGATATTCGGGTGCTCCGCCTTGAACTCGTCCAGCCAGCCCAGCACTACATTGCGCCCGAAATCCGACGGCGCGGCCAGTTGCAGCAACCCGCTCAAGCCCTGGCTTTGCTGTTTGAGCGCTTGTTCGCCTTCGGACAGCGCTGCCAGTGCCACGCGCACGCTGTCGAGGTAACGCCGGCCTTCCTCGGTCAGGCGCATGCTGCGCGTGGAGCGTGCCAGCAAGCGAATACCCAGGCGGGTTTCCAAGCGCTTGAGGGCGATGCTCGCTGCCGCCGGCGTCAAGCCCAGGCCACGGGCGGCGGCGGACAAGCTACCGGTATCGGCGGTGCGCACGAAGACTTCAAGATCGAGGATCGAGCTCATTTGTAAAAATCCTTTAAAGATCTTGTCGTTTTACCGGGATTTTTCGCGGATTGCCAAGCTGGGAAGATAAACACTCACTTTCTCAATCAGGAATCTCTTCCATGACTTCTTCCCTCAATGGCAAAACCGTCATCGTGATCGGCGGCAGCAGCGGCATCGGTGCCGCCGTGGCTAAGGCTGCTGCCGCGCGGGGTGCGCAGGTGGTGTTGGCCGGGCGGCGCCTGGTGCCCGGCGTAGAAAACGGCTTGCGCAGCGAGCCGGTTGACGTCACTGATGCAGCTTCCCTGCAACGCCTGTACGAAACGGTGGGGCGCTTTGATCACCTGGTCTACACCTCGGGGCCGAGCGTACGCGCCAAGACCTTGATCGAAACCGACCTGAGCGAAGCCCAGGAAAACTTCAACGTAAAACTGTGGGGCTCACTGCGGGCCATCCAGTTGGCACTGCCATTTTTGAGCGAGCACGGCAGTATCAGCCTGACCTCCGGGCAATTGGGGCGTAAATCCGTGGCGGGGCAATTCATCAAGACCGGTATCAACGCTGCGACCGAAGCGCTGGTCAAGCAATTGGCCAAGGAACTGGCGCCACGCCGGGTCAATGCGATCAGTCCGGGGGTGATTGATACGCCGGCCTATGCCGGGCTTGCAGACGATCAGCGCTTGGCGATGTTTGCCAAGGCCGGCGGTGCGCTGCCGGTGGGGCGAGTGGGGCAGGCGGAGGAGGTTGGGGCCGGGTATGTACTGGTCATGGAAAATGGCTTTATGACCGGCGCCGTCATTGATATCGACGGCGGCGGTCTGCTCTGATGGCTGGAGCGTTTTAAGCCTTCAGGGTGCGCGTCATTCGTAGCGCCAACACACTACCGGCCACGATCACCGCCGCCAGCAGGTACAACGCCACGTCCGTGGACCCGGTGGCATCCTTCACAAAGCCGACGATATACGGGCTGAGGAAGCCGGCCATCTGGCCCATGGAGTTGATCAACGCCAGGCCACCTGCCGCCGCGCCGGCACTGAGCATGGCGGTCGGCACCGGCCAGAACATCGGCAGGCCGGTGAGGGCGCCCATGGTGGCGATGGTCAGGCCGAGGATTGCAATGGCCGGTGTGGTCGCGAAGTTCACTGCGATCACCAGGCCGACAGCGCCCATCAGCATCGGCACCACCAAGTGCCAGCGACGCTCCTTGCGCAAGTCGGCGGAGCGGCCCACCAGCAACATGAAGACTGCCGCCAGCAGGTAAGGGATCGCACTCAGCCAGCCGATCACCAGGTTATCGCTGAACCCCAGGTTCTTGATGATCGACGGCAGCCAGAAGTTGATGGCGTACACGCCGCTCTGGATGCAGAAGTAGATCAGGCCGAACGCCCAGATGGCAGGGTTCTTGAACACCTCCGCGAGGGAATCGGTGGTGGTCTTCGGCTTGTTCGCCAGGTCGGTCGCCTGATCGGCTTCCAGTACTGCGCGTTCGTGGGGCTTGAGCCACTTGGCGTTGGCAAAGCTGTCGCTGAGCAGGAAGTAGGCGAGGGCGCCCAGCACGACGGTCGGGATGCCTTGCAGCAGGAACATCCACTGCCAGCCCGCGAGGCCGCCTTGGCCAGCGGCGAAGTGGTTGAGGATCCAGCCGGAGAACGGGCTGCCGAGCAACCCGGAAACCGGGATCGCCGACATGAACAGCGCCATGATCCGCCCACGGCGGAAGGTCGGGAACCACTGCGAGAGGTACAGCACCACGCCGGGGAAGAAGCCCGCTTCGGCGGCACCGGTGAATAGGCGCAAGGTGTAGAAGTGTGTCGGCGTGGTGACGAACAGCAGGCAGGTGGACAGCGTGCCCCAGACGATCATCATCAACGCAATCCAGCGCCGTGGACCGAACTTGGTCAGCGCCAGGTTGCTCGGTACGCCACACAGCACGTAGCCGATGAAGAAGATCCCGGCACCGAGGCCGTATACGGTTTCGCTGAATTTCAACGCATCGAGCATCTGCAACTTGGCAAAGCCAACGTTTACCCGGTCGAGGTAGTTGAACAGATAGCAGATGAAAATGAAGGGGATCAGGCGCAGGGTAATGCGCTTGTAGATGGCGTTTTTATCGTCATCGGTGGCCAGTGGGGTCGTGGCGCTCTGTGACATGGCAGTCTCTCTTTATTATGATTTTTCGCGATGCGAGGGTAACGTTGATCGCCCACTGAGTCTCGGCCACCTGGCAGGCTGCTGTCTTTGTGCTTGCGCACAGCGAACCCGGCTTTGCGCTGTGCCTATGAACAACCCATCGCTTTCAAGGAATTTAGCCCCATGTTCGAGCTGGATCATGACCTGGCGCAGGATATCGTCGATCGGACCATGGCGATCCTGCCCTACAACGTCAACGTCATGGACAGCCAAGGCCTGATTCTCGGCAGCGGCGAGCCCGAGCGCATCAACACCCGCCATGAAGGCGCACAACTGGTGCTGGCCAATGGTCGCGTGGTGGAAATTGATGGCCAGACCGCCAAGCACCTCAAGGGCGTGCAACCGGGCATCAACCTGCCGTTGCTGCACGACGGGCGCCTGATCGGCGTGCTTGGCATCACCGGCGAACCCGAAGGCCTGCGCACTTACGCCGAACTGGTGCGCATGACCGCCGAGATGCTGGTCAGCCATCGCCACCAGCAGGCCGAGCAACAATGGCGGCGCCAGCGTTGTGATGATCTGCTGGCCTTGCTGTTGGCGGAAGCTGGCGATTCGCCGCGCCTGGTGGACGAAGCGCAGCAACTGGGGCTCAAGCCGCAACTGGCACGCACGCCGTACCTGTTTGAACTGGGCGCAGGGCAATCGGCGGAAGCCCTGAGTGCCTGGCTGACCTCGCGTTATCCGGACAGCTGGTGTGTCAGCTCGGCGCAATACTCATTGCTGTGGTGCCGGCCAGCGGCAGTGCCGGTCGACAACCCGCGTTTGCTGGAAAAACTCGAAGGTCTCGGTTGGAACATCCTGCGTGTCGCCGTGGGCGGGCAAGCGGATGGTCTGGCCGGGCTGCGCCGTTGCTATCGACGCGTGGGTGATCTGCTCGCCTATGGCCGTGATGTACTGCCGCAGTCGCGCCTGTTGACCCTCAATCGCTATCGCTTGCCCGTGATGCTCTGGCGCCATCGCAATGACGATGCGCTCGACGAACTGCTCAACCCTTTGCGCAAAGTGCTGGCCAAGGACAGCAATGGTCAGCTGCAAGCCACATTGCGCAGTTGGTGTGAACACGACGGGCAAAGCCAGGCCTGTGCCGATGCCCTGGGTATTCACCGCAACAGCCTGCGTTACCGCATGGAACGGATTGCCGAACTCAGTGGCGTCGACCCCTTGACCCTGGACGGCATGCTCGCGCTCTACCTGGGCGTACAGCTGCTGCCCCAGCCTTTGTCGGAATGAACAACAAAGCGCCGCGGTACTTGTGCATCGGACCGGCGTCATCGGCCGTGGCAACTGGCAGCATGGGCGTTATAAAAACCGGAGAAAGCCCATGAAAATCATCATCGCCCCCGACTCGTTCAAGGACAGCCTGAGTGCCGAAGGCGTCGCCCAGGCCATCGCGGCCGGCTTGGCCCAGGTCTGGCCGGATGCGCATTTGATCCAGTGCCCGATGGCGGATGGCGGTGAAGGTACGGTGGATTCGGTGCTGGCCGCCTGTAATGGCGAATTGCTTCACCACACCGTACGCGGCCCGCTGGGTGTCGCAGTTGAAGCGCATTGGGGCTGGTTGGCCGACAGCCACACCGCAATCATCGAAATGGCTGAAGCCAGCGGTTTGCAACTGGTCCCAACGGGCCAGCGCGACGCCTGCAAAACCACCACCTATGGCACCGGCGAACTGATCCGCGCCGCCCTGGATGCCGGCGCCCAGCGCATCATCCTGGCGATTGGCGGCAGTGCCACCAACGATGGCGGCGCAGGGGCGATGCAGGCGCTCGGCGTGCAACTGTTCGATGCCGAACACCAGGCACTCCCGCCCGGTGGCCTGGCCTTGGCCCGCCTGGCACAGATCAACCTTGAAAACCTCGACCCACGCCTGGCCCAGGTACGCTTTGAAATCGCCGCCGACGTCAACAACCCGCTGTGCGGCCCCCACGGCGCCTCCGCGATTTTTGGCCCGCAAAAGGGCGCGAACCCCGAGCAAGTCCAACAGCTGGACGCTGCACTGGGCCACTTCGCCGACCACTGCGCCAAGGTCCTGCCCAACGATGTACGCGACGAACCTGGCAGCGGCGCAGCGGGCGGCCTGGGCTTCGCCGCCAAGGCCTTCCTGGGCGCGCAGTTCCGCGCGGGTGTCGACGTGGTGGCCGAGCTGGTCGGCCTGGATGAAGCAGTACGTGGCGCCGACCTGGTGATCACCGGCGAAGGCCGCTTCGACGCCCAGACCCTGCGCGGAAAAACCCCGTTCGGCGTGGCACGCATTGCCCAACAACACAACGTACCGGTGATCGTGATTGCCGGCACCTTGGGTGATGGCTACGAACAGATGTACGCCCACGGCGTAGACGCCGCCTTTGCCTTGCCTTGCGGCCCGATGAGCCTGGAACAGGCATGCAGCGAGGCACCGCGTTTATTGCAGGAGCGGGCGGCGGATATTGCGCGGGTATGGCGCGTGGCAACACGGCGCTGACGTAAAACCCCAGGCATGGGACAATCCGCGCCTTTTCGACACGGAGAGTCCCTATGCTGCGCCCCGCACTCCTGGCTCTGTTTCTGACAGGCGCCACCGCCCCAGCCTTCGCTCAACCTCCTACCGAAACGGTCCCGCTGCTGCGGGAGATCAAGCAGTGGGTCATCGGTTGCGACAACTTGCGCAATTGCCACGCCCTCAGTGCGCCGAGTGGCGTCGATGAAGAGGATTACAGCTCGCTGACCTTGCACCTCTGGCACCAGGCCGGTCCTCAAGGCTATCTGCGTTTGCGTTTTGACCATCGAGGCGAGGAGGTGGACCTGTCTGATTTACTGCTGGATGGCAAGCCGCTGGGCCTGGAACTGACGCAGGACTTGCACGTCGAGCTGGATGACCAGGGCGGCGACCCCGAGGTGCAGTCCTTCGGGGTGATCGAGGAGGCGGCCGCGCGGCGCTGGTTGCAACGCTTGCGCAATGGCCAGCGTTTGCAGTTACCGGGCGATGAGGCGGCACATGTGTCGCTCAGCGGGCTGAGTGCTTCGTTGCTGTTGATGGATGCCGTGCAGGGCCGTGTGGACAACGTGACGGCTCTGGCACGGCCCGGAAAGGGCGCCGCCAGTGAGGTTGCGCCACGCGTGCCGGCGCCGGTGCTGCGCAAGTTTGCAGTGGCGCCGCCGCTGACTGCCCAGGAGCAGGCTGGCCTGGTGGCTGCTGCCTTGCAGGCCGTGAAGCCTGAGGAAGGCGAGCCCGAGGCAAAAGTTGGCGCGCTGACAGCGCAACAGGCCATGACGGTGACGCGTTATGACTGTGCGGCCTATAACTGCGAGTTCGATGTGAGCAGCCGTGAGCGCCAGGCGCCTTACAAGCAAACGCCAATGGACCTGCAACCGCTGCCCCTGGAAGACGCCGCGCTGCAAGGCTCGGTCGGGTATGACGAAGCGTCCGGAACCCTGAGTTATTTCTACAAGCAGCGTGGGATCGGTGATTGCGGCGGCGGGGCTTCCTGGGTGTTCGATGGCAAGCGTTTCCAGCTCAGCGAGTTCCACAGAATGCCGCGCTGCACCGGGGTCGGCTACGGTGATTGGCCAGCGTTGTGGACGACCATGCCAGCACCCTAGCCATCGGGCCCACAGCGCCTCTACACTGGCCGGCCACTTGTTTTTCAAAGGATGAAACGCAATGCACACACCTGAACCCCATATCGTGATCCAGCGCTTCACTGAGGCCCACCTTGAAGGCGTCGCTGCGCTCTATAACGAACCGGCCGTGTGCCGTCAGGTGCTGCAAATGCCTTTCCAGTCGGTCGAGGCGTGGCGTAATAAACTGGTCCAGGACAACGAGCGGCGCCTGCAACTGGTGGCCGTGCACGGGGGGGAGGTGATCGGCCAGCTTGGCCTGGAACAGTACCTGCGGGTACGCCAGGCCCATGTCGGTTCATTCGGCATGGGCGTGGCCACGGCGTGGCAGGGCAAAGGGGTTGGCTCGCGCCTGCTGACGGCCGCGCTGGACGTGGCCGACAACTGGATGAACCTGCGCCGGGTGGAACTCACGGTGTACGCCGACAACGAAGCGGCACAGAGGCTGTACCGCAAGTTCGGCTTTGAGGTCGAAGGCGTGTTGCGCGACTACGCGCTGCGTGACGGCCAGTTTGTCGACACCGTCAGCATGGCGCGCCTGCGCCAGTCGGCTTAGCCCAGGGCAAACGCCACCGCAGCCTGCGCATGCAGCTCGGTGGTGTCCAGCAGCGGCAGGTCGCTGTGCTCGGGCTTGATCAACAGGCTGATTTCCGTGCAACCGAGGATGATCGCCTGGGCGCCGCGTGCGGCCAGGGACTCGATCACCGCTTGGTAGACCTTGCGTGACGCATCGCTGATCACGCCGACGCACAACTCCTCATAGATAATCCGGTGCACGGCTTGGCGCTCGTCCGCCTCGGGCACCAGCACGGTCAGGCCCTGGGCCGCCAGGCGCGATTTGAGGAAGTCCTGCTCCATGGTAAACGCGGTGCCGAGCAGGCCGACGGTCAGCGTGCCGGCCTCTACTGCCGCTGCACCTGCCGCATCGGCGATGTGCAGGAACGGAATCGACACCGCCGCTTCAATGCGCGGCGCTACCAAATGCATGGTGTTGGTACACAGAACCACACACTCGGCGCCACCGGCTTGCAGACGGCGCGCGGCATCTTCGAGGATCAGCGCGGCGTCATCCCAACGGCCGGCGTGCTGGGCCTGTTCCACCGGGCCGAAATCCACGCTGTACATCAACAGTTGCGCCGAGCGCAGCGGGCCGAGCTGGTCGCGCACGCGCTGGTTGATGATGCGGTAATACTCGGCGCTGGACTCCCAGCTCATGCCGCCGATAAGGCCGATGGTGCGCATGCGATGCTCCTGACAACGAAAGTCGCTTCACCTTACCCATCGGCCGGGGATTAGTCATACGCAGTTGGCCGCGAAATGACCGGTGCAGTTTCACATGTCCAGGTTGATCCAACCCGGCTTGGCTTCCTCCGGTGCCACCGCGTTGATCCGCTTGCCGGTCGCCCGCTCCACGCGCCGCGCCACCTCCGGGTCATCGGCAAAGGGCATCAGGCTGGCGTCGTCCAGGCTTTTGTCCGACTGGCCGCGCAGGCAATACTCCACCGCGCCGTACAGGCACACCACCATCAGCAGGCCCCACATCTCAGGCGATCCGCGCATCGCGCTGCGCCATTTTCACGTCCGCGACTCGCACCGTGCGCCAAGTGTTGTAGGCCATCAGCACCATCCCCGTAAGAAAGAACACGCCCCCGGCAAACCGCACCACAAACCCCGGATGGCTGGCCTGCAAGGCTTCGACAAAGGAATAGGTGAGGGTGCCGTCATCGTTGACCGCCCGCCACATCAGGCCTTGGGTGATGCCGTTGACCCACATCGACGCGATGTACAGCACGGTGCCGATAGTCGCGAGCCAGAAGTGCAGGTTGATCAGCGGCACACTGTGCATCTGCTCGCGCCCGAACACTTTGGGGATCATGTGGTACAGCGAGCCAAAGGTGATCATCGCCACCCATCCCAGGGCCCCGGCGTGTACGTGGCCGATGGTCCAGTCGGTGTAGTGGGACAGGGCGTTGACGGTCTTGATCGCCATCATCGGCCCTTCGAACGTCGACATGCCGTAGAACGCCAGGGACAGCACCAGGAACCGCAGGATCGGGTCGGTGCGCAACTTATGCCAGGCGCCGGACAAGGTCATCATGCCGTTGATCATCCCGCCCCAGCTCGGTGCCAGCAGAATCAGCGACATGGCCATGCCCAATGACTGCGCCCAATCCGGCAGGGCGGTGTAGTGCAGGTGATGCGGGCCAGCCCAGATATACAGGGTGATCAACGCCCAGAAGTGCACGATGGAAAGACGATAGGAGTACACCGGGCGTCCGACTTGTTTCGGCACGAAGTAATACATCATCCCCAAAAAACCGGTGGTCAGGAAAAACCCTACGGCGTTGTGTCCGTACCACCACTGCACCATCGCATCGGTGGCCCCGGAATACACCGGGTACGACTTGAACCAATCCACCGGGATCGCCAAGTGGTTGACCACGTGCAACATGGCGATCACCAAGATAAAGGCGCCGAAAAACCAGTTGCCCACGTAAATATGTTGGGTTTTGCGTCGCACCACGGTGGTGAAAAACACAATGGCATAGGCCACCCAAACCACAGCCATCCACACCGCGCCGGAGAACTCGATCTCGGCGTATTCCTTGGTGGTGGTGTAGCCCAGCGGCAAGCTGATCAGCATGATCACGATCACTGACTGCCAGCCCCAGAAGGTAAAGGCTGCCAGCTTGTCGGAAAACAAGCGCACCTGGCAGGTGCGCTGTACCGCGTAGTAGCTGGCGGCAAACTGCGCGCTGCCGGCAAAACCGAAGATCACCAGGCTGGTGTGTAAGGGCCGCAAACGGCCAAAGGTGGTCCAGGGCAGGTCCAGGTTCATTTCCGGCCACACCAGTTGCGAGGCGATCCACACGCCCATGGCCATGCCCACCACGCCCCAGACGATAGTGGCGATAACAAATTGGCGGACGACTTTATAGTTATAGGCCTGCCCGATTGTTGCTGTGCTCATGCTCAGTCCTCCCACGGTTCCAAGTGGCGGCACTGTAGGAAGCGTGGGCAAAACAAAACAGGCTCAGTAAAACCTCATTGTTGCGGATCAGTTTTAAGCCGTACGTTGAACGACTGCATCTGCCATGATCAGGCTTCGCAACCTGGCTCACCCAAGGAAATCCGCAATGGACGATGTACAGCAACTGGGCGAGATGCTTCGTCATTACGCCGACAGCGAAGCGCATAAAAAACAGCAATTCGATGTGCAGTCAGCCCGTTGGACGCAAAAGCTCGATGAATTGTTCGGCCAGATTGAGCAGTGGCTTGCGCCGGTGAAGACGATCGGCTTGCTGGAGGTGCATCGTGAAGCCTATGTCGCCAGCGGGCCCAGCGTGCCGGTGGAGACATCGACGTTCAAGACCGAGAAACTAACCGTGAATATCACCGGTAAACCGGTGGAATTCGTGCCGGACGTGATGGGTGTGGGCGGGTTGATCTCCGTATCGGTCATGGGCTTGACCGCTGCACGCCACGGCAGCGTTTCGCTGGTGCTGCCGGCGGACAAAAACGATTGGTTGTGGAAGAAGACCAATGGCCTGAAAGACCCGGACACCTTTGGCTTCGACGCGAATTTCCTGGCCTCGCAGTTGCAGAGCCTGATTCCACGCGAACGTGTCTGAACTGTCGGTTGTGGGCAAGTTTATTTAAGCGCTGGATCACCAGGGTTGAGCTTTTTCCAACGTTGCATCACTACCTGCGCCTTGGGCTCCTGACCGTTTTCCAGGTAGTACTGGATCAACGACAGCCGCGCATTACGGTGATACGGCTGGCGCTTGAGCAGGTTTTCCAGTTGCTGGCAGGCTTCGTCGACACGGCCGCTGTCATGCAACGCCACCGCCAGCACAAAGGTGAACTGACCGTTGGCAGGCTCCAGGCGGGCGGCGTTGCGCAGGTGGGGCATGGCTTTTGCCGTGTCGCCCGAGCGAATCAGCATCAAGCCCTGGGTGTGCTGTAACAGTGCGGCGTCTGGGTGCCGGGCCAACTCATCAGCAATCAGGCCGCGTGCTTCTGGCGTACGGCCGTTGGCTTCCAGCCACTGCGCCAGGGTGACCAGCGCCGGGAAGAAATCCGGGTCGCGTAGCAGCGCCGTGCGCAATTGCGCTTCCACTTTGTCGCCACGGCCGCTGGCCTGGTAGAGCATCGCCAGGTTGAGGTTGGCTTCGGCGCGCTCCAGCAGGCTTGATTGCACCTGTTCGTATTCAGCGATGGCGCTGTCCCAGGCGGGCCCTTGGCCGGGCACACTCAACAAGTCCCGCGCGGCAATGATCCGCACGGCGCGCACGGGATCCCTGAGCAAGGGCGCGTACAGGGTGACGCGTTCCGCTGGCGGCAGCAGGGCGCTGACGGCACGCACGGCACTTTCCCGCACTTGCGGGGCAGGGTGGAGGAGGTCCTTGGTCGCCAGTGTCAACGCCTGTTCACTGGGATAGTTGGGCAGTTCGACCAACAGCGTCGCGCGTTGGATGGCCGGTAGATTGTTGCGAGCCAGTTGGTCATACAGCGCCTGGGCCGCACCGGTTTGGCCGCCGCGAATCAACACCATGCTCTCGGCGTAAGTGGGTGCCTTGAGTACATCCCTTGCCCCGGCAGGGATGCTGAAGCTGTGGTCATGACGCAAGTCGTTGCCCATATAGACTTTGCCTGGCATATGGCAGTCAACGCAGAACGCGCCCGGTTTACCGGTGTGTTCAGGAGAATCGTAGTTTTTGGCCTGTAGCCCGCGCCCATCCACTGTGGTGATCGAGGTTTTACCGGCGGTGTTATGGCATTGCAGGCACACCGCATTGCCTGGCGCCTTGAGTTCATTGCTGTGGGGGTTATGGCAGTTGCTGCAACGCACGCCTTTCTCGGCCATTTTGCTTTGAGCGAAGGAGCCGTGTTCGAACACCTCATCCTTGATTTTGCCGTCCAGGGCATACAGCTCACGGGTCAGCACGCTGGGCAGGTAGTCGTCCATCAGGCGTTTGCCCACGGTATAGCCATCGCCCAGGGGCGCACGGCGTGCATGGCAGCGGGCGCAGGTTTCCAGTTCGACGGTGGCGTCCTTGTCTTTGAGGTCCACGGCGAAGCCTGCGTGCAGCAGGTCGCCTTTTTTCGCGGCCCATTGCAGGTGGTTGGACGCCGGGCCATGGCACGCCTGGCAGCCGACACCGAGGCTGTTCCATTGACTGTCGAAGGTGTTGTTCTGTGCATCGAAATTACGTTTGTAGCCAGTGGTGTGGCATTCCACGCACATGAAGTTGGCGTTCTGGCTGGGTTTGCTCCAGTGCAGCGGGTTCTTGAAGTTCACGCCCTGGCCGGGATACAGGTGAAACCAGCGGTTTTGTGGGGTATCCCAAGCCACGCCGAGGGCTTGCAGGCGACCGCCTCCGACGTCGATCAGGTATTGCTGTAACGGTGCGATGCCAAAGGTGTAGGCCACCTTGAAGTCGGCCAGCTTGCCGTCGCTGCCTGGTGTGTTGACCCAGAAATCATCGCCCCGGCGGAAGAACCGCGTGGTCTCACCTTCGCCGGTAAAGCTCGCATCGTTGAAGTCCGCCGGCACGGTCTGCGGCGTGGCCAATTGCATCGCCAGTTGATGGTGCGAGCCTTGCCAATCCTTGGCCTGGGCTTGGTGGCAGCCTTGACACTGTTGCTCATCGACCAGGGTGGCCGGGGGCATGACCACCGGCTTGGCGGCTACCACCGGCGTCGGCAACCGAGGCGTACTGGCCTGCAGGAAGAACCAGACCCCTGCCATGGCCAACAACAGCAACACAATCAAAACGGGGTAGAGGTAGCGACGGGGTGATTCACGGTGGGGCGCGGCGTGTTGTTTTTTTGGCTTGGGCATTCCGACTTCCGTTGTCTTGATGCGTGGACGCTCTATTGGCGCGCTTAAGCTCTGTGCAGCTTTGACGCTGGGTGCTGGTCTGTCAAACAGGCCGCGCAAATGAGGTTAATTCCCCAGGATTGGCTATACCTACAGCTCACTGTTTCGATGATGATCGCCAGGGAGTTCAATGATGAAACTAAGGCTAATGATCAGCACGCTGTGCGTGGCGTCGGTCGCCATGGCAGGTTGTGCCAGCAAGGTCACTTCACCGGATGAGTACTCCGGCTTTCTCTCCGACTACAGCCAACTCAAGGAAGCCAAGTCGCCTTCGGGAGCCGAGGTGATGCGTTGGGTCGATCCCAAGCTGGACCTCAGCCGCTACCACGCGGTGTTCGTCGAACCGACCCAGTTCTACCCCAAGCCCCAGGCTACCGCGAAAATCCCGGAAAGCACCCTGAACGGCATCAACACCTATTACAACCAGGCGCTCAAGCGTGAGCTGGAAAAATCCTTGCCGCTGGCCAATGCGCCCGGGCCGGGTGTCATCGTCGTGCGGGCGGCGATCACCGCCGTGAGCAGCAAGACCGAAGGCCTTGCTCCGTATGAATACATCCCCGTAGCGCTGGTCGTCGCGACGGTCAGCACCGCGTCCGGCCATCGTGACCAGGAAACCACCCTGGGCACCGAGGCGCAGTTCCTCGACGGCGCCAACGGCAAGGTGATCGCTCAGGTGGTGCGCAAAGGCACTGGCAAGCCGCTGGCCAATGAGTCCCAGGTAATGAAGGCCGACGATGTGAAAAGCGTGATCGACGGCTGGGCGTCGGACTTGCATCAGTCATACGTCAAGCTCAAACACTAGAAAGTCCTTAAGAGGTGAGGGCCTACGCGCCCTCACCACCGCTTCACTGACCGCCAAACCAACGGAAATAGGGATTGGCGCCGTCCCCGCGTATGACCTCTCGCATATCCCGCCCCCAGGCATCCCGGTCGCCGTCGTAGGCATGCAGGCTGGCGCGGTAGAACTGCATCAGGCGTTGCTGCTCGGCAGCCAGTGTGCGAGCGAAAGTCTCATCCGCATGGATCAGCGGCACGGGCACGCGCAGATCGAGCAAGGCCGGCAGTACGCGGGTGATTTCCTTGCTGCGCACCCACGGCGCGTACTCAATGCGCGGTTGATCGTCGGTGACCGGCAACGTATCCCCGGCAAATCGTTCAAGGCCCTGGCGATCAGTGACCCAGGTTGCCAGCAGAGTCGCCGCCGAATCGATACCCACGTCCGCCAGGGCGCTGCGCACGCCCTGATCCTCAAATCGTTGGCGTATGCGTTGTACATCCAGGGTGATCGGCTCCAGGGAGCCCACCAGCAGCATCTCATGGAACTCGCTGGTCCACAGCGACGCGTACGGGAACACGTTGAGGAAGCTGCGCACCAAGGCGCGGGAGTCGTCGATGTTTTGCGTCGGCAGCGGCAGCCATTGGGCGAGCAAGCCGTTTTTCTCGAGGCGCGTCGCCGCTAAGTCATAGAAGTCCTGGGAATACAGGTTCACCACGCCGGCAGCGGAGGGTGGCGGGGGTTCCAGGGTGATCAGGTCGTAGGCTTGCGGGTTGCGCAGCAGTTCCTGGCGACCGTCGCGCAAGCGCAAGTCGATGCCTGGATCGCTGGCGGCATTGAAGTTGCCTTTGAACAAGGGGGCGGCTTGCACCACCGCTGGCAGGAGTTCAGCGACCACCCGATGTTCCAGGCCTGGATAGCGCAATAGCGCACCCGCCGTGATGCCGGTGCCGAAGCCGATCACCAGTGCAGACTTGGGCTCGGCGTTGTGAATCAGCAGCGGCAACAGCGCCTGGACCCGCATATAACGCAGCGACGGCATGGCGTCTCCCGTGTTGGAGACGCCCTGGATATACAGCCGCTGAAACGCCCGCGCTCCTTGGCCCTGGGTAACGACTGCCACCGTCGCGCCACGGCCTTCCTGGTAAAACGCCAGGCTGGCGTTGCGTGCACCAGGCAGCAATTTGGCCAAGCGATCCATTGGGGTCAGCAGTGCGACCGCTAGCGACACCAACCCCAGTGCAATCACCGCTTGCCGCCGACCTTTTTTAACACCCTGGCCACGGCGTACCGCCAGATACCCCACGACGCCAGCCACCACCGCCAACACGCCCAAGGTCCGTACCAACCCCAACCACGGGATCAGCACAAAGCCGCACAGCATCACCCCGATAATCCCGCCCAAGGTGTTGAAGGCCACCACCGCGCCGACGTCACGGCCGACATGCCGATTGCCCACACTCAAGCGCAACGCCACGGGAAACGCTGCGCCCAGCAGCAAGGTCGGCACAAACACGATGCACAGTGCCGCCACCGCAAAACGTGCGCTCATGCCCGGCAGTTCGCTTGCGCCCAGGCCCAGCACCAGTGCTTCAGCCTGGGTTTGCAGCAGTACCAGCCAGCGCCCCAACAGGGCGATTTCCAGCAGCGCCACCAAGCCTGCACCCGCGATCAGCAGGCCGAACACGCCCCAGGGATCGCGAAGACGTTCTACACGACCTGACATCAACTGGCTGCCGATGAACAACCCGGTGAGGTAGGTGGCAAGTACCACGGCGAACGCATACGTGCGGGTACTCATGAATTGCACGATGGACTGCGACCACACCACTTCATACCCGAGGGCAACGCCACCGGCGATGGCGTACAGCACCAATGCCAGTCGCGCCGGTTGCACAAGGCGCGCCGGCGCGATCTCAACAGGCGCTTGATGACGCACCGCCAACACTGCCCCCACCGCAGCGAGCAGATTCAACGCCGCCGCCACAAGCGCACTGCTGCGCACGCCAAACTGGGCAATCAATACAAATGCCGTGAGCAACGTCCCGACAATCGCCCCGGCGGTGTTGGCCGCGTAGAGGCGTCCACCCGCCTGGCTCAAGCCCTTGGCGTCGATGCCCAGCGAGCGCACCAGTACCGGCAACGTGCCGCCCATCAACACCGCCGGCAGCCCGACCAGGGCAAACGGCAACGCCCAGGCCAGCAGGCCAATGCGGTGTTCCAACCAGGCAAACGGTTCGGCCGCCACGCCCAGGGCCAGCGTTGCGCCCACCCCGAGCAAAGCAACCAGTAATTCCAGACCTGCATACAACAACAGCGGCCGCGCGAAGCGGTCCGCCAAACGTCCGAACAGCCAGCCGCCCAATGCCAGCCCGGCAAAAAACGCACTGATGCCAGCGGTAATTGCATACACCTCGACGCCCACCACCAGGGACAGTTGCTTGATCCATAGCACCTGATACACCAAGGCCGCACCGCCGGAGAGGAACAGGAGGAGGGCGGGGATCAGGATCGAGAGGGTTGCGGTGGTTTCAATGGGCTTGCTGGCGGTGCGTGACAACATTGCGATGAACCTTCTATCAACCCTAAAGAAGGCCGCCCGAGTGGGCGGCCTTGGATCACTATGGCGCAGGTTGCGCTTTCATCTTCTCGGCAATCTTCGCATCCACGCCCGCTCGAATCTGGTCGATACTGAAGCTGGCCGGTTTCTGGCTGGGCGGGTACTCGATAAAGGTTTCGAGGAACTTGGCCGATTTGGTCACCGCCACCGCGACCAGATAGACGTTTTTGGTGCTCCAGTCGTAATACTGATCGGAGACCACATCAGCCCGCTCATAAGGGTCCATGCGCAGGTTGAGGATCTTCGGCACCCGCAGGCACACGAACGGCTCGCTCCACACCTTGAACCCACCCGGTGCCCGCTGTTCGCAATACACCGCCTTCCAGTTGCCAAAACGCGCGGACACCAAGACCCCGTCATCGTTGAAGTAGTAGAACTCGTCGCGTGCGCCCTTCGGTTCTTGGCCGGTCAGGTAGGGCAGTTGGTTGAACCCATCCAGATGCACCTTGAAGTTGCTGCCTCCGGTCACGGGAGCCCAGCCCTTGAGCAACTTGCCTTTCACGTCACTGTCACCGGCTGCGGCCAGCAGCGTGGGGAACCAGTCCATGCCCGAGAACATCTCGTTGGAGACCTCGGCGGGCTTGATCTTGCCCGGCCAACGAATCATCGCCGGCACTCGATAGGCACCTTCCCAGTTGGAGTTCTTCTCGTTACGGAACGGCGTCGTCGCCGCGTCCGGCCAAGAGAACTGGTTCGGCCCGTTATCGGTGGTGTAGACCACGATGGTGTTGTCGGCGATCTTCAGGTCGTCGAGGGTTTGCAGGAGTTTGCCCACGTCACCGTCGTGCTCCACCATGCCGTCCGCGTATTCGTTGCCGGGCATGCCGCTCTGGCCCTTCATCGATTCGCGTACATGGGTGAACAAGTGCATGCGCGTGGTGTTCATCCACACGAAGAACGGTTTGTTGGCTTCGGCTTGTTTCTTGATGAACGCCTGGGCCGCCGCGGTGGTTTCGTCGTCGATGGTTTCCATGCGCTTGGTGGTCAAGGCGCCGGTGTCTTCGATCTTGCCATCGGCGAAGCTGTGGATCACCCCGCGCGGGGAGTTAGCCTTGACGAACTCCGCATCGTCCTTGGGCCAATAGGGACGTTCCGGCTCTTCCTCGGCGTTGAGGTGATAGAGGTTGCCGAAAAACTCGTCGAAACCGTGGTTGGTCGGCAGGTATTCGTCCTTGTCGCCCAAGTGGTTCTTGCCGAATTGCCCGGTGGCATACCCCAGGGATTTAAGCGCCTGGGCAATGGTGATATCGCGTTTTTGCAAACCCACCGATGCACCGGGGGCGCCCACCTTCGACAGGCCCGTGCGCAACGGCGTCTGGCCAGTGATGAAGGACGAACGCCCCGCGGTGCAGCTGTTCTCCGCGTAGTAGTCGGTGAACATCATGCCTTCTTTGGCGATACGGTCGATATTCGGGGTCTTGTAGCCAACCACGCCCATGGAATAGGCGCTGATATTGGTTTGCCCGATGTCATCGCCGAAGATCACCAGGATATTCGGCTTTTCGGCCGCCCAGGCGGATGCCGAGGCGCCGATCACCGAAACCGCCACCAGGGCGAGTTTCGGCAGCCACTTACGTATGCGAGTCATAAGACTTGCTCCTTTTAGGGCTTGAGTCGCATTGCCTGCGACCAACGTTTTTAACAGTCCATCGCGACGTCTTTTCTTATTGCACCTTCACTTGCACAGCTGGATCGAACGGATAGATACGGCCCCAGTCGCTTGCCATATCCACCACGGTCCACTGCTGTTGCTTGGCCAGGTCCAGTGCCTTGTCCAGGCGCCCCACCTGAGAATTGCGGTCGTAGGCCCATTCGCGCTGGGCATCGGTGTGATGCACCAGGCCCATCAAGCGTTTGCCAGGGCCGGCGGCGGTCCATTGCAGCATTTGCAGGTCGCCGTCGGAGTTGCCGAAGGCCAGGATCGGCCGACGCCCGATGATGGCGTCGATGCTTTCCGGCTTGCCTGGGCCGTCGTCGTTGTGTGCCAGCTTGGCGGTGCGCAGCACTTGCGGCTTGCCGTCCTTGAGCTGGAGTTGGGTGACGAAGTTGGAGCCGATCACCTGCTCAGGCGGCACGCCATACACCTCTTCGGCGAAGGCGCGCATGAAGGCGGTATCGCCCCCGGAGACGATGTAGGTCTTGAATTGCTGACTGCGCAGGTAGTCGAGCATTTCCAGCATGGGCTGGTAGATCATCTGGTCGAACGGCTTGCCGGTCTTGGGGTGACGGGCCTGCTTGAGCCAGTTCCTGGCGTTGTCGATGAAGGCTTCGGTGCTGACCCCAGTGTGGGTGGCGCCGATGATTTTCAACAAGCCGTCCATGCCGGCAGCGGCAAGGGCCTTGTGGTCGCCTTCGAGCACGGCCTGGAAGGGCTGCGTAGTTTTCCATTCCGGATGCTGCGGCGCCAGGCGCTTGACCTCGTCAAAGGCGAACAGCACTTCGAAGTACGCCGGTTGCTCGGTCCACAGCGTGCCGTCGTTGTCGAACACGGCGATGCGTTCGGCGGGCTTCACGTAGTCCTTGGAGCCTTCGGCGGTCACCACCTGGACGAACTCAATGATCTGCTTTTTGTTCGGGCCTTCGTTCCATGACGGCAGCGGATCGGCCGCCAGGGCAGGCAGGCTCAAGAGGAGGAGAAGGGGCAGGGCAGAACGCAGCGACGTCATGGGAAGTCCTTTTCGTGACGAGGGTTCAGTGGAACCAAGCGTAGTTGACGACAGGCCCAGCGCAATGCTGGCCATGCCTTTCGCCACAATGACCGCAGGCGGGGCCATAGGGTACGGATCAGATAAGCCGCCAGCACCAGCACGACGATGGCCGCCATCCATCCCAGCAAATGCCGCGACAGCTGCCAGCGTGCGTGCTGCCCGAGCGCCTTGAGGTCGTCGGTGACGGAAAAGGTCGGCGTGTAGGCGCGGGTAGCCTGGGCCTTGAATGTCAGCGCGGGTAACTGCGCGATTTGCAGGCGATGGTTGCGGCTGTCCCACCATTTCAGCTGGAGGGCGGGCAGGGTGTAATGGCCGCCTTTTTCCACGCGATACACCAAGTGATCGATGCGTTGGCCGCCGGTGACGGTGCCGCGTCCGTCATCCAGGTTGCTGATGGCAGGCGCCTGCGGGTATCGGCGCAGCCCGCTGATGTCAGCCGCAGCAGGCGGTGGCAGCGACAGCCCTGGCGTGTTGTCGGCTTGAAGGGTCACTGTACGGGTCACGCTGTCGCCAACCTTGAGATCGCCGGCCGCAAGTGTCTGGTTCAAGCGCAGGCCACTGGCGACCAACACGGGCTCGCCGGGCGCAAACCCTGACGGCTGGACGGCCTCGAAGGTCAGCGGCGCACTCTGCGCACTCAATGGCGCGCTGGCCTGGCCCGGTTGGGCACTCACCGTCAGCGCGGGCACGCTGAAGTGTTGCGCCGTCGTCGGCGTGATCAGGTAGGCGTAGCGCATCCCGTAGAAGGTTTGCCCGTCGATCACCTGTGTGGTGTGCTCGGCCTCGCCCCCCGGTTGCTGTACGCGCGCGCCCGCCAGTTTCAGGTCCGGCAATGTCGCGGCGGCGGTGAACCAGGTATCCGTCAGCACATCCACCTGTACCTGCAACTGCTCGCCCACGACGACTGATGCACCGGGGATCAATTGCGCGTTCACCCGTAATTGCGGTTCGGCCGCCCATAACGGCCCCGACACCAACAGCAACACGCCCCAGTAGCGCTTCATGGTCGCGCCTCCTGGTCTTGCAAGCTGAATTTGCGGCGCAGAAAGTTGGCCGGTGACGTGGTCAGGTTCTGCAACCACAGGGCGTCATTATTCGCCTGTTGGGTCTGAATCGCTTTGCTCTGCCCCTTGCCCGGCGCTTTATCGAACTTGATCTCATCCGGCTTGACCTGCGGCGTGTTGTTCGCCGCGCTTTCGGTGTCTGTTTTCAGCGCAATCGCCAGGGCCAGGTTGGCCGTGGCTTCGGGGAAGTCGGGTTGCAACCGCAAGGCTTGCTGATAGGCCGCGATGGCGTCATCGAACTTGAAGCGACGCACATGGATATTGCCCAGATAGAACGCTGCTTGCGCGGTATGCAGGGCGGCGAAGGTGGTTTGGGCCAGCTCGTAATCGGCGGCGTTGTAGGCGGCGATGCCTTTCCAGTAAGGGTCGACGAACAACGCGGCGGCCTGCGGGTAATGATGGTGCTCGAAGGCCCAGCGGCCTTGCTGATCGGGCGTCATGAACGGATTGGCCTCGGCTTGCGTCGGCGGCAGCAGCAGGCCGAGCAGCACCACTGCCGTCCAGTTCAGGCTCCAGCCCTTGCGCACACTCAACAACGCCAACAGCAGTAACGGCCAGCACAGCCAATAGCCGGCGTCTTTCCATTGCAACAGACGTTGCTGCTCGTCGACGTTCTGGAAGTGCTGCTGGGCGTGCAGTTCGATCCAGTCCAGATCATCGTCATTCAGGGTCAGGCTGCCCAGCGGTGCCTTCAGGGCCGAGGCCAATGGCTTGAGCGTAGGACTGCTGCCAAGGGCCAGGATCAGGATTTGCAGCGCATTGTCCTTGAGGGCGGGCAGTTGGGCGACATCGGCGCCATCCGTCACCAGCAGCAAGGTGCCGGGCGATTGCTGCAACAGGCGCTTGGCCTGTTCGATCACGCCGGCCAGATCCTTGCCGCTCTTGCTGATCAAGTCGGTGCCCAATGCCTGAATGAAGGTATCGAGCAAGGCCGGATCATCGGTGGGCGGTAACACCAGATGGGCGCTGCCGGCGTAGACCAGCAACGCGGTGCGCGCGCCTTTGCGGCGCTCGACCAGGTCATGCAGCTTGTGTTTGGCGGCGGTGAGGCGCGTGGGCGGCACATCGGCGGTGTCCATGGACGCTGACAGGTCCACGGCGATGATCAGCGGTGCACGGTTCTCAAGGAAATCCGGGCGGTCCTGCTGCCAGGTCGGTCCCGCAGCGGCGAAGGCACCGACGACCAGCAACGCACTCGCTAAATGCACCGGGCGCAGGCGATGGGGATCGTTCGGCGTGAGCAGTAAATGCGGCAACAGGTGCGGGGCGATCGTGCCGCGCAGGCGGCGCTGCAGATCACGGCTGCGCTGCCACACCCACGGCAGCAGTACGCCCATAATCGTCAACAACAGCCAGGCAGGACGCAGAAAGTGGAGGTCACTGAAGTCCATCAGCACGCTCCCGTTTCCATCGATGCGGCCACATCGCGGCGATCAGGTGATACACCACCAACACGATCAGCGCGGCACACAGCGGCCACCAGAACAGGTCGCGCTTGGGCTGATGGCTGAGGGTTTTCACCTGATGCGGTGTGATCCTGTCGAGCGTGGCGTAGACCTGATCCAGGCTGTCGCGGTCCTCGGCACGGAAGTAATGCCCGCCGGTGGCGCTGGCAATGTCTTGCAAGGCGTTGAGGTTGACCTTGGCTTCGCCGCTGGCCTGCGGGTCGCCGATGCCGATGGTGTGGATGATCACGCCCTTGGCAGCGGCCATGTCGGCGGCGTGGTCCGCAGTGATTGCACTGCTGGTGTCATTGCCATCGGTGAGCAGGATCAGCACTTTTTCCGGTTCATGGGCCTGGTCCAGCAGCTTGAGGCCAAGGCCAATGGCGTCGCCGATAGCGGTGTTCGGCCCGGCCATGCCGATGCCGCTGTCGTCCAATAACAGCGATAGGCTGGCATGGTCGAGGGTCAAGGGGGCCTGGGGGTAGGCGCCGCTGCCGAACAGGATCAGGCCGATACGGTCGTTCTTGCGCTGCTGGATAAAGCCATGCACCACCTGTTTGACGGCGGCCAGGCGGTCGATCTTGTGGCCGTTGGCGTCGGTAAAGTCCTCGGTTTCCATGGATTGGGAGATATCGATGGCCAGCATCAGGTCGCGCACCGGTTGTTGGCGTTCGATGGGTTTTTCCACCCAGACCGGCCGGGCGACCGCCAGCACCAGCAACGCCCACACCAGCAGATTGAGCAGCAACTGGCTGCGATGAGTCCGGGCGCTGCGGTTAGACGCTTCACCGACCGCCTGGCGCATGCCGCCGAAAAACGGCACGCGCACCGCACTGCGCGCTTCGCGATACACCGGCAGGTAGCGGTAGGCCAACCACGGCATCGGCAGCATCAATAGCAGCCAGGGATAGTCAAGCTGCCACATGGTGTTGCTCCACCCAGGCCTTGCACTGGGCCAACAGTTGCGGGTCCTGCGACGCTGTGCCGTAGGCCATCTGGGCCAGCCGTTGAGCGAGGTCGTCGGGAATCGGACCTCTGGCGTGGCGTTGCAGGAAGGCTTGCCACTCGGCGCCATGCAAGGTCGGGATACGTTGCTGTTCTTCCACAGGGAGCGGCATCGACAGCGCGACGCGCTTGAGCAGTTCGGGCAGCTCGCGCAGGTCTTCCAAGGTGTCCAGCCGCACCAGCGCTTCACGCCGGTAGGCATCACGCCGCCAGCGCAACCATTTGCGGCCTGCCAGCACCAGCAACGCCAGCACCACAACGCCCAGCAACACGCCCCAGCCCCAGGTCTGCGGCCAGTAACTGACCGGCGCAGGCAAGCTCAACTCCGTGAGTTGCTCGATGCTTGGCACGTGACGGCTCACCGACGCTTCCCCAGTTCACTGCGCAACTGATCGGCGGCGGGCAGGGCGGTGCTGATCATCAGCAGTGGTACTTGGCTGCGGCGCAGCAGGTTAGCGACATCCTTCAAGCGTCCGCCGAGAAAATCCCCCAGGGGTTGGCGCACCTGCCGCTGGTCCACCGCCAGTTCCACCTGCAACTGGCCCTGGGTGACCCGCAGCTGTCCACGGCTGGGCACATTGAGTGCCAACGGGTCATACACCTGCAACGCGATCACGTCGTTGTGCGCTGACAGTTGCTGCATCAGTTGCAAGGTACGCGGCCCGGCGCCGGCAAAATCGCTGACCAGGCAGATCAGGTGGTCGTGCCCGGCCACGGCCAGGCATTGCTGCAAGACCTTGTCCAACTGGCCATCGCCTTCATGGTCGGGATTACTCGCCGTCAACTCGGCATTTTGCTGAGCGATGTGACTGCACAAGGCTTCCACGCGTTTGCGGCTGCGCAAGGGCGCCACACTGTCGACACGCTGGTCGTTGAACACCAGGCCGCCGACCCGATCCCCGGCGTTAAACACCATCCACGCCGCCAGCGCGCCCAACTCTGCGGCGACGGCGGATTTGAAGCTGCGCACCGAGCCGAAAAACATCGACATGCGCTGGTCCACCACGATCAGCGCCGGGCGGTCGCGCTCTTCGGTAAAGGTGCGCACCACCGGTTTGCCGGTGCGCAGCGACGCGCGCCAATCCAGATGACGCAGGTCATCGCCCGGCTGGTAGCGGCGCAACTCATCGAAATTCAGGCCTCGGCCGCGCAGGCGTGACGCATGGTTACCCGCCAGGATGCTGCCCTGGGGCTGACGCGCGACAAAGCTCAGGTCGCGGGCCTGGAACTGCAAGGCCATCAATTGCGCCAGGCTGACGTAGACAAACCCGTCGGCGTTCATGCGGGAATCGCCACTTTGCTGAGCAGCCGGTCAAGCACCTGATCAGCCGTCACGCCATCCGCCACCGCGTCATAACTCAATTGCAGGCGATGGCGCAGCACCGGATGGGCGACGGCCTGCACGTTGTCCGGCGTGACAAAGGCCTGGCCTTGCAACCAGGCATCGGCCCGCGCGCAGCGGTCCAGGCCAATGCCGCCACGGGGGCTGGCGCCGAGGCTGATCCAGCGCGCCAGGTCGGCGTCGTAGTCGGCGGGGTGGCGGGTGGCGTTGATCAGATCGATCAGATAGCGGTCGATGGCCGGCGACACCTGGATCGCGCTGACTTCCTGGCGTGCGGCAAAAATCACCTCCTGCGCCAAGGTAAAGCCCTGGACCGCCTGGGTAACTGACGCCTGTTCTTCTTCGCGCAACAGGCGCAACACCTGGCTTTCGTTGGCGGCGCTGGGGTAGTCCAGCAACAGCTTCATCACAAAGCGGTCCATCTGGGCTTCCGGCAGTGGGTAAGTGCCTTCCTGTTCGATGGGGTTTTGCGTGGCCACCACGATAAACAGTTCCGGCAGAGGGTGACTGGCGCCGGCCACGGTGATTTGCCGTTCTTCCATGGCTTCCAGCAAGGCCGCCTGGACCTTGGCCGGTGCGCGGTTGATTTCATCGGCGAGGATCAGGTTGCCGAACAGCGGGCCGGGTTGGAACCGGATCTGGTTCTGGCCATCGACCTGGTGCAGTACTTCGGCGCCGGTGATGTCCGAGGGCAGCAGGTCCGGAGTGAACTGGATGCGACTCATCTTGGCGTCCAGGTGCCGGGCCAGGGCCTTGACTGTGCGGGTTTTGGCCAGCCCAGGGAGGCTTTCCAGCAGCAGATGGCCGTTGGCGAGCAGGCCGAGAAGGATCTGGCGGATCACCTGGTCCTGGCCGAGCACGCTTTCGGCCATGCTCGCTTGCAGGGCGTTCAAATCATTGAGTGCGGTCATTGCACACCTCGTTCACAGCATGAAAGTAGGGATCACCGGGATAAACGACAGGCGGAAGTTCCAACGGCTGCTGATCAGGTCGTCGGCGTGAATCACCGAGTACTGCACTTCACCGGAAATCCGCACTGGCAACTTGCCGAAATTGACGATGCGCCCGGCGCCGATACCGATGGGGAAGTTGACCTTGTTGCCGCTTTCGGCCTTCCAGTTCACGGTGATATTGGGCGTCATGCCCACCCGCCACTGGCCGGGGCCGGGAATCGCGCGCTGGATGAAGTACTGGATGTTGGTCAGGCTCACGTCCTTGCGCTGGGCGTCGCCGCCGACCGACCACCAATGCTGGGGGAAGACGCCGAGCGTCCAGTCTTCACCGAGGTATGCCGCGACAAATGCCGGCCCCAGGGCGTATTTGCCGGTGCCCAGCACGTCCTTTTCAGCGGTGGGGAACATCGCCGTCGGGCCAAACCCCCAGACCATCTTGCCGCCGTTGGCAAACCGCACCGGTTGCTTGGGCGAGAACACGCCCACATAGGCCAGGTCGCCAAAGCCTGAGGTGCGGTCGAATGGATCGTTGACCACCGACGGGAAGTCGCGGTCTGTCAGCACGCCGTAGGGGCTCATGCCGATCAGGTTGCCCACCTTGGCGTTGACCGGCGCACTCACATAACTCACCGGCAGGCGGTTGATCAGGTTCCAGTCCTCGCCCAGGGCAATCGGGAAGGTCGGCATGAAGCTGTATTTGCCCAGGTAACGCGTGCCGTTACTGTGCGGGCCTTTGAGGGCGCTGTAGTCGAACTGGTTGAACAACAGCACCAGGTTGCCCACCGGGTTGTCCATCAGCTTGGCGATTTGTTCGGTCGAAGGGTCGCAACCGGCCTTGACCACTTGCTTGAGGTCAATGTCGAAGTCCTGTTGCAGGCGATGGCAGGTTTCGGGATCAGCTTTGGTCGCGTTAGACGTGCTGCCTAGCTCCGGCAACCCGGCGGCTGATACGCCGCAGCTGGCAAGAATGCCCACGGCGCAAAACCCATGCATACGTGCACGTGAAATCATGGCGTCATCCATCCTTGTATCGGCCTGATATCAGGGGGTTACGTGCCCGGCCTAACCCTGTTGCGGCCGGGCACGTGGTGTTACTTGAGCGGGGTCAAGGGTGGCAGTTTCCATTGACCATTACCGACCTCAGGCTTGGGCAGGTAAATGCGCAATACCGCGTAGAACGGGCCCGGTGGGGCCGGCAACCAGTTGCTCTGTTCGGCTTTAGGTGGCTCGTGGTGTTGCAGGGCCAAGGTCAGGCCGCCATCGGCATCACGCTTGAGGTTGGGCAACATCCGCGAGTTGATCAGGTAGCGTTTCTTGTGATTGGGCACCAGCAGCTTGGTCTTGGCGTCGTACATGGTCAGCGACCAGAACGCGTCGGCAGGCGGCAGTTGGTCCTTGGCAAAGTGCACGGTGTAGCTGTGGCGTGCGCCATTGGCCGGCTTGCCTTCGCTGTCGACGAAGTAGCTGAGGTACGCGGCTTCATCGGTGGAGTTGCCGAAAATACCCATGTCGGCACCGGCGTAGCGGTACAAGTAGTTGTTTTTCAGGCGATCCCGGCTGCCGAACAGGTCACCGCTGCTGACTTGGTGGGTGTCGACCTTATCCTTCTTGAACGCCGCAAACTCAGCGCGCGCATCGGAGATGCCGTCTTCCAGGGCTTTGCGTTGTTCGGCGGTCAAGCCCTTGAGCTTGAACGGCGCACCGGGGGCGATACCGATCTTGGCGAAACGCGCCAGCAGGTCTTTTTCGCTGTCCTGGGGCGCGGCGAAGGTCAGCATGAAGTTCAGGTAGCGGAAC
The DNA here is from genome assembly GCF_001579805.1 of Pseudomonas azotoformans. Taxonomy (NCBI): domain Bacteria; kingdom Pseudomonadati; phylum Pseudomonadota; class Gammaproteobacteria; order Pseudomonadales; family Pseudomonadaceae; genus Pseudomonas; species Pseudomonas azotoformans. The sequence continues at coordinate 4,948,836 of NZ_CP014546.1, read as the reverse complement.
AGCTGCGGGCCTTCGGTCATGGACGCCATTGGCTTGGGCCATTCGATCTTTGGCGCCTTGGCCGGCGCGGCCTGCTTCACATAACTGCTCAGCGCCTGGACTTTGTAGCCGCTCTGGATCTGCTTGACCTTGCCCAAGTCTTTGTCGTCGAACAACTGCGTGCGGTACAGGGCATAGGCGATATTGCTTTCACTGTAGACCACTCGATCCACGTCCACGGGCTGCTGACCCTTCCAGTCCGGGCCTGCGATCATGTAATGGCCGCCGTTGTTGCCGGTACTGCGGGTGCCCAGGTAAGCGAAGTTTTGCGTGTACAGGTCGATCAACTGCACCGAGTAGTAGCGGTTGTCCTCGATCTTGGGCAGGGTCAGCACCAGGGGTTCGCGGCGCAGGTCCATCCAGACGAACGAGTAGGGCGTGTCGGAGTTGGGGGTGACGAACGCCGTGTCCTTGGGGGTGAACACTTGCGCGGTGTTGCCGATCTGGTTGAACGGCGCCTTGAAGTTGGCACCGCCCTTGTCAACGGCCTGGGTGTAGAGCGTCTTGTACATTTCCACCACCGGAAAGCCATACAGATAGGCTTCCTTGGCAATCGCCCGGGCCTCGCTCGGAGTGGCCGTGAAGTCGGCCCAGGCGCCGGTACTCATGAGTATCGAGAGGCTCGCCAACAGCAGGCGCGTCGGTTTTCCAATCATGTTGTTGCGTCCTTCCAGAGATCTTTTTTGAGGGCGTGGGATGAAACCGCCGAGTTAACCGGTTTATTTGCCGAACGTCACGTTAATCCCTGCGAACAAGGTGAACTGGGGCAAACCGTCACCTTTGCGCGCTACCGTCCACTGTGGCTCGACAAAGGCATTGACGATGTTGCTCCCGGCTTTCCAGGCCTTGCCCGCGCCAAACCCGATGGGAATGTAGTGGGTGTCGTTCTTCAAATCGAAGGTCCAAGTGCCCGTGGAACGCAGGTACCAGCCTTTCGGCAGGTTATGAATGATAAACGGCTGGAAAGTTGCACTCTCGACGTGCGGGCGGTCGCGATCGCCGGCAAATGAGCTCTGGTATTGCACCAGCGCGCCCAATAATCCCCTGGGCGAAGCGTCGATGGCGATTGCCGCCAGGCCGGCCTGCCATTTGCCGGTGCCCAGTTCGTCATGTTCGGCGGTGGGGGCGGTGATTTGCGGACCAATGCCCAGCTGCACGCCGTCGGTCTTGAGCAGGAAGATATCGAACAGGTTCAGGTCGCCAATGCCTGTGCTGTAGCCGGTATGTGGATCGGGGCGGGTGCTGAGGGGGAGTGTGGCGCGCAGCAGTTGCGGCACGCCGATGAAATCCGACGGCGCAATCGGCAGGGTGCCGCGCAACAACAGGTCGTTGGTGTGGGCGTTGCTGTCGTACAGGCGCGGCGTGTAGTAGTCCTGCAGGTTGGCGCCTGGCGCGAGGTTCAGGGGGTTGTTGCTCTTGTTGGCCGTCTCGGCGTTATCCGCCAAGGCAGGCAGTGCGAAAACAGCCAGCATCAATGCCGACGCGTACGGTGACCCTAACATGTGCGCTCCCCCATACCTGGGTGACTATCCCTTGTGATTAATACCTACAGGGCATGTCGGTTGAAGCTAGCAGCTAAATTCAGACGCGCTAGCCATCCAAACGAATTAGTTGCGGGGGGAGGGACGTTTCAGACGTGTGTAAAAGGCGGCAAATGGCCGCCCTGGCTGGGCGGCCATGCACGAAAGAGGGGTCAGGCGGTGGGCAGCATCGATTTGACTTTGTCGCGTAATTGATCGATCGAGAACGGTTTGGCGATCACCTGCATGCCGGCAGGCACGTCGATATTTTCGGCATAACCGCTGGCGAACAGGATGGGCAGTGCAGGGCGCAACTCACGCACTTTGGTTGCCAGTTGCTTGCCGTCCATGTCCGGCAGGCCGACGTCGGTCATCATCAGGTCGATCACCTGAGCGGCGTTTTGCACCACTGCCAGCGCTTCTTCAGCATCGGCAGCCTCCAAGACACTGAATTCCAACTCCTCCAGGACATCGACGATCAGCATGCGCACGATGGCATCGTCTTCGACGACAAGGATGGTGGAGGTGACTGCGGACATAATATGGAATTCCCAAAAAAGGCGAGGTTTACACGCGGCCGTTCTGACAGGCCTCTTCCTTGAGTAAGCGCGCACTCATGACAAGTTCCCGCGGGCCGTAAAAACAATGCGATAGAAAAGACCAGGGAGAATAGCCTGTTCTTTTGTAGGAATCAGTACAAAACCGTTCCAGAAAAATGGTCTTGGATGCCACTTTGGGGCAAACTCCCGGTTTTTCCACACTTGGCCAAGGCATGCCCATGACCCCTGCGTCGTCCGTCGATGAAAAGAGCTTTCGTAACCTCCTGAGCCGAAACGTCGCGCTGCCCCTGGGTGTAGGCGTGCTCAGTGCGGTGTTTTTCGTCTGCCTGATCACCTACCTGTTGACGGTGATCCAGTGGGTCGAACACACCGACCGGGTGATCAATAACCTCAATGAGTCGTCCAAGCTGACGGTGGACCTTGAGACCGGCATGCGCGGTTTCCTGATCACCGGTGACGAGCATTTCCTCGACCCTTACGAGGTGGCCAAGCCGCGCATCATTGCCGATTTGCGTAATTTGCAGGAGTTGGTGTCGGATAACCCGCAGCAAGTGGATCGTTTAAAGCGCCTGGAAGCCCTGCAAATCGAGTGGAACAAATACGCTCAGTCGATGATTGATATGCAGCGTGAGAGCGGTGACTACCGCAGCGCAGTCAAGGCGGGTCGTGGCAAGCGCCTGACGGACGAGATCCGCAAGGAATACGACGACGCTGTGGCGATGGAACAGCAGTTCCGCATCACCCGCAATGAAGAAGTCACCCGCACTACCGTGGTCAGCGTCACCCTGTACCTGGCATTTGTGCTCGGCCTGAGTGGTTTTCTGGCATACATTGGGCGTAAGAATTTAATTTCATTATCAGAGAGTTACAGCGCAAACCTCGCGTCGCAACAGAAGATTGCACGGCGCCTGGAGCAACAAGCGTGGTTGCGTAACGGCCAGACTGAACTGGCAGAACAAGTGCTCGGCCAGCTCACGCTGAACATGCTGGGCCGCAACATCCTGCAATTCTTTGCCCAGTACATGGGCTCAGCCGTCGCCGCGCTGTACGTGCGTGAAGAGCACGGCGGGCTCAAACGTGTCGCCACTTATGGTTTCTCCCGCGAGCAGGAGCAGAAGGAACAGTCGATCTACAGCGACGAGGGCATCGTTGGGCAAGCAGCCCAGCTGGATCGCCTGATTCGCCTGGACGATGTGCCGGTGGACTACTTCAAGGTCAGCTCCGGCCTGGGCGAAGGTTCGACCCGCAGCGTGCTGGTGATGCCGACCAGTGACGATGACCGCGTCAACGGTGTGATCGAACTGGGCTTCCTGCGTCCTCTGGAAGAACGTGACGTCGAGCTGCTGGAGCTGATCGCCGGGAATATCGGCACCTCCATCGAAGCCGCCCGTTATCGCCAGCGCCTGCAGGAAGTGCTGGCCGAGACTCAGCAGCTCAACGAAGAGCTGCAAGTGCAGCAAGAAGAACTCAAGACCGCCAACGAAGAGCTTGAAGAACAATCGCGCATCCTCAAGGAATCCCAGGCCCACCTGGAAACCCAACAGGCCGAATTGGAGCAGACCAACGAGCAGTTGGCCGAACAGACCGAAACCCTGGCCCAGCAACGCGACGCCATGGACCGCAAGAACGCTGAACTCAGCCAGGCGCAGCTCGAACTGGAAGACCGTGCCGACGAGTTGCAACGTTCCAGCAAGTACAAGTCCGAATTCCTCGCCAACATGTCCCATGAGCTGCGCACACCGCTGAACAGCTCGCTGATCCTGGCCAAATTGCTGGCGGAGAACCCCCAGGAAAACCTCAGCGCCGAACAGGTCAAGTTTGCCGAGTCGATCTATTCCGCCGGCAATGACCTGCTCAACCTGATCAACGACATCCTGGATATCTCCAAGGTCGAGGCCGGCAAGCTGGAAATGCGTCCGGAAAATTCCAGCGTGGCACGTCTGGTCGATGGCCTGCGTGGCATGTTCGAACCGCTGGCGGCGGATCGCAAGCTGGGCTTCCAAGTGGAAGTGCAGGCAGGCGCGCCGGGCATGCTGTTCACCGATCGCCAGCGCCTGGAGCAGATCCTCAAGAACCTGCTGTCCAACGCGGTCAAGTTCACCGAACAGGGCGAAGTCAGCCTGTCGGTGTCCCGTGCACCGGGGGAGGGCATTGCCTTTACCGTGCGCGATTCCGGCATCGGTATTGCGCCGGACCAGCAGGAAAGCATCTTCGAAGCCTTCCGCCAAGCGGATGGCACCACCAACCGTCGCTACGGCGGCACGGGCCTCGGCCTGTCGATTTCGCGTGATTTGGCGACCTTGCTGGGAGGCTACATCAGCGTGACCAGCGAGCCAGGCAAAGGCAGTATTTTCACGCTGGTCCTGCCGGAACAGTATGTCGAGCGCGAAGAAGACGCTGCCCCCATCGAGCAACCGCGCCAAGTCGTGGTGGCGCCTGCGCCGACGCCCGTGAAGGTGTCGCCATTGCCGGTGGCCGACACCCAGCAGATCCCGCGCTTTGCCGACGACCGCGACAAGGCACCCTTCACCACGCGATGCATCCTGGTAGTGGAAGACGAGCCCAACTTCGCCCGCATCCTCTTCGACCTGGCCCACGAGCTGGGCTACAACTGCTTGGTGGCCCACGGCGCGGACGAAGGCTACAGCCTGGCCGAAGAATACGTCCCCGACGCGATCCTGCTGGACATGCGCCTGCCGGACCATTCCGGGCTGACGGTGCTGCAACGCCTGAAAGAACACGCCAACACCCGGCACATCCCGGTGCATGTGATTTCCGTGGAAGACCGCGTCGAAGCCGCCATGCACATGGGCGCCATTGGTTATGCGGTCAAACCGACCACCCGCGAAGAACTCAAGGACGTGTTTGCGCGCCTGGAAGCCAAGCTGACCCAGAAGGTCAAGCGTGTGCTGCTGGTGGAAGACGATGACCTGCAGCGCGACAGCATTGCCCGCCTGATCGGCGACGATGACATCGAGATCACCGACGTCGGCTACGCCCAGGCCGCCCTGGACCTGCTGCGCACGAATATCTACGACTGCATGATCATCGACCTCAAGCTGCCGGACATGCTCGGCAACGAGCTGCTCAAGCGCATGGCGACTGAAGATATCTGCTCGTTCCCGCCGGTGATCGTCTACACCGGGCGCAACCTGACCCGCGATGAAGAGGCCGAGCTGCGCAAGTATTCGCGCTCGATCATCATCAAGGGCGCCCGCTCGCCGGAGCGCCTGCTGGATGAAGTCACACTCTTTCTGCACAAAGTCGAATCCCAGCTGTCCCATGACCGCCAGAAGATGCTCAAGACCGCGCGCAGCCGCGACAAGGTCTTCGAGGGGCGTAAAATCCTGCTGGTGGACGACGATGTACGCAACATCTTCGCCCTGACCAGCGCCCTGGAGCACAAAGGCGCCGTGGTGGTGATCGGGCGTAACGGCCGTGAAGCCATCGATAAACTCAATGAAGTCGATGATATCGACCTGGTGTTGATGGACGTGATGATGCCGGAAATGGACGGTTACGAGGCCACTGCCTTGATCCGCCAGGACCCGCGCTGGAAGAAGCTGCCGATCATTGCGGTGACGGCCAAGGCCATGAAGGACGATCAGGAACGCTGCCTGGCAGCGGGCTCCAATGATTACCTGGCCAAGCCGATCGATCTTGACCGTCTGTTCTCACTGATTCGCGTCTGGTTGCCAAAGATGGAACGCATTTAAGTGGAGCGAAGTTTTTTGGAAAAAAGCAGCGATATTGAGCTGCGCCTGTTGATCGAGGCGATTTACCTCAAGTACAGCTACGACTTCCGGGATTACTCCGGGGCGTCGGTGAAGCGGCGCGTGGCCCACGCCCTGCGCCAGTTTGATTGCGCGACCATCTCCGCCTTGCAGGAGCGCGTGCTGCACGACCCCGCGGCGTTCATGCAGTTGTTGCAGTTCTTGACGATTCCAGTGAGCGAGATGTTCCGCGACCCGTCGCACTTCCTGGCGATCCGCCAGGAAGTGGTGCCGCTGCTCAAGACTTATCCGTCGATCAAAATCTGGATCGCCGGCTGCAGCACGGGCGAGGAGGTGTACTCCATGGCGATCCTGCTGCGCGAGGAGGGTTTGCTGGAGCGTACGATCATCTACGCCACCGACATCAACCCGGCGTCGCTGGACAAGGCCAAGCAGGGCATCTTCTCCCTGGAGAACGTACGCGCCTACACCGCCAACTATCAGCAGGCCGGTGGGCAACGTTCATTTGCCGACTACTACACCGCGGCTTACGATTACGCGATCTTCGATAAAACGCTGCGCGAGAATGTCACCTTTGCCGATCACAGCTTGGCAACCGACAGTGTATTCTCAGAGACTCAATTAATTTCGTGCCGTAACGTACTGATTTATTTCAATAAAAAATTGCAAGATCGTGCGTTTGGATTGTTCCATGAGTCGCTGTGTCATCGCGGCTTCCTGGTGCTGGGCAGCAAAGAGACCTTGGATTTCTCCGCGTACGGCAAGCAGTTCGAACCCTTGGTCAAACAGGAACGGATCTACCGCAAACTATGAATCAAGCGGCTGCCAGCCCGGCATCGGTCCGGGGCATAGAAGCGATCGTCATCGGCGCCTCCGCCGGTGGCGTGGAGGCGTTGCTGACGATATTCGCCGAGCTGCCCGCCGATTTTGGCTTGCCGATCATTACCGTCCTGCACCTGCCGGACGAGCGTCGCAGCCAATTAGCCGAAGTGTTCGACCGCCGCGTGGCCATGCCTGTAGTGGAGGCCCGTGACAAGGAAGTGATCAAGCCGGGCACATTGTATTTTGCCGGCCCTGGCTATCACCTGTCGGTGGAACACGACCGCAGCCTGTCCCTGAGCCAGGAAGACCGCGTGCACCATTCGCGGCCGGCGATTGATTTCCTCTTCGAATCCGCCGCCGATGCCTACGGCACGGGCCTGCTGGCCATTCTGTTGACCGGCGCCAACCATGACGGCGCGCGCGGCCTGGCTCACGTCAAGCAACACGGTGGAACCACTGTGGTGCAAGAGCCCACAGAAGCACGCGTTGCCGTCATGCCCCGCGCAGCCTTGGCGTTGCACACACCCGACCACATTCTGACGCTGAGCCACATTGGCTCATTGCTGGCTTCCCTGGAATATTCCCCATGTTAAGTACTGTCCAGGCCAAACTGCTGATCGTCGACGATCTGCCGGAAAACCTGCTGGCCCTTGAAGCGCTGATCAAGCGCGAGGACCGCCAGGTGTTCAAGGCATTGAGCGCCGACGAAGCCTTGTCCCTGTTGCTGGAGCATGAGTTCGCCATGGCGATTCTCGATGTACAGATGCCCGGTATGAATGGTTTCGAGCTGGCCGAATTGATGCGCGGTACCGAAAAGACCAAGAACATCCCGATTGTGTTCGTCAGCGCCGCCGGCCGCGAGCTCAATTACGCCTTCAAGGGCTATGAAAGCGGCGCGGTAGACTTTTTGCACAAGCCGTTGGATATCCATGCGGTGAAAAGCAAGGTCAACGTGTTTGTCGACCTGTTCCGCCAAAGCAAAGCCATGAAGCAACAGGTCGAAGCCCTTGAGCGCAGCCGCCGCGAGCAGGAACTGCTGCTCACGCGCCTGCAGGCCACTCAGGCTGAGTTGGAGCAGGCCGTGCGCATGCGGGATGACTTCATGTCGATCGTCGCCCACGAAGTGCGTACGCCCCTCAACGGCCTCATTCTCGAAACCCAGCTGCGCAAGATGCACTTGGCCCGTGACAACGCCGCCGCATTCACCCTGGACAAGATGCACGCCATGGTCGACCGCGATGAGCGCCAGATCCAGAGCCTGATCCGCCTGATCGAAGACATGCTCGATGTCTCGCGTATCCGCACCGGCAAACTGTCGATACGTCCGGCGCGCTTCGACCTGACGCAGTTGGTGAGCAACCTGGTGGAAAACTTTGCGCCTCAAGTAGCTGCGGCGGATTCGTCCATGACACTGGCCGCCGACGGCCCGGTCGAAGGCAACTGGGACGAGTTCCGTATCGAGCAAGTGGTGACCAACCTGCTGACCAATGCACTGCGTTACGGGGCCAAAAGTCCGGTAAAAGTGCGTGTGTACAGCGAGCATGGCGAGGCACGGGTGGAAGTGCGCGACCATGGGATCGGCATCAGCGAAGAGAACCAGAAGCGCATTTTTCAACAGTTTGAGCGCGTGTCCGCCAGCCAAGTGGCTGCAGGCCTGGGTCTCGGGCTGTTCATTTCCGAGCAGATCGTTGCGGCCCATGGTGGCACTATCGAAGTAGAGAGCCAGATAGGTGAGGGCGCCTTGTTTCGGGTATGCCTGCCGTTGCAGGCCTCGGCATGAATTCAATCGTCACCTCGACGCAACCTCTGCGTGACCCCATGGTCGTAATTGCAGCAATTGACCGGACTAAGGCTTCCCATGAGTGAAGATGCACAAGATGTCGTTCTGATCGTCGAGGACGACGAATCCATTATGTTTGTGCTGGGTGAATACCTGGCCGGCCTGGGCTATCGGGTGTTGAAGGCGATTGATGGGGAGCAGGCCTTCGAAATCCTCGCGACCAAGCCGCACCTGGACCTGATGGTCACCGATTACCGCCTGCCCGGCGGGATTTCCGGGGTGCAGATCGCCGAGCCGGCGATCAAATTGCGCCCTGAGCTGAAAGTGATCTTCATCAGCGGTTACCCCCAGGAAATCCTCGACTGCAACAGCCCGATCACGCGCAATGCACCGATCCTGGCCAAGCCGTTTGACCTGGATACGCTGCAAGAGCATATCCAGCGGTTGTTGGCTTGAAAGAGGCGGCGTCCTCCCGTTGCGACGCCGCTGTTTTCAAAGGGGTGATGGCTTTAGTTTGTTGACGTTGGCATTGAGCACGCTGGCCGGGGTAAAGGCGAACTGCCAACCTGCATTTCCATTAAATCCGTCGATGAAGTTCTGCAGGCCTTTGTGTTTGCCATTGCCAAGGTTGTAAACCGTCATTGCGCCACTGAGCTGGGGCGGGTTGTCATTCCTCACCATTGCCGCATCCAGGTCCAGGTTGTTCGTATTGAACAGCATCAACTCATTGCTACTGGTTTTCTGGATGTAGACGGTATGACCGAACTGACCATTGGGTGTGGAGTGCTTGAAATTGAGAAACCCAGACTCGGTAATCTCGGCCGGGTTGAATTGATCTTTCAAGTTGCCTGGTTTGACCTCCATGAGCTCAAGGTAGCGGGTTGAATAATTGATGCCGTCACTACCGTTCGTTGTGTCGGTAACGGCATCGAATACTTTGGGAGAGAGCGTCTTTTCAGCCTGCCCGACACGCAGGGACGCTTGATAACAGTTCAGCGCATGATTGTCCGGGTCTGCATGCAGTTTCTCCCAGTTCATCTTCAATTGCTGGTGACTGAGAGGATGCGGCGCGGCGGACGGAATAATTTGCGCCTCATACAGTTTCTTGAACTCCGGACCGAACACGCTGTTTTTCTGCTGCCACTGATCGTCATGATCAAATACCTTGAACTTCAGTGTGTTTGAATCGTTGGCGTGGGTTTTATACTGCACATTCATTTTTTTATCGTGAAATAGCTTTTTGAGGCCTCCTTCCATGTCCGCCGCGCTCGAAAACGTTGCGACACCGTGGTTGGGGTCATAAAAGTAAAAGCTTTTGACATCGCCATCGATTTTGACGCCGGCGGCCATTGCGTGGCCCGGAGAGTCAATCATCACCGACTTTGAAACCGCGGAATCGGCCAATCCCTTTACCATCTCTTGATAGGTCTCCAAGCGAGGGACTTTGCCGGCGTGGAAGGCCGTTTCGCCACCTACCTGGACCTGAAGCTTGCGCAGCGATTCCATGAACCGTCGGGAAGTGGGGTCTGTGGGAAAAGCCGCTGCGGTGTACATGTTCTTGATCAGCAGATGATCCTTGCCCTCGGCCATAGCGCTCGCGAATGTGCGCGCCAGTGCCGCGCATTGTCCTTCGGACAGTTGGGATGTCTGGCTGAAGTAAACCACTTGCGGCATGGGCGTCACACTGCCGAAGCGCGGTTCTATATTGTCGATGAAACGGGCCACACCACGATGAGCGAACGCGTAGGCGAGATCGTCGTATCTGCGCATCAAGACACCTGCCTGAAGGGCGGTCAGGTTTTGGTTACCGCCCAACTTGATCAGGTCCGCAATTTTTGAGGACTTTGATAGCCTAGGTACACTTGCCAGGGTTCCAGAGCTGTAGCCATTTTCAAATGCTTCCCTCTCGTCTCCTTCGCGATGCTTACGAACAGCCTTTTTCCAAGTGTTTACAACATTGTCATCGAGCTTGCTGACATCCCTCGTCGTCTCCCAGCCTCCCAAACGGTTCGTTTCCAGTCGTGCACTGGGCACGAAGTCATCCAGCGACTTGCCAAACGCCTGCCCGCTGGCGGTATCGAAAGCGTGCCATTTACCGCCGCTGAGCACGGCGGGCCCTTCAACAACGGCACCTTGCAGCTTGAATGTCCCGATGGCACTGGCGTCGAAGCGTTTGCTGGCCTTGAGCAGGTCATAGCTGTCGATACTGCCGCGTAGCCAACGGTAGGAATAGACGGAGCCGTTTGCTCCGGCCTTGGCTGATCGAACCGCCAGATTACCCAAGCCGTCCAGAGGATTGAGCGTACTGATCGCTGCGCGCCCGACAATTTTTGTTCCTCGGGCGATTTTGCTGGCGACAGAGGCACCCAGCTGGAGGGCCTTGGCGCCTTTGGCTGCGGCCCCCAACCCAAGCATGAAACCGAAAGCGTCCATGGTCAGGTCGATAATGCCTTCACCGTAGTTACCCTCACTGAAGTTTTTGATCGCGGACCTCAGCGGAATCAAATTTAGCATGAACTCAGTGGCGGTCTTGTAAAAGGGCACTTCAGTATCGAATGTGGTCAGCCCTTGGGCGGCTTTCTTGAGGCCATCGATATTCACCTCTTTCACCATCGCTGCAGCAATGTAGGACGTGCGGTCACTGCTGAAGCTATTGGGTATGCCCGATGCACCTTTGGTTTCATCGGCAATGCCGCTGTCATAGGTGCCTGAGGGCACAACCCCCTGGTACGTCACAGATCCTTCTTGCTGCGAGACATCAAAGTCTCCCAAGTCATCGCGGTGGAGGATCTTGTTCTGCTTGATATCTATTTCGTAGATATTGACCTTACCCTCGCGTTCGGTCCTCACCAGCAGGCTATGGCCCTCAGACACGGTCGTCCTGCTTTTCACGACGTTGCGGCTGAAGGCCTCATGCTCGGTGATGACTTGTTTGGCCAATGTGATCTTGCCAAACTCGAAGTTGCGCCGGTGTTCCAGGCTTTGCGTCGATACAAGCTGTTTGACTTGGGTCGCCACGCTCTTGTTGATGCCGTCGGCGTAAAGGGGGAAGGCGACCCTGAAGTCGTTTTTCAAATGCGGAAGATCGATCAGAACGGGCAGTATTGTGTCGAGATCGACATCGGTTGACGTCGAGATCCACGGGTTTGCGCTGTCGGCCGTGTCCCGCGTAATCCCATCATAAAAACCCGGCGTCCCCTGCGCGCCGTCGTGCATATACAGATCAAGCAACGAGTAGGGGCCGGGGAAATCCAGGTGCTGACGTTTCAACTCGATGCACTTTTTCTCAAAGAGCGTGGGCGCCATATCAGGAAAGGCCTTTGCCAGTTCCTGCAATCCTTTTTGCTTCACATCGGGCATTACCCTCGAATGGGCGGCAGACGCCGCACTCAATTCGCTGATGTGTTGATCAAATGCCTTGCGCACCGCCAGCATGGCCTCATCGGACACAGGAAACTCCATCCCGTTGACGACCGCCCAATCCTTCAGCGCCTGTTGTTGCGCCTGGTACTCGACCTGGCGCTGCTCAAGGCTGATCGGCGCGATGTCGGCGGCGAGCATCACTTGCGCATACGTCATAGCCGCCGTAGCCCCCGGCGCGCTCGCCTCGATGCGTGAAACTGCGGTAGCGAAACTGACCCAGCTATGGGTACCGAACTTCACCGCATCGGGGATCCCCTTGACCAGCAACTCCGGGGCCTGAGAGGACAGCAGCAGGTGTGCCAAAAGCTGAGCTTTTTCGTAGGAAGAGGACCTGCCGGTGTCAAGCAAGTGATCAGTCAGTGTCAGCACAATCTCTGAGGCCGTGTACGCACCATTTCTGGCATCTGTAAGCAAAAACCCCGCGATATTGCGTTTATCGCCTTGCTGCGCGTGCTGTGGATCGGCGCTCATGGCCGCCAGCAACCAATCATTCGCACTGCCGCTGACGGATCTGTTAATAAACCGGGCTTGAATCGCTTGACCCAGCGCACGGCCTTTTGGCGAGTTGATCAGGCGATCGAGCAACTGACGCGGATTGCTCAGCGCCTCAGGCGCGATGACTGCCTTATCCAGCAGGTATTCAAGCACGTTGGCGAATGGCGGAATGTCGATATCGCCAAAGGCCCCCTGACGCAGGTCTGCCGTTAGTTCCAGCCGTGTGAGGTTGTCTGCGGGCAGCGGCCAGTCGAGCGCACCCGCGTAGTTGTCATGCTCGGGACGTACGGGGGATGGCGTTATCAACGCCTGTACAACATTTTCCAACTGGGCGTGATCGGTTGGAATATCCCAGCCATTACTGATAAATATCTGTTCGAGACTGGGTGTGGTGCCCGCATATTCAGAATCACTGTCGGGATGGACCAATGCATGGTAGTCCGTCAGATAGGTCGAGATCTCAGCCGTGCCCGACTCCAGTCCCGCGAGCAATGTCTTCAATGTTTCAGCGACATTGCGTCGGGTGTGCACGTTACCCAGCAAGGCTTTTTGCTGTGCCAAGGTGTCTTCGTCGCGCTGGGCGCGCAGCTCTGCGAACGCTGGATCGTTGATCACAGGAAAGCCTTTCCCGGCCGCAAAGTCCGCGACACGCTCCTGGGGTGTTGGGAGAGGCGAAACATTGCGTTCTCTGTAGAAATGACCGATCAGTACCATCGGTGCAATGTTGCTGGTCTTGGCCTGAGGCGGCTTGAATGTCGCAAAATACGAACCGGCAGCAATAACGTGTGCGGCCATCATGAGGTGGCGGCTCGCGGCCGCCCACTGCGCATCGTCCTGTCCTACAGTGTGTATGACTTGCCGCGGGTCCAGCAGGCGTTTGAGCCGGAACATGACTTGTCCCTCGCCTGGATTGATTTCCACCGAATCTGGGTCAATGCCGCGATCATTCATCCATTGCGTGATATCGGGCGCCTGGAACGCACGTCTCAGCTGCGCCCACCATTGACCGAACGCCGAGTTGGCTGGAATGGGCGACACCTGACCGTCTTGATCATGTTCATCCAAGGACTTGGCCAGCGTTATTCCGTAGTGTTTTGACAGCTCCAGATCGCCTTGGCTGCGGGTGTTTCCTTGAGGCGGGGGAGACTCTATGGGTTGGCTACTGGCAGCAAGGGGCGCTTGCGTGAGGGGGCGCTGCTGAAATTGGGTCAATGGCAGGTGGCGGGGCGCTGTATGGATTGGGCCGGCAACGGTCATAGGTTCGCTCGTCGGGATGTATGAATACCAGAGTGTTTGTATTCATAACCACAACAACGATTCCAATCCTAATGTGTGTAGCTGTTGCCAGACATATCACGTTTTATTGCTGGATCATTTCCCGAACTTTCGCGGTCAACAAATCGAACGTGAACGGCTTGGTGATCAGTTGCATGCCGGGATCCAGAAACCCACCCCGCACCGCCGCATGTTCGGCATAACCGGTGATGAACAATACCTTGAGCTCTGGCCGGATCTGCCGGCCGATTTCCGCCAGTTGGCGGCCATTCATGCCCGGCAGGCCAACATCGCTGATCATCAGGTCGATGCGATGGTCCGACTCGATGATCGGCACGGCTGTATCAGCATCACCCGCTTCGATAAACCCATAGCCCAACTCCTTAAGCACTGAGCCGACCAATACACGCACCGCAGGGTCGTCCTCGACGATCAGTACCGTTTCTCCGGCATTGGCGAAGGGCAGCAGCGCTGCATCGGCCGCCACATCGGCCACGACTTCCCCAATGAATCGAGGCAGAAACAGGCTGACTGTCGTGCCTTTGCCGACTTCACTGTGAATGGTGACATGACCATGTGACTGGCGGGCGAACCCGTAGATCATCGACAACCCCAGGCCCGTGCCCTGGCCGATCGGCTTGGTGGTGAAGAACGGATCGAACACGCGCCCCATCACACTTTCCGGAATGCCGCAGCCGGTGTCGCTGACGCTCAGTTCAACGTAGTCACCGGGTTTCAAGGTGCCATAGGCGGCCGTGAAGACGCTGTCGAGGTGGCGGTTGGTGGTTTCCACGGTGAGGCTGCCGCCGCTGGGCATGGCGTCACGGGCATTGATCACCAGGTTGAGCAGGGCGCTTTCCAGTTGATTGGGGTCGGCCTCGGCGGTCCAGAGTTGGCCGGTGAGACGCATATCCAGGGCGATGCTCTCGTTGATGCTGCGTTGCAGCAATTCGCCCATCGAGGTCACCAGTTGGTTGATCTCCACGGGTTTGGAATCAAGGGACTGGCGACGGGAAAACGCCAGCAAACGGTGAGTCAGGCCCGCAGCACGGTTGGCCGAGGTCACGCCCAGGTCGATCAGGCTGTCGAGGTCGTCCAGTTTGCCTCGGGACACGCGCCTGCGCAGCAGCTCCAGGCTGCCGATGATGCCGGTGAGCATGTTGTTGAAGTCATGGGCGATACCGCCGGTCAACTGGCCGACCGCTTCCATCTTCTGGGACTGGCGTAAGGCGTCTTCGTTGTGGCGCAGTTGGGCAGTGCGTTCCTCGACCTGTTGCTCCAGAGTCTCCAGCGTGCGCTGCAGGCGCAGTTCGCTTTCACTCAGGTCGATCAGGCGGTCGCGGGCTTCGTATTGCCGACGACGCCCGCGCAGGGCGGTGCTGACCAGGCTGATCAGCGTCACAGGGTGGAACGGACGCTCCAGGAACGTCACGTTGCCCAGCAAGCCGCTGAACTGGGATGAACCGTTCTGTTCGCTGCCGCCGTGGTGGGTCATCAGAACGATAGGCAAGTCTGACCAGGCGGGTTGTTGGTGCAAATGCTCCAGCAACGGGTCCAGGTCAGCGCCGCGCAGCGCTTCGGCGGCGATGATCAGCAAGCCGCTGCCGTGTTCCAACGCCTCACACAGCATGCCCAGGTCACTGGCAATGATGCCGCTGTAGCCGGCCTCATTGAGCATCATCAGTGCAAGCGAGCTGTCACGTCCCAACGGCGCGAGGATGATCGCGCGCTCGGAGACAGGCGTAACGGCCGCCACTAGCCCATGTCCTTAAGCAGGGGCGAGCCCGCGCCCATGTAGGTGGGAATGCCGCGCAGGACCCCCTGGAAGTTGTTCAAAGGCTCGCCGACGGTCATGCCCCGGCTGCCGATGCGGTATTCACGGATTGTCGACTCATGGGAGCCAGTACGCTTTTTGATTATCGAGATGGCGCGGCGCACTTCACCGATCGCTTCAAAGTAACGCAGCAGGATCACGGTATCGGCCAGGTAGGTGATGTCTACCGGCGCCTGCATATCGCCCACCAAGCCATGCTGGGCGACGGTCATGAAGGTGGCGGCACCACGGCGGTTGAGGTACAGCAGCAGTTCGTGCATGTGCAGGATCAGCGCATTCTCTTCCGGCATTGCAGCCTGATAGCCGTTGATACTGTCGATGACCACGGTCTTGATGCCCCCATCATCGACGCAACGCCGGACGCGGTGGGAGAACTCGCCGGGCGACAGTTCAGCGGCGTCCACTTGCTCGATCAGCAGGTTGCCGGTGGCTTGCAAGGCCGCCAGGTCGATGCCCATGTTCTTCATGCGTTCGAACAACAGGCCCAGCTCTTCATCGAAAATAAACAGCGCGGCCTTTTCGCCACGGGCCACGGCGGCGGCGGCGAAAATCATCGAGATCAGCGATTTGCCCGTACCGGCAGGTCCCAGGATCAGGCTGCTAGAGCCGGTCTCGATGCCACCGCCCAACAACGAATCCAGCTCGCGGATGCCACTGGTGAGGGTCTCGCGGTTGTAGCCACCACGATGCTCGGCCGCGACCAGGCGCGGGAACACATGCACGCCGCCTTGCATGATGGTGAAGTCATGGAAGCCGCCACGGTATTTTTGGCCGCGGTACTTCACCACCCGTACCCGGCGACGTTCGGCGCCGTAGTTGGGGGTCAGCTCCTCCAGGCGAATCACGCCGTGGGCGACGCTGTGCACGGTCTTGTCGAGGGACTCGGTGGTCAGGTCATCCAGCAGCAGTACGGTGGCGTCATAACGCACAAAGTAATGTTTGATCGCCAGGATCTGCCGCCGATAACGCAAAGAGCTCTGCGCCAGCAGGCGGATTTCGGAGAGGCTGTCGACGACCACACGGGTCGGCTTGACCCGCTCAACCACCTCGAAGATCTGCCGCGTGGCTTCGCCCAATTCCAGGTCAGAGGAATACAGCAGGCTTTGCTGATGTTCCGCGTTGAGCAGGCTTTCCGGAGGGGTCAGTTCGAAGATATGGATATTCTCGTCCAGGTCCCAGCCGTGGGACTTGGCACCTTGACGCAGTTCACGTTCGGTCTCGGACAAGGTGATGTACAACGAAGTCTCACCGTTTTTCGCACCCGCCTGCAGAAAATGCAGGGCGACGGTGGTTTTACCGGTGCCTGGTTCACCTTCCAGCAGGAACAGGTGGCTGCGCGATAGCCCCCCGGAAAGAATGTCATCCAGACCTTCGATGCCGGTGGCGGCCTTTTCACTGAACAGCTCATTGGATGTAGACAAGGAGTGCCCTCAGGTCACGTTCAAATAGAGGGGCGCACCTGTGTTGGCGCGCCATATTTACTTGACCGTAGTGGCCTTTAGCGGTTCAACGTTTCGTAAAATTTGTACAACGGTGGCTTGGGTTTACAAGTTTTTAGCCTGAACCTACAGACCTTGTTGCAACGCCGGATCATCCGGATTCTGTTGCTCAAGCTGCGCGAGCAGAACCTGGACGTTCTGCAACTGACCGCTTTCCTTCCAGTAATTGATCAGCAGCACGCGGGCCTTGCGATTGGCGGGGTGACGCTGAATGATTTCCTCCAGTTGGCGCTGGGCGGCTTCCAGCTCTTGCTGGGCATGCAGCGTGGTGGCGAGGTCGTAGCGGTAATCCTGATTGTCCGGTTCCAGCTCCACCGCCTTGGACAGGCCGAGCAGCGCGTACGGCCGCTCGCCGTGATGCAACAGCCACATGCCCAAGGCATGCTGCAGATAGGCTGACTCAGGGTGCGCGGCCAATTGGCGCGCCAGCAGCTGGCGGGACTCTTCCGTCTTGCCCTGTTTATCCAGCAATTCAATCTGCGCCACCACCGCTTGCAGATTGTCCGGTTGCAGGCGCATGGCTTGTTCCAGGGCATTTTGCGCCTCCGGCAACAGGGCGCTGTGGATGTACAGGCGCGCCAGTTGAATCCAGCCTTCGGCCGATTCGGGCTGGGCCTTGAGTTTCTTCACGAACTCATCGAGGACCTGCTGCAAGGGCCCGAAGTACAAGCCCAACGTATCGGGCGACAGGCCAAGCAGGGCATTGGCGGCGGCAAACCGCACGTCCTGCTCGGGGTCGTCCAGTACCGGCCCGAGCAACAGCGTGCGTTGACCGGTGGGCACCAGGCCGACAATGCTGTGGATGGCGGCTTCGCGCACCAGGGACGACTCGCTGGCCAGGTCTTTGTCTGCCAGCTTCAGCGCTTGGGGGCTGGGGTAGTTGGGTAATTCAGCATGCAACGCAGCGCGACGTCCGGGCGACAGGTCCGGCCGGCCCAGTTGCTGGTACAGCACACGCGCGGCACCCGGTTCGCCGTTACGCGCCTGTTTCAGGGCCTTGGAGTAACCATGGGCGATGGCGGGCGCTACAGCCACCGGGGTGGAGCGAGAGAAATACCAAGTGATCAGCACAATCAACAGCAGGGCGCACAGGCCGACGATGGAGTAACGGCGTGACTTTGACATGCAGGCGTCCGAAAGCGTGGGCAGCAAAGCCGTCAGCTTCGGTCAGACCACGGCAGGTGTCAAACCCGCATCAGGTCAGCACGTATTCCACCGGCTCCAGGGGCGGCGGCAGGTCGGTTTCGTCGAGGGCTGCCAACACTTCGCGCTCCAAGGTTCGCAGGAGGGCATTGCAGGGCAGGTCGTTTTCGTCAAAGCCGAACGGGTCTTCCAGGTCATCACCGATTTCATCGAGGCCGAAAAACGTGTAGCTGACAATGGCGGTAAACACCGGCGTCAGCCAGCCCAGCGGCTCGGCCATGGCAAACGGCAGCAGGATACAGAACAGGTAAATGGTGCGATGCAGCAACAAGGTATAGGGGAAGGGCAGCGGCGTGCTCTTGATCCGCTCGCAGGACGCCTGCACCTGGCTGAGGCTGACCAGGCGCGTCTCCAGTTGGGTGTAGCGCCATTCGCTGATCACGCCTTGTTCGGCTAATACGGAAAACCGCGCGCCGACCTGTTGCAGCACGTTATCGGGCAAGTTGGGGTGGCTGGCCTGGACCTGACTCCACGGCTTGATGGCCAGGGCTTCATCTTCATGACGCAGCCGGGCGACCAGACCATGGGCAAACCCACACAGGCTGCGCAGCAAACCCGCACGCTCGGCCGGATCGCGCAGCACCTGGGTTTCTCGAATCAACGAGCGCACGTCGATGATCATCTGCCCCAGTTGCTTGCGGCCCTCCCACCAGCGGTCATAGCAGGCGTTGTTGCGAAAACTCATGAAGATCGACAACGACAGGCCGAGCAAGGTGAACGGCGTGGCATTGACCTTGGAAAAGTACGCCGGGTGCAGGGTTTCCACCAGCACGATCACCGAGGCCAAGAGGGTGACCAGCAAACTGCGCAGGGCGATGCGCTTGGCAATCGAGCCCTTGAGGGAAAACAGGATGCCCAGGAGGTTGGGTTTGGGTCGGACTATCATTCAGGGGCGGGCTTCTTGGGTGGCGCAGCCCATCAGAGTAGAAGCCTGCAGTGTGCCCGTCCAATCGCTTGGGCTGACCGGCTGATCGGCGCGGTCGATGACTGGCCAAACCAGTCAGGCAGGTTGAGGGCTTTGACCATTGCCGCAGTGGCGCTCTGGGGCGACTATTTCGACGATTCGGACTGTTAAAGAGAATAACAATGCAGATTGAAAACAAGATCTTCCTGATCAGCGGCGGCGCCTCTGGCCTGGGTGCGGCCACCGCTGAAATGCTTGTAGCGGCAGGCGCCAAGGTCATGCTGGTAGACCTCAACGCCGAGGCCGTGGCCGCAAAGGCCCAGCAGCTGGGCGAGAATGCCCGCAGCGCCGTGGCGGACATCAGCCAGGAAGCGGCCGCCGAAGCCGCCGTGCAGGCCACCGTTGCTGCGTTTGGCGGGCTGCATGGGCTGGTGAACTGCGCCGGGGTGGTCCGTGGCGAAAAAATCCTCGGTAAGAACGGCCCCCACGGCCTGGCCAGCTTTGCCCAGGTGATCAACGTCAACCTGATCGGCAGCTTCAACCTGCTGCGCCTGGCGGCCGCCGCCATTGCCGACACCGAGGCGAATCCCGACGGCGAGCGCGGTGTGATCATCAATACCGCCTCCGTTGCCGCGTTTGACGGTCAGATTGGCCAGGCCGCGTATTCCGCGTCCAAGGGCGCCATCGCCAGCCTCACCCTGCCGGCCGCACGCGAACTGGCGCGGTTTGGCATTCGCGTCATGACCATCGCGCCGGGCATTTTCGAGACGCCGATGATGGCTGGTATGACCCCGGAAGTCCGCGATTCCCTGGCGGCTGGCGTGCCATTCCCGCCACGCCTGGGCAAACCCGCCGAATACGCCGCGCTGGTGCGGCACATCATTGAAAACAGCATGCTCAATGGCGAGGTGATCCGTCTCGACGGTGCCTTGCGTATGGCAGCCAAATAAGGAGGATTTTCCATGACCGATCCCATCGTTATTGTCAGCGCCGTGCGCACGCCCATGGGTGGCTTCCAGGGCGACCTCAAGGGCCTGACTGCGCCGCAGTTGGGTTCTGCCGCGATCCGCGCCGCCGTCGAACGTGCCGGTATTGCTCCCGATGCCGTAGATGAAGTGCTGTTTGGCTGCGTACTACCTGCCGGCCTCGGCCAGGCGCCAGCACGCCAGGCAGCGTTAGGCGCAGGGTTGGATAAAGCCACGCGCTGCACCACCCTCAACAAAATGTGCGGCTCAGGCATGGAAGCCGCGATCCTGGCCCATGATTCGCTGCTGGCTGGCAGCGTCGACGTGGTGATAGCCGGTGGCATGGAAAGCATGTCCAACGCGCCGTACCTGCTCGACCGCGCGCGCAGTGGCTACCGCATGGGCCACGGCAAGGTGCTGGACCACATGTTCCTCGACGGCTTGGAAGATGCCTACGACAAAGGCCGCCTGATGGGCACCTTTGCCGAGGACTGCGCCCTGCACAACGGTTTTACCCGCGAGGCCCAGGACGCGTTCGCCATCGCGTCCCTGACCCGCGCGCAGGAAGCGATCTCCCACGGCCATTTTGCCGCCGAGATCGTTCCGGTACAGGTCACCGTGGGCAAAGAACAGAAAACCATCCTGCATGATGAGCAACCGCCCAAGGCCAAGCTGGACAAGATCGGCAGCCTGAAACCCGCGTTCCGCGAAGGCGGCACGGTGACGGCGGCCAACGCCAGCTCGATTTCCGATGGCGCGGCAGCCTTGCTGCTGATGCGCCAGTCCGAGGCTGAAAAACGGGGTCTCAAGCCTTTGGCCGTGATTCATGGGCATGCGGCGTTTGCCGATGAACCAGGGTTGTTCCCGGTGGCGCCGGTGGGCGCTATCCGCAAGCTGATGACCAAAACCGGCTGGAACCTGGAAGAAGTGGATCTGTTCGAGATCAACGAAGCCTTCGCCGTGGTCAGCCTGGTGACCATGAGCAAGCTGGAAATCCCCCACGCCAAGGTCAATATCCACGGCGGCGCCTGTGCCTTGGGCCATCCGATCGGTGCGTCCGGTGCGCGGATCCTGGTGACGCTGCTGTCGGCCCTGCGCCAGAACGGCCTCAAGCGTGGCGTCGCCGCCATCTGTATCGGCGGTGGTGAAGCCACGGCCATGGCCGTTGAATGCCTGTACTAAGGACTGACCATGCTGCCCAATGACGAACAACTGCAAATCAGCGACGCCGCCCGGCAATTTGCCCAGGAACGCCTGAAACCCTTTGCCGCCGAATGGGACCGCGAGCATCGCTTTCCCAAGGAAGCCATCGGTGAAATGGCCGAGCTGGGCTTCTTCGGTATGCTGGTGCCGGAACAGTGGGGCGGTTGCGACACCGGCTACCTGGCCTACGCCATGGCCCTGGAAGAAATCGCCGCCGGTGACGGCGCCTGCTCCACCATCATGAGCGTGCACAACTCGGTAGGCTGCGTGCCGATCCTCAAGTTTGGCAACGACCAGCAGAAAGAACAGTTCCTCAAACCCCTGGCCAGCGGCGCCATGCTCGGCGCCTTCGCGCTGACCGAACCCCAGGCGGGTTCCGATGCCAGCAGTTTGAAAACCCGCGCGCGCCTGGAAGGTGATCATTACGTACTCAATGGCTGCAAGCAGTTCATCACCTCCGGGCAGAACGCCGGGGTGGTGATTGTATTTGCGGTGACCGACCCTGCGGCGGGCAAGCGTGGGATCAGCGCATTCATCGTACCGACCGATTCGCCGGGGTACAGCGTGGCGCGGGTCGAAGACAAGCTCGGCCAGCATGCGTCCGATACGTGCCAGATTTTGTTCGAAGACGTGAAGGTTCCGGTCGCCAACCGTCTCGGGGAGGAGGGCGAAGGCTACAAGATTGCCCTGGCCAACCTTGAGGGCGGCCGCGTGGGTATTGCGTCACAAGCGGTGGGCATGGCCCGCGCCGCCTTTGAAGCGGCCCGCGACTATGCCCGCGAGCGTGAAAGCTTCGGCAAACCGATCATTGAACACCAGGCCGTGGCCTTCCGCCTGGCGGACATGGCCACGCAAATCGCGGTCGCCCGGCAGATGGTGCATTACGCGGCTGCGCTGCGTGACAGCGGCAAGCCGGCCCTGGTAGAAGCCTCGATGGCCAAGCTGTTCGCCTCGGAAATGGCCGAGAAAGTCTGTTCGGCCGCCTTGCAAACCCTGGGCGGTTACGGTTACCTGAGCGACTTCCCCCTGGAGCGGATCTACCGCGACGTGCGGGTCTGCCAGATTTACGAAGGCACCAGCGATATCCAGCGCATGGTCATCTCACGCAATCTCTAAGGAGCCGATACATGAGTTACGAAACCATTTTGCTCGACGTCCAAGGCCGCGTCGGGCTGATTACCCTCAATCGCCCACATGCCTTGAACGCCCTGAATGCGCAACTGGTCAGCGAATTGAACCAGGCGCTGGATGGCCTGGAAGCCAACCCGGAAATCGGCTGTATCGTGCTGACGGGTTCCAAGAAAGCCTTCGCCGCCGGTGCCGACATCAAGGAAATGGCCGAGCTGACCTACCCGCAGATCTACCTTGATGACCTGTTCAGCGACAGTGACCGCGTGGCCAACCGCCGCAAGCCGATCATCGCCGCCGTGAATGGCTTCGCCCTCGGTGGCGGCTGTGAGCTGGCGCTGATGTGCGATTTCATACTGGCCGGCGACAGCGCCAAGTTCGGCCAGCCGGAAATCAACCTCGGCGTACTGCCGGGCATGGGCGGCACCCAGCGCCTGACCCGCGCCGTGGGCAAGGCCAAGGCCATGGAAATGTGCCTGACCGGGCGTTTTATCGACGCCGTAGAAGCGGAGCGCTGCGGGATTGTCGCGCGGATCGTGCCCGCCGATGAACTGCTGGAAGAAGCGCTGAAAGTGGCGACCCTGATCGCCGGCAAGTCGGTGCCGATCAGCATGATGGTCAAGGAAAGCGTGAACCGTGCGTTTGAAGTGAGCCTGTCGGAAGGCGTACGTTTTGAGCGCCGGGTGTTCCATGCGGCGTTTGCGACGCAGGATCAGAAGGAAGGTATGGCAGCGTTTGTGGCCAAGCGTGCGCCGGAGTTCAAGGACAAGTAAGCGCATGTGGGAGCTGGCAAGCCAGCTCCCACCGTTGTTGTGTAGCGTGTCAGGTTACAGCTGGTAATTTTTCAGTTCGCGAGCAATCACCATCCGCTGAATCTCGCTGGTCCCCTCGTAAATCTGCGTGATCCGCGCATCCCGGTAGTAACGCTCCACCGGATAATCCTCCAGATAGCCGTACCCGCCATGAATCTGCATCGCTGAGGAGCAGACTTTCTCGGCCATTTCCGAGGCAAACAGCTTGGCCTGGGAAGCTTCCGACAAACACGGTTTGCCGGCACTGCGCAGTCGCGCGGCATGCAGGATCAACAAGCGTGCGGCATTCAGTTGGGTCTGCATGTCGGCCAGCAGGTTGGCCACACTCTGGTGTTCGATGATCGCCTTGTTGAACTGCACGCGATCACGCGCATACGCCAATGCTGCCTCAAACGCGGCACGGGCGATGCCCAGCGCCTGGGCGGCAATGCCGATGCGTCCACCTTCCAGGTTGGAGAGGGCAATCGCCAGGCCTTTTCCGCGCTCACCCAACAGGTTGGCCTCGGGCACTGTGCATTGGTTGAGGGTGACGGCGCAGGTGTCGGACGCGCGGATGCCCATCTTGTGTTCGGTGCGGTCCACCACGAAGCCCGCTGTTGCGGTGGGCACCAGGAACGCCGAGATGCCTTTTTTGCCCAGTTCCGGGTCGGTCACGGCAAACACGATCGCCAGTTTGGCGCGCTTGCCGTTGCTGACGAATTGCTTGGCGCCGGTGATCACCCACTGGCCATCGCGCAGCTCGGCGCGGGTGCGCAGGTTGTGGGCTTCGGAACCCGCTTGGGGTTCGGTGAGGCAGAAGCAGCCAATCGCCTGGCCGCTGGCGAGGTCCGCCAACCATGTCTGCTTTTGCGCTTCTGTGCCGTAGTTGAGGATCGGACCACAACCCACTGAATTATGGATACTCATCAGCGCGCCCGTGGCGCCGTCGCCGGCAGAAATCTCCTCCACGGCGAGGGCGTAGGCGACGTAATCGACATAGGTGCCGCCCCATTCTTCCGGCACCACCATGCCCAGCAGGCCCAGTTCGCCCATCTTGGCGACCAGGGCATCGTCGATCCAGCCCGCTTTTTCCCACGCTTGGGCGTAGGGCGCGATTTCGCCACGGGCAAAGTCGCGCGCCATGTCGCGGATCATCACTTGTTCTTCAGTGTATTCAATGTCTTGCATGGCTTAGTTCGCAACCTTCTCGAAGTGATGAAAGAAGCTTTCTACATGGCTGAGAGCCAGTCCATGCAGGGTGGGTGGGTTCCAGCGCGGGGCTTTGTCCTTGTCGATGATCAGGGCGCGCACGCCTTCGATCAGGTCGCCACGTTCGAACCATTGGCGGTCCAGGTGCAATTCCAGGGCAAAACATTGCTCAAGGGGCAGGCGCCGGCCGCGACGCAGCATCTCCAGGGTCACAGCCATGGCCAGGGGCGAACGGGTCAGCATCAGGTTGGCGGTGTTCAGTGCCCATTCATGGCTGTCGCCGACGGTGACTTGCTGCAGCTGCTCGACGATGCTCGGCACATCCGGCAGTGCGAAGAAATGGTCGATGGCCGTGCGCAAGGCGGCCAGCGGTGCGTCGGGGAGTTGCTGCACGGCCAGCTTGGCGAGCACGCCTTGCAGGTCCTTGAGTGGCGAGTCGTGCCACTGAAGGCGGTCAAGCTTCTGGTCCAGATCGGCCAGCTTGTTGCTTTCCAGATACCAATCCGCCAAACCGCAGTAGAGCGCGTCGGCTGCGCGGATCTGCACCCCGGTGACGCCCAGGTAAATCCCCAGCTCACCCGGAATGCGCGGCAGGAAGTAGCTGCCGCCCACATCAGGGAAGTAACCGATGGCCACTTCCGGCATCGCCAGGCGGCTGCGCTCGGTGACCACGCGCAAGTCAGCGCCTTGCACCAGGCCCATGCCGCCGCCCAGGACAAATCCATCCATGAGTGCCAGTACCGGTTTGCGGTAATGGTGGATGGCCAGGTCCAGTGCGTATTCCTCGACGAAAAAGTCCTGATGCAGCGTATCGCCGTTCTTGAAGCTGTCGTACAGCGAACGGATATCGCCTCCAGCACAGAAGGCCTTTTCGCCGGCGCCGCGCAGGACCACGGCGTACACCTGCGGGTCATCGGCCCAGGCCTGCAGTTGGGACGCCAGGCTGCGCACCATGTTCAGGGTAATGGCGTTCAAGCCAGCGGGGCGATTGAGGGTGAGGTGGCCGATATGGTTACGGACCTCGGCGAGGACTTCGTCCTGAAGTGTTTCTGCGTGGCTTGCCTCGGATGAAACCTGAGCAGTCATCGATAACTCCCTGCTTTTATTGTTCTTTATCAAGATGTTCGCGGACGAACCTTCTCGTGATCGTACCAGTGCAAATTTGCCCAGTACAACCGTGAATCCTGCAGGTCGTTTTTGCATTTATGCAGCGAGGGGACGATGGGCTCAAGGCACCCGGCTGGCCAGGACTTCACCAATGCTGCGGCGTCGCGCGTGGGTTTCTGCGGCGTGGATCAATTGTTCCAGCTCCGTGGGCTCCACATCGTAGAACTGCTCCATGTCGGCCAGCGCCAGCTTCAAATCGGCGGCAGTAATGGCGGGGTTTTGAGCGGCATCAGGGTTATTCAAGGGAAGCGTTGGAGCTTCAGCGGCGCCTTTGGGATACCGCGTGCGAGTGGCGTTGTTGTAAGCCAGCGCACAGGCCAGCAGCGCGCCAGCACCGAGCAAGACCGCGCCCAACTCATACCAACCGAGGGCGGCGGAGGCGGGGTCGGCCAACACCAGCGTCATGGCCAAGCCGCCGGCCGGCGGATGCAAGCAGCGAAGCCAGCACATCAGCACCACGGTCATGCCCGCCGCCAGGCACGCGCCTCCCAATGAAGGGCCCAGGACGCGAGCCACCAGCAGCGCCACGACACCGGCACACAGGTAGCTGCCGATAATTGACCAGGGTTGCGCCAGGGCGCCGGACGAAACAGCGAACAACAACACCGCCGAAGCCCCAAGCGGGCCTAGCAGGTGCAGCGCCACCTCCATCCCAAACACTTGTGAGCACAGCCAGACACTGAACAGCGTGCCCAGGGCCATGCCGATGGCGGCACGGCTCCATTCCGTGGGGCGGGTGTTGATAGCAGCGGGGAACCAGCGAGCGAGCATTGAAGGGGGATCCATAAACAGCGGGCAAAAAAAAGGCTTGTCTGGTTGCCCGGAAAAGCCCTTTGAAAGTTCCAACATTTGGGGGAAGGAACGCATGCAGTGTGCCGCCCCGGTGAACAGGGCGCCAATGCATATTAATGAAGGTTGAGTGCAAAAAAAATGAAGTTGAGCCTCAGGGTTGTGGGCTTTTTTCCAAATGCAGCAGCACATAAGGGTTACGATCAAATTCGCCGGCCAAGGTCGGCGTGATGGAACGCAAGCGTGGGTCCGTCAAGCCTTCATAGTCTGCCTCGCTCATCACCAGCCACGCGGGCCCCTGGAGGGGCTTGAGGTCGGCCGCCTGCTGAGTGAACAACGGCACCTGGTCGCAATTGAGGTTGACCATGTACTTGATGGCCTTGGCGTCTTTGCCCAGGCCGTGCAACACCACCGGTGCCTTTTGCTGCATCACCTGTTCATGCACTTGCAAAGTAAAGGTGCGGGTGTCGTAGACGCTGCGCTCCAGCGGTTCGACCACCATGATGTAGGTGGCCCATACGGCCAGTACCGCGGCAAACGCCGGTCCGACCGTACGCAGTTGTGTCTTGAGCAGCGCCAGCAGTGCCACGACTTGCAGCCCACCCAGCACACCAAATACCCAGCCCAGATGGCTCAACTGTTCCGGATAACGCGGCCGTGCGAACAGCAACCCTGCGATCAACAGTGTCGGCAACAACGTCCAGATACCCAGCATCAATCCGCGCAACCCGGCAAACAACCGCCCGTGTGCAACCTGGAACGGATACGCCGCAATCATCGCCGCCATGGGCAGCATCGGCAGCACATAGCGCGCTTTTTTCGCCTGGGGAATCGACAAGCCCAGCATCACCAGCAACCCGGCGGCCGCGCAGTACCACACCAGCTGCAACGCTGGCCCAGGCGCCCGCCGCCCGCTGATCAGCATGGCTAACAGCACCAGCACAGCCATCGGATACGCCAGGGCATAGTTGCCCAGGGAGCTGGTGAAGTAATACAGCACACCGCTGGAACCTTCGCTGCCGTCCATGCGCCCGAGGAACTGCATGCGAATTACGTCCTGCATGAACGGCTCGCCGCCACTCAGCTTGGCCATCAGCAATAGCAAGCCGACACAGGCCACCAACAACGCCAGTGCAAGCAAGCCGAAGCTGAACAGTTGCCGCCATTGGCGGTTGATCAGGTAATAGCTGCACAACACGCCCGTGGGAATGACCAAGCCGATCGGCCCGCGCACGGCAAAGCCGATAATCAGCAGCAGATACAGCCAATGCAGGCGTTTACCGGCCCCAAAGTGATCGTGGGCATACCCCAGGTAGAACACCGCCAAGGCGATGGCGGCCAACATCTGGTCGAGGGACACCGCGCGGGTTTCGCTGATGAAGGTGCTGCTCAGCAACAGGATCGCAATGCTCAGCAGGCCCCAGCGCTGGGAGTAGGGCGCCGTCAGGCGATACACCAGCATGACGATCACCGCCGAGGCCATCGCCGTGGGCAACCAGGCCGTGAGGCTGGTGACTTGGCCGAACGGCAAGGACAACAACCACGTCAGCAGCGTCGACGTGGCCAGGTAATCCGCATAAGGCTGGCCGTAGGTGGTCGGGAAGAATCCCGGCCCATGGCGCAGCATCTCCTGGGCGAACAGCACGAAGCGGGAATCGAAGCCGATAATCGCCTGGTGCCAGCTGCCGGCGATGAACAGCAACAACGCCAGCAATCCCAAACCGAGGGATTGGCGGCGGATCGTTGGGGTTAACAGGGGCGGTCGATCTTTGTTCACGTCTCAGGCTTCCACGACCTGCGGCAACCACTGCTGCTGCGGAATCGGCAACTGGCAGGAGTCGCCACGGCCGATCGGGTAGTACTGGAAGCCTTTGCGCGCCAGGCGCTCGCCGTCGTAGAGGTTGCGGCCGTCGAAGATCACCGGGGTTTTCAGGCGCTGGTGGATCAGGTCGAAGTCCGGCGCCTTGAACTGCTGCCATTCGGTGCAGACGATCAGCGCATCGGCGCCGCCCAGGGTGGATTCCGGGGTGCCCATCAGCATCAGCCGTGGATCATCGCCGTAGATGCGCTGGGTTTCCTGCATGGCTTCGGGGTCGAACGCGCGCACGTTGGCGCCGGCCGCCCACAAGGCTTCCATCAGTACGCGGCTCGGCGCATCGCGCATGTCGTCGGTGTTCGGCTTGAACGCCAGGCCCCACAGGGCAAAGGTCTTGCCGCGCAGGTCGCCCTTGAAGAACGCGTTGATACGTTCGAACAACTTGCTCTTCTGACGCTGGTTGATGGCTTCTACTGCTTCCAATAGGTCGCTGGAGCAGTTGGCTTGCTTGGCGCTGTGGATCAGGGCGCGCATGTCCTTGGGGAAGCACGAACCACCGTAGCCGCAGCCGGGGTAGATGAAGTGGTAGCCGATACGCGAATCGGCACCGATCCCCAGGCGTACGGCTTCGATGTCCGCGCCCAGGTGTTCGGCCAGCTCGGCGATCTGGTTGATGAAGCTGATCTTGGTCGCCAGCATGCAGTTGGCGGCGTATTTGGTCAGCTCGGCGCTGCGCAGGTCCATGAAGATGATGCGGTCGTGGTTGCGGTTGAACGGGGCGTACAGGTCGCGCATCACCTCGCGCACTTCTTCGCGCTCGCAGCCGATGATGATGCGGTCCGGGCGGCGGCAGTCGGCCACGGCCGAGCCTTCCTTGAGGAATTCCGGGTTGGAGACGATATCGAACTCCAGGTGACGACCCGCCAGGTGCAGGGCTTTTTCGATATGCGCGCGCAGGGTGTCGCCGGTACCGACAGGCACAGTGGATTTTTCCACCAGGATCACCGGCTCCTTGCGATGACGAGCGACCGCATCGCCCACCGACAGCACGTACTTCAGGTCAGCCGAGCCGTCTTCGTCCGACGGCGTGCCCACGGCGATAAACAGCACTTCGCCGTGTTCGACCGCGAGCTTCTCGTCATAAGTAAAGTGCAGTCGCCCGCTTTCCAGGTTTTCCTTGACCATCGCCGCCAGCCCCGGCTCGAAGATCGTCACATGGCCTTTCTGCAAAGATTCGACCTTGTTTTTGTCAACGTCCATGCAGATGACATCGTGACCGACTTCGGCCAATACGGTGGCCTGCACCAGACCGACGTAACCACTACCAAATACACTGATTTTCATGGGGCATTCCTGGGACTTGTAGCGCTAGCACGACGAGAGTTGATAACCAGCACACCGAGGATGACCAAGGCCACCCCCAGGGTTTTTGAAACGGAAAAGTGTTCGTTGAACACCGGCAGGCTGGCCGCCAGCAGGTACACCAGCGCGTAGCTGATGCTCAACAATGAATAGGCGCGGCCCAGCGGCAGGTGCTTGAGCGCGCCGAGCCAGCAGAGCATCGACAGCGCGTAGGCAAGGATCGCCAGGCTCACCACGCCGAGGGCGCCGAGATCGATCTGTGCACTGAGCCACTCATTGGGCAGCGGCAAGCGCGTCATGCTCCAGCGCATGCCCAACTGGGCAGTACTGACCAGGCCGACACTGCCCAACGCCAGGGCAAAACCTTGGACCCGGCTCATACGTGGCGCCCCAACAACACGACACCACCGATCACCAGCGCCACGCCCAGCCAATGACGGCTGTCGATGGGCTCATGAAAGACAAACCGCGCCACCAGGGTGACCAGCACAAAGTTCAGGCTGAGCATGGGGTAGGCGATGCCCACTTCCAGGCGCTGCAACACCAGCAGCCACACCAGCAGGCCGAGGCCCAGGCACATCAGCGCCGACCACAGCCACGGCGAACGCAGCTTCAGCGCCCAGCCCTGGGGCACATCGCGCCAGCTTTCCACGGCGAATTTCTGCGACACCTGGCCCATGCAGGTCAGCAGGCACGCGGCCAATAACAGCAGCAGGGTGATCAAGGCGTCACCTGCGGGAAGATCAGGATCACGATATTGCCTTGCTCATACCGCTTGCCGTCATTGGGCAGCAGCGCCACTTCAGCGATTTCATCGTCACCTTTGACGCGCATCACCACACCGACCGGGCCTTGCTTGCGCGCCTCGCTCATCCACTGCTGGACTTGGGTGGTGTCAATCTTGTGATGCGTGGCGTCTGGGTAGGCCAGGCCGTATTTGACTTCGCCGACGGTGTTGTAGAGCGTCACGTCCGGGCGTGCCAGGCGCCAAGACAAGGCCGACGCCGCGCCGAGGTCATTGCTCAGCAGGGCCGTGGCTGGCTGCAGTTCCTGCAGGTGATCGATGATGAATTGGTCAGGTGTCTTGTTGTAGACCACCGAATGCGGCAATGCGGCAGGCAACAAGGCCACCATCAGCCAACTGCCGAGTACCGGCGCGGCCCACAGGCGTAGAGGTCGCGCGGCTTGCAACAGGTTGACCAGGATCCAGGCAAACAGGAAGGTGAACACCAGCACCAGGCTGAGGGTTTCCTGCCCGTGCTCGTACACCGGCTTTTTCAGTTGGAACCAGCTCAGCGCCAGCAGCACCACTATGCCAATGATCAGGTTCAGCCAGCCATTGATACGCAATGCCCGATAACGGCCCTGCGCCAATTTGTCGGCCAGGGTATTGCCCATCAACAACGCCAACGGCAGCAGGCATGGCACGATGTACGAGGGCAGCTTGCCCTTGGCCAGGCTGAAGAACGCCAGGGGCATCAGCAGCCACAGCAACACAAAACCGATCTTTGCGCTGCGCTTGTCCTGCCAAGCCTGTTTGAGCGTGGACGGCAACAACGCCACCCACGGCAGGCAGAACGCAACCAGCAGCGGCAGGTAATACCAGAACGGCTCGGCGTGCTGCGCATCGTCGCCGGCAAAGCGCTGGATATGCTCGTGCCAGAAGAAGAAGTTCCAGTAGTCGGGCTCTTGCAGGTGCACGGCCAGCGCCCACGGCAGGCTGACGACAATTGCTACAACCACAGCGACCAGGCCATAACCCAGCAGCTCACGGAAACGCTTTTGCCAGATCGCATAGGGCAGCGCGATCAATACGGGGAGCAGCCACGCCAGGAAACCCTTGGTCATAAAGCCCATGCCGCAGGCAAACCCCAACAGCGCCCAGGCAGCGAGTCGCCCATTGCGGGTGGCACTGTCGAAACAAAACCACAGGGCCACGCCGGTCAGATTCACCCAGAAGGTGAACTGCGGATCGAGGTTGGCATAACCGCCCAGGGCCGCCACGCTGACAAAACTCATGTACAGCACGGTGCTGATCAGGCTTTTTTGCGGGTCATTCCACAGCCGGCGTGACACCAGGTACACCAGCACAATGCTCAAGCCGGTGCTCAAGGCCGACGCAAAGCGCACACCGAACAGGTTCTGCCCGAAGATCGCCTGGCCCAGCGCGATCATCCAGTAGCCCGCCGCCGGTTTCTCAAAGTAACGAATGCCCATGAAGTGCGGCGACGCCCACTTGCCGGTCAGCAGCATTTCCTGGCTGATCTGCGCGTAGCGCGTTTCGTCCGGAATCCACAGGCCATGGGTGGCAAGCGGCAACAGGTAAAACACGCCAAACGCCAACAGGAGCAGGGGCAGGGCCCAACGGCGGATCATGCCTGTTGCACTCCGAGCCAACCCTCGCGGCCGGGCAAGGCGCCGCGCACCAGCTGTTGCTGGGGCAGGGTGGTCAGGTCGGCCGGCAGCAAGTCGCCCAGCGGTTTGAAGTCGATGCCGCGCTGCCCTGCCTGGGCGAGCAACTGGCGAAAATCATTGGCCATCAGAATCCCTTCTACTTCTGCGTGGATCGTATAGACGTTGAGCTTCGACGCGGCAAAGCGGTCGAGGATGAACGTGTTGAAGTCTTTGGCAGCCACCACCGGCCCGACGACTTCGTCGAAGGTCGGCAGGTCCACCGGAATTTGTGGGGTGCCCGCACTGCCATCGGCCAAGGTTGGACGAAACAGGCTGGTGCCCCGGCAATCACTGTTGTAGCGGAAATTGAAGCCTTGCTTGGCTTGCACCACGCGCTCGTCGGCACGCCAACCGGCGGCGGCCGAACAGTCGATGCGCTCGCCGAGAATGTCATTCAAGGTGTCGACGCCACGGCGGATCTGTTCGATCAGCTGTGCCTCGCTCCAGCGCCCGGTGTTGGCCTGCCAGCCGTGGTGGTCCCACGCATGCAGGCCCACCTCATGCCCGGCGGCCTTGGCCTGGCGCATCAAATGCCCCAGGTCCCGGCCGATCGGCTTGCCTGGCCAGGCGGTGCCAGCCAGCAAGATATCCAGGCCATACAGGCCGACGGCATTGGAACGCAGCATCTTCCACAGGAACTGCGGGCGGATGAGACGCCACAAGTGGCGCCCCATGTTGTCCGGCCCGACACTGAAGAAGAACGTCGCTTTAACCCCCGCTTCATCCAGGGATTCGAGCAACCGTGGCACACCTTCACGGGTGCCGCGGTAGGTGTCGACGTCAATGCGAAGACCTGCCTGCATTACTTCTTGTCCGCGATTTCGAGCATGGCCTCGCGCAAGAAGAAGTCCAGCGTGTTGCCGATGGTTTCGCTCATCTCCACGGTCGGCTCCCAGTTCAGCAGGCGCTTGGCGTTTTCGATGCTTGGCTTGCGGTGGGCCACATCCTGGTAACCGGTGCCGTAGAACGCCTTGCTCTCGACATCGCGGAAACCGGCGAACGGTGGGAAGTTGCCACGCAGCGGGTGCGCTTCGAACTGACGCAGCAGCTCTTCACCCAGTTGACGGATGCTGGCTTCGTTTTCCGGGTTACCGATGTTGATGATCTGGCCATTGCACGCGTCGTTGTCGTTATCAATGATGCGCGCCAGGGCTTCGATACCGTCAGCGATGTCGGTGAAGCAGCGTTTTTGCTCGCCGCCGTCGAACAGGCGGATCGGCGTGCCTTCCACCAAGTTCAGGATCAACTGGGTGATCGCACGGGAGCTGCCGATACGCGCCGAATCCAGGCGGTCGAGGCGCGGGCCCATCCAGTTGAATGGACGGAACAGCGTGAAGTTCAGGCCTTTGGCGCCGTAGGCCCAGATCACACGGTCCAGCAGTTGCTTGGAGACCGAGTAGATCCAGCGTTGCTTGTTGACCGGGCCGACCACCAGGTTGGAGGTGTCTTCGTCGAAGTACTGGTCCTGGCACATGCCATAGACTTCGGAGGTCGACGGGAAGATCACGCGCTTGTTGTACTTGACGCAGTAGCGCACCAGCTTGAGGTTTTCTTCGAAGTCCAGCTCGAACACACGCAGCGGGTTACGGGTGTATTCGATCGGGGTGGCGATGGCCACCAGCGGCAGGACCACGTCGCACTTCTTGATGTGGTACTCGATCCACTCGGTGTGGATGCTGATGTCGCCTTCCACGTAATGGAAGTTCGGGTGGCTGCGCAGGCGCTCGATGGCGTCGGAGCCGATGTCCAGGCCGTACACTTCGTAGCGGTCGTCACGCAGCAGGCGCTCGGACAGGTGGTTACCGATAAAGCCGTTCACGCCGAGGATCAGCACGCGGGTACGGCGCGGTTTGCGGCCGGACTCGGCGCCACGCAGCACGGAACCGTCGACCAGGCCCAATTCGTTGGCCAGGGAAGGACCGGCCAGGTACAGGCCGTTGTCGTTGCGCTGGCCGAACTTGACCACCAGGGAGTCTTCACCGCAGGCAATGCGCAGCGGGTTGACGCTGATCACACGACCCGGCGCGAGGCCTTCGTTGCCCTTGACCACTTCGGCTTGCCACACGATCAACTTGTGCTCGCCCACCGCGCAGAAGGCGCCCGGATAGGGTTGGGTTACGGCGCGCACCAGGTCGAACAGTTCTTCAGCCGGTTTCTTCCACTCCAGCTTGCCATCGGCAGCGGTACGGCGACCGAAGTAGGTGGCCTGGCTTTCGTCCTGGGCGGTTTCAGCCAATTTGCCTTGGGCCAGTTGCGGCAGGGCATCGCGCAGCAGGTTGCTGGCGGCCTCGCGCAGTTTGGCGTGCAGGGTCAGGCCGGTATCCGTGCGGTCGATCACGACTTTCTGCTGGGCCAGGATCGCGCCGGCATCGGCACGCTTGACCATGCGGTGCAGGGTCACGCCGGTTTCGGTTTCGCCGTTGACCAGCACCCAGTTGGCCGGGGCGCGGCCACGGTATTTGGGCAGCAGCGAGCCGTGCAGGTTGAATGCACCTTTGCGGGCGGTGGCCAGCAGGGGTTCGCTCAGCAGGTTGCGGTAGTAGAACGAGAAAATGTAGTCCGGGTTCAACTTGGCGATGCGCTCGATCCACAGCGGGTGGTTGGCGTCTTCCGGCGCGTGCACCGGGATACCGTTGCGTGCGCACAGTTGGGCAACGGAACCGTAGAAGTTGTTTTCCTTCGGGTCGTCGGCATGGGTGAACACAGCAGCAATTTCGTAACCGGTGTTGAGCAGCGCTTCAATGCCTGCACAACCAATGTCGTGGTACGCGAATACAACAGCTTTTGAACTCATGTTTAGACCTGATCAGCAGAAGTAGAGGTATGGGAAGACACCAGGCCGTCAACGACGACCACGGGAGCCGGTGCTGCCGGTTGGTTGCGCAGCACTTTTTCGATAAAGAAGCGTGGGCGGGCGCGCACATCGCTGTACATGCGGCCCAGGTATTCACCCAAGAGGCCCATGCCGATGAACTGGCCGCCGGTGAACACGAACAGCACCGCGAACAGCACAAACAAGCCGTCGCCGGCCCAGTCGGCACCAAAGGCCAGGCGCATGACGATCAACGCCAGGGCAAACAGCATGCCCAAGGCCGCCAGGCTGAAGCCAACGATGGAGAGCAGGCGCAGCGGGGTGGTGGTCATGCACGTCAGCAGGTCGAACATCAGGCTGATCAGGCGCATGGCGCTGTATTTGGATTCACCGTGTTCACGCTCGGCGTGGTGCACCAGGATCTCGGTGGTGTGGCGGGCAAAGCCGTTGGCCAGGATCGGGATAAAGGTGCTGCGCTCGCGGCAGGCCAGCATCGCGTCGACGATGGTGCGGCGGTAGGCGCGCAGCATGCAGCCGTAGTCGGTCATGGCAACGCCAGTAGAGCGCTGCACGGCCAGGTTGATCAGGCGCGAAGGCCAGCGGCGGAAGGCCGAGTCCTGGCGATTGTTGCGCACGGTGGCGACCACGTCGTAGCCGAGGGCGGCTTGTTCCACCAGGCGCGGGATTTCTTCGGGCGGGTTCTGCAGGTCGGCGTCGAGGGTGATCACCACTTCGCCCCGGCACTGCTCGAAACCGGCCATGATCGCCGCATGCTGGCCATAGTTGCGGTTGAGGATCACCGCGACCACGTTGCTGCCGTCTTCAGCAGCGGCGTCTTCCAGCAGTTGGGCCGAATTGTCGCGACTACCGTCATCCACCAGGATGATTTCGTATTCGTAGGCCAGTTGCTTGCAGGCTGCAGTGGTGCGACGCAGCAATTCAGGCAGGCTCTCTTGTTCGTTGTAGACCGGGATAACGATCGACACGCAATGAATAGGGTAGGGTTTCAAAGATTCATGACCTCGGGGTTAGAGCAACTTGGAGCATGGAAACAGCAGCAATCATTAGGCGAAAGTCCAGGCCGCAGGCTAAAAAGCGGAACCAAAGGTGAAGCGTAATCAAGAGGTTAGACGATATAGCGCGGTTTGCTATGAAGTGCTGCGATTAAGATTAAGCGTAAAAATGTGGAACAGATATGAAAGGCAGATGAAAAACTCGTTTATTTGACAGGTAGACAGCTAGGGTTCAGCTAGGGAACTAACGCTTAGTTGGCAGGCGAAATAGGAACGGTTCGGCGTGCGTTTGGTTCAACTTGAACGCGCGACCTCGGCCACCCCATTTAGTGAAGAATCTTCTCTGCAATACGCCCCAAGTGCCGGTAAAGTAAGCCGTCTCTTGCCAGGGTGATCGGATGAATAGCGTGCAGCGTTTACGGGGCCAGTTGCGGCCAGTGTTGATGGGTTTGTTGATGAGCGTGGCGTGTGTCACCACCGTACAAGCCGACGACGGGGTCGCGCTCACGAGCATTGATCAGGTGCCGGACGGTGTCGAGGTGCGTGGCAAGCAAATCGCCGCTTACACCTGGGACGACAAGCAAGGCAAGAACCTGCTGGTGCTTGCCGAGCAGGTCAGCGAGCGTGACGACGACGGCACTCAGTCGGCGTTTGTGTACGCGGCCCAGTACCTGATCGATGGCAACCGCCCCAAGCGCGTATGGATGCTCTACGACGATGTGCAGCATTGCGAGTTCGACGCCTCGCTGCGCTTCGACCGGGCTGCAACCAAGGTTACTGACCTGACTGGCGATGGCATCACCCAGGCCACCGTGGGCTATTCGCGCACCTGCACCAGTGATGTCAGCCCTAACGAATTCAAGCTGATCATGCATGTCGGAAAGTCGCAGAAGTACCGTCTGCGCGGTGTCGACCGGGTCGGCGCGGCCTGGTGGGACGAAGAGGCCGGCGCCCTACGCGGCATGCCGCTGCCCAAGGATTGCAGCGTGGCCGGGCAGCAAGCGTTGGTCAGCCAGTACAAGGAGCAGGGCACCGAGTTGCCATTGCCCGGTTGCTACGGCGACGAGAAGGACTTTGCCAAGGCCCCCGACGCCTACCTGACGTTCATGCGCCAGCACTGGTTCGCGCTGATGCAGAAACAAGACAGCGACTGGAGCCAGACCCAGGTCCAGCCGCAGGACCCTACCGAAGATGACGACACCGCCCCGTGATTTTGTGCCAGGGCCGGTCCTGGGTTAGACTCGGCCTTCGCCAATTCACTAAATACCTCGATTAATCAAAGGCTTGCTCGAGGTGTTTAAGCCAAAGGCTGACATAACTTGACTGAGTCTATCCGCAACCCGCTGACCCTTTACCTCACCCGCCTGGCCCCCTCCAGCCAACTGACCATGCGCTACGTGCTGCAAGACGCGGCCGACCGCCTGGGCTTCGAGGACATCAACCTCGACGACATCGACTGGCACCTGCTGCAACCCGAACACGTGATTGCCCTGGTCGCCGCCTTGCGTGAGGACGGCTACGCGCCGAACACCTCATCGTTGTACGTCAACGCGGTACGCGGGGTGATGAACGAGGCCTGGCGCCTGAACCTGATCAGTCAGGAACACCTGCTGCGCATGCGCACCGTCAAGGCTGCGCCGGGCACACGCCTGAGCCAGGGCCGCAACCTGCGGCGCAGTCTGATCCGCGAAATGATGGAAGTCTGCGCCGCCGACCCTCGGCCCCAGGGCCTGCGGGATGCCGCAGTGATCGGCATTCTCTATGGTTCCGGCATGCGCAAGTCGGAGTCGGTCAACCTCGACCTGGCACAGATCAACTTCGAAGAGCGCAGCCTGCGGGTGATCGGCAAGGGCAACAAGGAGTTGATCAAGTATGCGCCGGACTGGGCGTTTACCAAGTTGCAGACGTGGCTGGCGTTTCGCCGCGAGCAGCTCAAGGAAGGCGAGCAGGACGACAGCTTCCTGTTCAACCGCATCCGCCGCGGCAGCCATATCACCCGCGAGCGCATCACCAAGCACGCGATCTACTACATCGCCCGCCAGCGCGGCGAACAGGTAGGCGTGAAGATCATGCCCCATGACTTCCGCCGCTCGTTCATTACACGGGTGATTGAAGAGCATGACTTGTCGATTGCACAGAAACTGGCACATCACACCAATATCCAGACCACCGCCAGCTATGACGTGCGTGACGACAATGAGCGGCGCCGGGCGGTGGATCGGTTTGATCTCTAATTTTTCGGATGATGGCGTCATTTAATTAAGGAGGATGGAATGCATACAACGCTTGAAAGGGTATCGGTGCTTACACTTGGGGCGCTGCTGCTATGGGTGGTGGTGGCTGTATTGATTTGCGCCTGGATTCGAAGCGGTAGACTGATCGGAAATTGGACGGCCGCGCGTCAGAATATGGTTCTGGGATTGCTGCTAGTGCTGGCGTCTGTATCGACGTCGACCTACTCATGGAATCAAGTCGATCAATTCAAGACTTACCAGAGCGCAGAAACTGAGGCCCTGCAAGACGAAGTCGATAGAAGGAACGCCGACACTTATAAAAAGAACTGCGACCGACGCCCTGACAAGACCCAGCCGTGCCCACCCGCGCAGCCAGGAGTCAAGCTCTCTGTGTATAGCGAACCACTGCACCACTCACTGGATAAAGTGGTTGAAATCATTGGTTTAGTCCTCGGGCTTTTGGGTGGTGCATTGGGCGTTAACCTGATTACCGATGGGCTACTCAAGAAAGATCCGCCGAAGTACAGCTTGGTCAGGCGTAACGAAAGCCGAGTAACGCGAACATTCGGCTTAAAAGGCTGGAAACATGAAGAACTCACTGTCGAATACCATCTCCCGTCATCAGCCGAGCCGGCTAAACCGCCCACGTCATAGCGCACTCCGCCCCCTCTGATACGCGGCCCCACACGGGCCGCCATGGGCAATGATCAGGAGGAGGGCGGGGCGCTGGCCAAGTGAGCCGGCAGGCGGCGCAAGGTCCACAGGGTGGTGAGCATCGCGGCGATAGCGCACAGCGCAATACCCATCAGCATCGGCGCTGGTGTGTGATCGGCAAACACACCGACCAGCGTCATGGACACGGCTGCCGTGATCATCTGGATTGCCCCGAGCAAGGCCGACGCAGAACCGGCCACCGCGCCGTGGTCCTCCAGCGACAACACGCCGGCAGCCGGCAACAGCAGGCCGAGAAAACCAAAGCCGAAAAACAGCAACGTCATCATCACGGCCAGGCTATCGATCCATAGTGTGGTGAATGCCAGCACGCTCATAACCGCCGCCACGGCCACCACCGACCAACGAATCAGCGGCGCCAGGCCAAAGCGTGCGCTGAGGCGCGCGGTGAGTTGGCTCATGGCGAAAAACGACGCAGCATTCACGGCAAACCCCAGGCTGAACTGCGTGGGCGTCAGGCCGTAATGTTCGATGTACACGAACGGCGCGCTGCCGATGAACACAAAGAACGTCGCCAAACCGAATCCGCACACCACCGACAAACCGATGAATACCGGGTCACGCAGCAAAGCGCCGTAGCTGCTGAAAGCGTTGCCCAGGGTCTTGCCCAAGCGCCGTTCGGCGGGATGGGTTTCTGGCAGTTGCACGATGGTCATCACCAGGCACGCCACCGCAAGCACCGCCAGTACGGCAAACACTTCGCGCCAGCTCCACAAGGAGATGACCAGGCTGCCAGCGAGCGGCGCAAGGATCGGCGAAACACTCATCACCAGCATCAGCAACGCCATGAGTTTCGCGGCTTCATGCCCGGTGTACAGGTCACGCACGATGGCGCGTGGAATCACCATCCCCGCGCACGCACCGAACGCCTGCAGGGCACGAAAGGCGATCAGTGATTCGATCGTCGGCGCCAGTGCGCAACCGACACTGGCCACGGCAAAAATCACCAGGCCGGCGTAAATCGGCGGCTTGCGCCCGAACACATCACTGATCGGCCCGTAGAACAATTGGCATACGCCGACGATGACGAAGAACACGGTAAGGCTCATCTGCACCAACGCCGGCGAGGCGTGCAGGCTCGCGCCAAGGGTTGGCAGCGCCGGCAGATAGATATCGATGGCGAACGGGCCGACGGCAGTGATCAAGCCCAGCAGGAGGGCGAGGTGGGCGATACTTCGAGACATGAGCAGTTCCGGGCGGAGCAAGGGTCGGTCAGCTTAAGGGATACGCGCAGATCCGCAAACTTAGGCTTCAATAAGCAGTAGGGATGGCCGATAACATGAGCAGCGGGGCTTCTGCGGTTGGGTTCCCAACCGGCTGACCAGGCACGGGGATACCAGCATGACGATCAAACTACGCTTGATGCTGTTGATAGCGACCGGATTGCTCGCCGCCTTGATCATGAGCCTGGCCGGCTACCTGGGAAATACCCGGATGGGCACTGCCGTGCAAGACAGCGAAGTGAGCATGACAGTGCTGCGCAACCACATGGAAGCCGACATGATGCACGACGCCCTGCGCGCTGACGTGTTGTCGGCGATGCTGGTAGGCCTGGGCAAAAGCACCAGCAGCAAGGCGGAAGTCGACAGTTCTTTGAAAGAGCATGCCGAACACTTCCGGCAGGTCTTGGAGGACAACCTCAAGTTGCCGCTGGACGCTACGCTCAAGGCAAGCCTGGAAAAAATCAAACCCAGCCTGGATAACTACATCGCTACTGGTGAGCGCATCGTCGCCCTGGCGCTGGACAATCCTGAAGCCGCGCGCGGGGAACTAGGCACATTCAACGCCGCGTTCAGCCAGTTGGAAGATCAAATGGCGAGCCTGAGCGAGTTGATCGAAACCAATAACCAGCAGACCAGCATGGGCACCCGGCAGACCATCAGCAACGCCAACGTCACCCTGGGCGTGGTGTTGATTGCCAGTCTTCTACTGCTGTTGGCCCAGGGCCGTTGGGTGATCCTCAGCATCATGGGCCCACTACAAGCGGCTAGCCGCATTGCTGCCAGCATCGCGCGTGGCAACTTGAGCGAACCCATCGTCGAGCCCCAACGCAAGGATGAAGCCAGCGCCTTGATCCGCAGCCTCGCCACCATGCAAAAGGACCTGCGCGGCATGATCGACGTGGTGCGCAGCAACGCCCATGGCGTCAATGGCATGAGCGAGCAACTGAGCCGTGGCTGCCATGAAGTGGCCAGCAGCAGCCAGCAACAGAGCGCCGCCGCCAGCACCATGGCCGCCGCAGCGAGTGAAATGACCGCAAGCATCGAGGAAATCACCCGGCACGCCGGACGCGCACTGGACATGGCCAACCAGGCGGAAACCTTGGCCAAAGACGGCGGCCGGGTGATTCATCAGGTAGTCAGTGACATGGATGGCATTGCCCGTTCCGCGCAGCAATCGGCCCAGGTGATCCGCACACTGGACAAGGAGTCCGAGGCCATTTTCAGCATTATCCAGGTGATCAAGGGGATCGCAGACCAGACCAACCTGTTGGCCCTGAATGCCGCGATCGAGGCCGCCCGTGCGGGCGAGCAGGGGCGCGGATTTGCCGTGGTTGCTGATGAAGTGCGCAGCCTTGCTGGACGCACCAGCGCGTCGACCCAGGAAATTGCCGCCATGGTCGGGCGTATCCAGCAGAACACGCGGGAAGCGGTGACCAGCATGGAGGAGGGCGTTGCTCAGGTGGACAAAGGCATGGCGGTCACCGCCGAGGTGGAGCGGGCGATTCGCGAGATTCTCCAAGCGACGTTGAATACCACGGAAATGGTCAACGATATCTCGCGGACCATCGGCGAGCAGAGCCTGGCCAGCAATGAAATTGCGCACCAGGTGGAGATGATTGCGGGGATGTCAGAGAGCAATAGCCGAGTGATCGGGCAGACGGCGTCGACCACCGATGAACTGTCCAACCTGGCCGGGAAGTTGTCGCAGTCGGTTGATCGATTCAAGATGTAACCTATTGATTTAACTCAACTAAATAGTCATTTAGTTGAGTTGGCTATCAGGGCAGGGGACTCAAGACTGGGAGAGGGTGGCAGTACGCCGCTCAGCGATACGCTCAACGGTTTGCATATGCTCCGTACCCCATTGGCACAGCCCGCCCAACGCCGTCGCCAAGGACCGCCCGAACGGTGTCAGCGAGTACTCGACCTTGGGCGGTATCTCCTGGAAATCCACGCGGGAGATGATCTCGTCGCGCTCCAGTTCCTTGAGTTGCTGGATCAGCACCTTATCGGTTACGCCGCCAATCGCGCGTCTTAATTCCCCATATCGATGAACATTTTGCGCCAGGTTGAACAGCACCAACGGCTTCCATTTACCGCCAATCACCGCCAGGGCGGCCTCGAGCCCGCAATTGAATGAGTTGTTGGCCATGATCGAGCTGACTCCACATAGGGTACTTACTAAAAGGTGCATACTATTCAAATTAATAGCACGGATCTACAGTTGGGCCTCAACCTTATTCATTGGAGTTCACCATGAGCAGGCTCAACGGAAAAATCGCAGTCATAACCGGTGGCAACAGCGGCATCGGCCTGGCAACCGCCATTCGCTTCGCGGCGGAAGGCGCTCAAGTCGTCATTGTAGGCCGTCGACAAGAGGAACTGGACAAGGCGCTGCAACTGATCGGCCCTGAAGCCATCGCCATACAAGGCGACATTTCAAAACTGGACGACCTCAATCGGGTGTTCACCCAAGTCAAAGCCGCCAAAGGCCGGGTCGACGTGCTGTTTGCCAATGCAGGCCTGGGGGATTTCCAGCCGATCGGCTCGATCACGGAGGAATCGTTTGACCGTACCTTCGGCATCAACGTCAAAGGCACGTTGTTCACCGTACAAAAAGCCTTGCCACTGATGAGCGCCGGCAGCTCGGTGATCCTCACAGGTTCGACCACAGGCACCATGGGCACACCAGCATTCAGCGTGTACAGCGCCACAAAAGCGGCGCTGCGTAATTTCGCCAGGAGCTGGGCACTGGACCTGAAAGGCACCGGCATTCGTGTGAATGTACTTTCACCAGGGCCGATCTCGACACCGGGTCTGGACTTGGCGCTTTCAGGTACAGGCCAGAAAGACGCAATCATCGACGACATGACCGCGCAGGTTCCGTTGAGCCGCATTGGCAAGCCGGAAGAAGTTGCAGCGGCAGCGTTGTTCCTGGCATCGGATGAGAGCAGCTTCATGACTGGCAGTGAAATGTTTGTCGATGGAGGCTTTGCTCAGGTTTGAGTGAGATAGGGGTTTTGCCTGTTGAAATCTGATGGGCACTGCCCCTGATTACGCAATACCATATTACGCATAATGTATATTATGTTAAATAAAGTATTATGTTATAGATGTTTATGGGCCACCTAAGTCGCTGATTCGACAAATCCGGTTCTGATGTCCACTCTCTCAACGGGCCATGTCCTTCCTGTTCATATAGCCATTATCGCTCGAACCAGACAATCCATCGTCGATTTGCTGACAAATTGCCACTAGACATGATGCCTCAACCTCCGTAGCGTTCTGGCGGCATTGGGTTGCAAGACATTCATTATTCAAGGGACGTGTGATGGGCGAATGGTCAAAGAAGCTGGGCGAGCGCGGTGAAAACATCACGGAGGCGCTGCTCAACCT
Source organism: Pseudomonas azotoformans (assembly GCF_001579805.1). NCBI lineage: Bacteria > Pseudomonadati > Pseudomonadota > Gammaproteobacteria > Pseudomonadales > Pseudomonadaceae > Pseudomonas > Pseudomonas azotoformans. Next base: position 4,905,454 of record NZ_CP014546.1, on the reverse strand, counting down.
GATAGGTTGGAAGGCAGCACTCAAGGGGCACGAGTTCGACTGTGTAAAACCTGTCCCCCATAGCACGACCGGCAATTCCAGAAAAACTCATGGTGCCGATTTTGTCTTCAGCTGCCTATCCCCACTGGAAGATGGCGTCCTCAAGCACCTCGTCATTTCTTCGAAATTTACATCGGGCCCTTACCCGACTTCACCTGGCACAATATTCAAAGAGCATTTCGCCGACCTTGCAACGACAGTCGAATGCTTCAATCGCTCGCCGCTGAAAAGGTCGGTCAACCTAGGCTATCCCGGCGCGAGTGGTCAGTCGCTTGCAGGCATCCTTTGCTGGTTCAGCGCCGCATCGGACGCAGAGGCGGATGTGGTCAGCCAAGTGGCGGGTTCGCGGAATCTGGATAGCGCCAACTACGGCACGATCTACGTCATTGATAATCATCGAGCCAGTTTTCTATTCGATACCATCACGTACGCAAGAAATCGCTTCGGTGCAGAGAATGTTCGCTTCCTCTACCCCTCGACTGGGAAAAACGTAAGCCCCATTCAGAGAGTCACAAACGGGACAATACTGCCTCCCGAATACCTCAACAGTGGCTTGATCCCCTTCTTCATCCAGGAGCACGAAAGGAAATCTTTGCTTATCTGCTGCCAGGATCTTTTCAGCATCGAAGCGGTGAAACGCATGATCGGCTTTTCGATGGATATCGCCATGGAATTTCCCCACAAGGTGGCCCTCGCGTTCCCTGACTACAACTACGTAGCTCATGAGGAAATCGCAGACATTGCAAAGCTGTCGATCGCGAACAAGGAGTTCGCTTCAATCGTCGAATTCGAATCCTATCAAGCAGATTTCAGGGGATGATGCAGTGAGTAATCAAAATATTGACTCTATCCTTCCCCAGGGTGAGGCGCTGCGTACTTATCTGGCTCAGCCTTACATCGGTGCCGGCGATATCAAAACGGTTCTGAAGAGCCGAGGCGTCTTCATCAGCAGCTCAGAGAAAGAGCATTCCATCCCTGCCCTTACTCTGTCCCTGATTCGCCCCAGCGAGTTTTCTAAGCTCCAGCTTGCCTACACGACCAAGGAAGACAACCCCAAGATCACCACCCAGACGATCAAGTGGCAAGGTGAGGATACCCTGCTGGATGCGATACCTGCCGTCATGGACGTCAACAAGCTGCTGGATCTTGACTTCGTCAACTTCAAGGTCTTGGGGACGCCGGAGTTCTACCCGGTCAACAAAGACCTCGACACGATTCGGATGGACTACCTGCTGGAGCGGACTGACCGTTCCAAGAGCTGGGCTGACTCGCGCAAAAATTTCAAAGGCTCCATCGAGATCAAGAAAAACAAGGCTCAGGACGAGCTCACCCTGATCTTCACACACACTGCGCCGGAAACACGGACGACCAACAAAGCGATGTCCAGGCATCTGATTTCACATTTTAAATCGGTCAAGCAGATCAGTGAAAGTGAGCAGGCGACCTCGATTCGTTTTTGCGATTTCACCAACCAAAACAGGTTCAACTATCTATTGGGGCTCACGCAACACAGCAGGTTGATCGCCTTGTCGTTTGTAGAGGTCGTCGATATCGGGATCTCTCCCGATCCAGATATCATTCTCCCTACAGCCTTGGACTGGATGAAGGAGAAAATTCGAAACCTGGACTTGAAGGGCTTCAGCCTTGAGCACTCCGACTTTCTTTCGGAGGTGTCCTACCGCCCTAGCCTTTTCCTGCACAGGATCGATGCCAAATTCCGATTCAGCACCTCGGGCCTCGATGGTGACTGTGTGATCTCGCTTGGCTTCCCAGAGTTTTCTACGGCCCAGAAAAAAGACAGTGAGATCGAATTGAGGATCAAGCAGATCAGCTTTGACAACACGGGCCGATCCATCGACAAGAATGACGCGAAGGAAACGATTCTGAAAGAGTTGGAGTCCGAGAAAACCGAGACCTTCAAGACCCTCTCGATTCCTGCCGGCGGTGTGGTTGCGCCGTAGTCCTCGGGGTGAGGCCGCTATGAGCTGGCTGAACGGAAGCGCCGGGTGAGCGCTCCTTCCAAACTCCAGCATTAAGGGCAAATGTGTCCTCCTATTTTTGCGGACGCGATCACCCTTATTGCTTGGGGCTGCTCGGGGTGCACGCCCCCGCTTACCGGGGTCCATCAGGACATAGGTCGTGTCTTGGGTTGAAATAGATGTTCGACGATCGTTGGCTGCTGGAACTCGCTGTGCACCCTGTTTCCTAGACCTTATCTGTTTGATTGCTCGGCATGTGAAAGCAGGCGGTTCACAGCAAGTAAATTAACGAAGCAGATCAATATCCTTGGCGTACACGAAACCTTCGATGGTGGTGATTGGTATGTTAGACGGGCTGCAGAAAACGTCGTGTTTGCCAATGTTATTTTCGGCACGATAAGGCCAGTTGAGCTTCTGAGTTACCTTCTTTTCGCAGAGCTCTGGGATTTTCGGCATTTGTCCGCAATAGTGTTCGTAATGTTGAAAACGAACTTGTACATGTCAAATCTGAGTTCATAGATCCTTCCGTCAAGTCTTAGGCTAGGCTTTTGGCAGAACATTTCGAGGTCTTTCATGAGATTTGCGGCGTAATCGAAGATCTCAGCGATATTACTCATTTCCCTTTGCACGAATCGCAATAGGGATGTAATTGTGCGTACTTCCAGCTTTTTCCCTTGTTGATGACCAACGCAACAACGGCGGCGTGAAAGTAGCTAATAGTCGCTTACAATTTATCCTCCTTGTCCGACCGGCGACCTCAACCGATAGGATCTGACCGATGCGCTTGCATGAAACTGCGTACTCTACCTCTGTGGTGACGGTGGCACGCAAACACTGAAAGGAAGCAACCAATGCTCAAAACTGAATCAAAAAAGCTCGTACGCCGACCTATCACCACAACAATCTGCGCCGACAAGATTTTGTGCCGTGATGACTTGGTTGATGACGAAATCTTCCTGAAGAAATATCTGACCTTCAGCAATGGTAAGAAACAAGCACTGCTCTCCCGCCTACCGCTGGACAACATCCTCAATGGCTTTTTCCAGAGAAATAACGGGCGATTCGACCTTGTCGAAGACCCTGTCCGTAGAGAGATGGTTGACCATGCCAAGGAGATGATCAGATCCGGGCATCGACCAGCGCTCTATGTCTACAAGAACATAAACTCAGACTCAGACGCTAAATTCATCGCGCCTGACGACAGCGACGTCTACCTTGCTTACAAGGAACTGGGGATTCACAAAGTACCCGTGGTCATCCTGGAGACCTCTGCCGATCTTGTGGAAAGTGCATTTCAGGTAAGGCACCAGTTTTTCCACGAAGAAAATCTGGGCGGATTCATCTGTTCCACGATGCCCCTACCGGAGAAATGCGAGTATTACTCACTTCTCGGCAAAAAGGAGTTCACCGATGACGACTCAAAGTTCGAGCACCTTCAAAGCACCATTGACGCCCTGACGGGGCGCCTGAAAAACTTTAACGGGGCCTATAGCGCCGGCATCCATTACCATCAGACACTGTTCTCCGTCCTTTATCGTCTGAGTGAAAATATTCAAGCGATCAGGCTGCTGATCAAAAACAGCTTCTATTACCAAGCGGTCGCATTGCTTCGATCCGTTTATGAAATATCGTTGGACTTCTATGTCGATTGGCTAGCCCCAGAGCAGGTCGGCTTCTGGCTGCAGACCCATTCTGCAGTCGATCGCAGAGGGTTCGACGCGGCTCTAATCCTAGCCTCGCGCTCCGATAATACAAAGCGAAATAAGGTGTGGGCTGAGAGCATGAGGTACTGCTATGACTTCTTGAATAATGTCAGCAACAAAGCCCAGATGTCCCCGCTCGGGCGAAGCTTTTATGACACCGTGTACACATTCACATCAGAAGTCATCCATCAAGACTTCAATATGACTGAAATTTATGCGATTCGCATGGAAAACCCAGAGCACCGCAGCTTTGATGCTCAGGCCATTACTACCTTGGTACGCTGCGTGGACATGATCGCCGGGAAGGTTTACTTGCGCATACATCAAGATATTGGAACAGCTGACGATGTGGTTTAGTGGTGGTCAGGCAACCGTGAGTTTGTATGGTTGGAGAGAGTGATAGTTTCTATCGCTAGTCAGGGATTATTGTGGCTGATGATTCAAGACCTGATAGACATTGTTGAGGCTATCACGACGGAGAGCGGTTTCTCGGCTATGAACATGATTTGATGAGCTTCTCGCACCTCAATGGATGAAAAAGCTGAGCTTAATAACGTGCTTGGACGCTAGTGAACGGGACGCATCGCCCATAGGTTAAATAGTGTATTAGGTCAGATATGTTTATGAGCGTGTTAACTCGCGGATTCGACAAAGCCACTTCTGACTTCCACTCTCTCAACGGGCTATGCCCTTCGTGTGAATGTCGAGTCCTTGGATTTCATCCCGTTCTCTCCATTCACCTTTAATTTCCGCACGTACTGCACTACAGCGGCACGTCAACGCGTGGTCTAGGTATTGCGAGTCAGCTAATGTTGGGTAATGGCTTGAGGCCGTACGGCGCCGTTATGGCATTGAATCCAGCGATGATTGCATTACGTTGCGCATCGAAAGCCGCTCCAGACTCAGGAATATGGAACTTGCAAGCATTTGCGTTTAAGTCAATTTCGCCGCTTTTGACATGAAGCTGAAACAACTGACGTAGCGCTCGCAGCTGAGTGCAGAGCGCATTCAGGTGTTCAGCAAGTGCATGATCTTCGTAGACAAATCGAGGCTTGGTGATTAGCACCCCTTCGGATCGCCCTGTATTGATTGTCTCAATAAGGTCGGTGATAGTACTCCGGAATTTTGGATAACTTACTTCTAAGTCCCATGGGTCCTGGAAGGCGGATCGGTCCATTAAGTTACGCAAACATAAAAGAGCATCTTTATCAGTTTTATCCATGATGGATGCAGCAGCCTGACTATAGTTGAGCTCACTCTCCATTAGATCTAGGATGCACTGGAGCTCCCTAACCGACTTCAGGGAAACATCTTTGATTAAAGACACATTGTCGATGACGTCAGCCTTGCCGTCAAAGGCGACACCGGTCGGAACTGATACAGTACTGTAGGTGCCTGTTCGCTTGCCTATTATCACAATTTTCAAAGTTGTGTAGCTGGTTCCCAGTCCATGTTTAGCGAATTTGTCCAACGTCTTTTTGATCTTCTGCGCACTACGCTGGGATGTAACCTGAACTGCCAGACTCCGGCTTTGATCGGCCAAGTCGATCGCTGCGGCGTTCATCTGGGCATGATTGAGATTGACAAGATCACACCCATACACTTGATTAAGAAGACTCGCATAAAAGTGTTCTGCCGCGATATTAAGGTCGAAGAAATGTATTTTTCCAAGTAGTTCAGTTTGCACGCTGAGACGGGAAAGGTGTTCGGCGATGCGTTTAAGCAGTTGTTCACGAGCTAGCATGGGATTCCTCTAAGGGTGATCAGCAGTCGAAGCACTTAATGCAGGCTCTTACATTCCGTCCTGCGCTACAGGGTTACAGTTGAGCCATCAGCACCCGAACAATCCGCTCATGACGCTTATCAATGGCATCCATCCCCCATAATCTGTCTTCGGTCAAGAATGCCAATATCTCGCGCTGTTGAGCACTGTGGTTATAGGTCGCCAACTTGCTTGCAAAGGCGATTTTGCCTACTGCACAATTATGCGATTTCGACAATAACAAATAGTTACCCAGACAATTCAGATATCCGCTTTTGAAGTCTTCACTATATTCTCCGTAACCATGAGGCGTGCAAACTGGTTCACTGCGTGGAGCGATATGCTCTAATTCCGGTCTATCTATACGGTCGAAGCGATGCGGGCGGTAACCACGCTGACCATTTCCTCCCAGATAAACTTCATACTTCCACAGCAAATGCCGGGCAGTGGCATGGCTGATTTCACCGTGTAGCGCCTCTTCAAGTTTCATGTCATTCCAGTATGCCCACCAGCCTCTTTCCACCGTTTTCAAATACGCGATACGCTTCAGCAACGGCTGGATATCCGCATCCTGTTCACAAAATAGTTCGAAGACATCGTTGAGTCGTGATGTCAGATCTGCGCGGCTGCCTATCAGACGATGTCGTAATAACAGACTCTCGAAAGCCGAGCACAATGCGGTAATGTCTGTTATAGGCATGACTTGGCGATATGCCTTGATGATGAATGGCAGCGCGATCGCCAACGAACCGAGGCTGACCAGGGAGTGAATCGCGAAATGAGCCTTCTCGTCTTTGCCGAAAAAAACTGACAGGTAAATAAAACTCGACTCCAGTAACTGTACAAACTTCTGGATGAAGGTTAGCGGTTCGTCGCCGACCAACGCCTGCTCAATCATTTCAAGTGGGGTGCTTTCCCAGAGCGAATTGCGGTAGACCCGCAAGGTATAAAGCAGAATATCGTCTTCATCAATCCGATAGCCGATAGATGCGATGGACTTGTAGATACGCCCGAAGCGAGTGTTGATGTCCTCAATCATGTTTTCTCGGAGATGTTCATCCTCTGCGCGCAGATGAACTGCATACATAAATTGTGCCTTGGTGACCTCGAGATTCGAAGGGCGTTTCCCCCGGTTGTTCTGGAAAATAAACATCTGAATGGCCTCTGCCCTGTCTCGCACGATATGTGCCGTGCAACGGGCTTGAGACAACACTCTGAGCATCGTCACCAGCCAGGCTTCTGGCTGGTGACGCAGTTGCTCAGTAAAATAATTGAAGGCACGCAGAATACGCTGAGCCGATTTGGTTTCCAGCCCGCTAACATCAACCTTTTCTCCACCGTGTACTACGGCGTTCATCAACTGACGATCATAGTTAACCGTTTGGAAACGTAGCATATGTCCACAACGGATCAGGTCGGAAAAGCAGCGTTTTTCATCGTCGTTCAGTTCACGAAGGCTGCGCAACTGAGTGAACAATGCTTGAAGAAAAAGGGTAATGGTCGTTAGCCGTTGTTGACCGTCGATAATGTGGAGCTTGTCGTCAGTGCGCTCGAAAAGGAAATGCCCTAAGTAATAGGGCGAACAGCTATGGCTGAGTTGATGGCGTTCAAGGTCAGCAAGAAACACGTCGACCTGCGAAGACCGGCTACTGTCTGAAGGCGTTTCCCAAGCGTAGGCGCGTTGATAGTCGGGAACGATGACTTGCTTGTCAGCTAATAGGCTCTGGAGGTTCAGGGACGATTGCAACGGACATATCCTTATGGTGGGTAGGCGGCAATGGCCATGCGCCATGATATTCCAACAATACCCCACTCGTCCCCTCCCCCAACCTGTCGCCACCACCCGATACATCAGTCTAGGCCGGTGGAATTACAGGAAAGGTCGCTACATTGATCCCTGTCCCCTCAATGCACTTTCACAAGTAATTTCCCCCACCCCTAGGTATGCTCCGCGTTTATTGCCGATCACTGATACCGGGATACCAACCCAGTCTCTGCTGCCCACGCAGTGTATGGAGCCGTATCCTCTCAAGGACGTTTGAATACGATGAGTACCCCTGCGCTGGATATCAGCAGCCTGACGCCATTGCCATACCACCAGCGTGTGGTCGACTACCTGAAAACCCATGAACCTGCCGTGTGGGAATGGGCCTCGTCCTTGGGCGTTCAGCAGGAACACGCCCAGGATGTACGTGCGCAATTGCTGCGTGACACTTATCGCTTGAGCCCCGAGACCCATCCGCAGGCTTATCAGGCCTGTGAAACCGCATTGCAGTGTTTGCAGATCAAGGCACCCGCCACCCTTTACCAAGCTGGCGACGGCGCGATGAACGCGAGCCTGTATTACTTGGCCGAAGAAGTGCATGTGGTGTTTTATGGGCCGATTCTTGAGCGTCTCGACGCCCAGGAACTGCTGGCATTGCTCGGGCATGAGCTGGCTCATTACCGGCTGTGGTCGGAGCACGGTGGTGACTTTCTCACCGCCGAGCGGATTCTCAATCACGCCATGGCCGACGTGAATACGCCGCCCAGCCTGGAACAGACTGCACGTCTGTACAGCCTGCACACCGAAATCTATGCCGACCGCGGCGCAGCACTGGTGGCCAACGGGTCAGAGGCGTCGATTACCTCGCTGGTCAAGATTCACACCGGCATCGTCAGCGTCGATGCGGCCAGTTACTTGAAGCAGGCCCGCGAGCTGGATGGTAAGGATGCCCAGCTGTCCCAGGGCGTCTCCCATCCGGAGACGTTTTTGCGCTCCCAGGCGGTGGACAGCTGGTGGCAGCAACTCCCGCAGACGGATAACTGGCTGGATCGCCGGTTGCGCGGGCCCTTGTCGCTCAATCGCCTGGATGTGACCGACCAGGTCGAGTTGACCACCCTCACCCGCGGCTTTATGGCCCATTTCATCGGCTCCCCGCTGTTGCAATCCGAGGTTGTGCTCAATCAGGTACGTGGATTTTTCCCGGACTGGAAAGACAACGAAACGCCGCTCGACCTGACGACGTTGAATTCCGAGCGCATCGACACCAGCATCCATGAATACCTGCACTTCATCATGCTCGACCTGAGCCTGGTGGACCGCGACTTGCGGGACGAGGCTCTGCTGCATGCCGCGCGCACCGCGAAGAAACTCGGCAGCGCCGATGACTTTATCAGCGTGCTCAAGCGCGATATCAAACTACCCAAACGTGAGCTCGACCCGCTCGTTCGCGCGCTCAAAGCGGAGGTCGACACATGGACCCAGTAATCCAACCCGTCACGTTCACTCAATTGCTGCAGAGCCACGATGGCGCCGCCGTGCCCATCGACGATGTATTGTTCCTGGCGCTGCCACTGCTGCGTCAGGTGGCACAGCTGCACGAACTGGGACGTGTCGCCCAGCTCGGTTATCTCGATGTGCTGCAAGGGCCGGAACGCACGCTGCAACTGCGTAACCCTGAAGGCGTGCCTCCACGGCTGGCGCTGGATGCGATCAAGCAAGTGCAGCCCAATCCGGAATCGGCTCTGAACGTCGTCGGCAAAGTCCGCCTGACCCGGGATTCGGAAAGCGGCGTGGCCATTACCGACCTGCAGGTCCAGGAGGACCTGCATCAGGCCATCGACCACCCGGTGTTCCTTCCGGACCTGCACAGTTGGGAGCATCGCCTCGGGCACCACGATGAGATCACCGACATATTCCAGCTCGGCCAGTTGCTGGCGTGCCTGGCGTGCGGGTTGGATTTTGCCGATATCAATGACGTCAAGACGTTTGCCCGGCACCGGCGCAATCTGTTCCAGCTCAATGGCCGGCTCAACCCGGTGCTGGCCAACCTGATCGTCGAGATGACGGAGCTCAACCGCCACGAACGTGCCACGGATGTGGGCTCGCTGGCGCGGCGCCTGGAGTCCTGGCGCGAACAGCCGGCCAGCTTGGATGTCGAGCGTGTGCTGGCCCAGGCTGAAGGCCCGGCATCGCGGCGTACGGTGGTGCTGGAACATCTGCGCAACCGCTTGTTTGACCTATCGCGGCGCAATCGCTTGCTGTATTTCCGGCCGACCCAGGCCAATGTCAATCTGACCGTGGCCAGCGTGCCGTTAGTGATGCGCATTGAAAGCATCCGGCCTGAAGCGCTGTGCACCTGGCAGCCGACCTTCGGCGGGTTTTCCGAACAAGTGCTGAGCGGCAAGCCCGTTGGCCTGCAACAGTGGCTGCGCTTTGAAGACCAGACTTGGTTGCAGGCGTCGCTGGAGCGCATCATTCAGGAAACCCGCCGCGACCGTGCCGAGTTCGGCTTCAGCAACCTGCGCCTGGTGGTGGCCTTCATGCGCTGGCACAACCTCAAGGACACGCCGGAAGAACGCATCGTCACCCCGCTGCTGTGGCTTCCAGTGGAGTTGAGTCGCAAAAAAGGCGTGCGTGACCAGTTCGTGTTGCAGTGCGACGAAACCGAGGCCGAATTCAACCCGGTCCTGCGCCATCAACTGCGTCAGCTCTACGATATCCAGTTGCCGGAAACCGTCGACCTGCAAAAGACTTCGCTGGAAGACATCCACGCCGATATTGCGCGCCAGATCAAACTGACCGAACCCGGCGTCGAGTTACGCCTGCAAAGCAAACCGCAAATCGAGCTGATCCACCAGAAGGCCGTGCAGCATCTGCACCACTTCCAACGCCGTCGTGCCCGCCAGCGCCTGTCGACGCCTTTGGTGAAACCGGATTTCAGCTACGACCGCGAAGATTTCCGTCCGCTGGGCCTGCAATGGTTCCAGCAGAAGGTCCTGCCCAGTGAGTTGCCGCTGCGCCTGGCCGTAGGCGCCAAACCTGTGCTGCGCAATCAACATCCTCAGATGGTTGCGAGCAGCGCCGAAAACAGCACCTTCGCCCTGCCCGAGAACCAGGGGCATCGCTACGCCTGGGACATCGACCTGACCCAGGTGACCCTGGCCAACTTCAACTATCGCAAGATGTCGCTGGTGCGTGACTATGCGCAGTTGATCGACGAGCCGGCGCAGAACGAAGCGTTTGACCGGATGTTCTCCATCGAGCCTCGCGATGTCGAGGTCCAGGCCCCCGACCCTATCCCACTCCCGGAACAGTGGAACGTGGTGGCCGGCGATGCGACACAAAATGCTGCCGTCAGCCTGGCCCGCACCGGACGCAACTTCATTATTCAGGGGCCGCCGGGCACGGGTAAATCCCAGACCATCACCAACCTGATCGCGGACTATGCCGGTCGCGGCCTGCGAGTGCTGTTTGTCTGCGAGAAACGTGCGGCACTGGACGTGGTATTCCATCGCCTGCAACAAAGTGAACTGGGCGACTTGTGCTGCCTGATCCATGACTCCCAGACCGATAAGAAAGCCTTCGTGGGTAACCTGCGCGAGTGCTATGAGCGTTGGATCGCCGGCGATGCGCAGTCGCCGCAGTTGCAAGCGCAGCGCGACACCTTACTGGCCGGCCTGAGCCAACAGCTGGGCTTGATCGAGCGTTTTGAACAGGCCATGACGGGCGTGCCGGAGTCCTTGGCATGCTCGGTACGCGAGCTGGTGCGTCATCTGATCGAGCTGCCGCCCGTGGTTGCCAAGCTACCACCCGAAGCCTTGGAGCGTCTGCCCGAATGGCGTCATTGGCAGGCCCAAAGCGAGCTGACCGGCCGCGTGTATCAGGCGATCAAAGAACGTTTCGGCCTTGACAGCTTTGCACGGCATCCTTTCAGCCGCTTGGCCTCAAGCCTGATTACCCATGAACATGCGTATGGTCAACTCAAGGCATTCCTGGATGAAGCCAGTGGGTTGATGGACAGTGTCGAACTGTTTCTGGAGTCATCGTCGAGCCTACTGTCCGGGAATACTCGCCTGGCAGATGCGTGCGTACTGACCCAGGCCGCCGAGCAACTGACCAGCGCCAACCTGGCCGCGCACCTCGATCTGCTAGAGCCTGGCTCATCAGGCTCTCAAGCGCTGCATGCGGAACAGGCGGCGTTGCAGGCACTGGCTGTACAGCAACACAACGCCCGCGAATCCACCCACCACTGGCGTGAAAAACTGGCGCCGCAAGACACCCAGGCGGCCCTTGAGCTGGTACAGCGGTTGGAAAGCTCGCCGCTGCGTTGGCTGCAACCCTCCTGGTGGCGGCTGCGCGGTGAATTGCAACGACGCTACGACTTCAGCCAGCACGCGATTCGCCCGAGTTTGCGCAGTGTGCTCGACAACCTGGCGGGTGAGCACCGCGCCACGGCCGAGTTACACGCCGAGCAGCAACGCTTGCAAAGCCGTTATGGCATCCCGGACATCGACCTGTTCGTGCACAACCTGCAAGCCCTGCTCCAGCAGCTCAGCGCATCACCGCTGTTGCGCCAGTGGGTCGAGAGCCTGCGGGGTAACCCGGACGCCCTCCCCGGCGTGCGCCAGGAAGCCAGCCTGCGTCAGCCGTTGGCGCGCCTGGCCGAGCTGGTCGCGCAACATTGTGTGTTCGACCTCGCGCCAAGCCTGGGCGAGTTGGCGGAATACCTGCGCGATCTGCGTGAAGAACTCGACGAACTGCCCGATACCCTGCCCCTGCTCAATGAGCTGCACCAGGCCAATCCTGTCTGCCTCGCGGTCGTGCAACAGTACGCCTTGGCGCAACGTGCACTGGACGGCTTGATTGCCCAGGAAAACCTGACCCGCCTGTACCGCGCCAACCCACAGCTGGCCCGCTTCGATGGCCCGGCCTTGAGTTTGGCCGCGCGCCAGGTCAGCCAGGCAGAAAGCAACCTGCTCAAAGGCAACGCTCATGTGCTCAGCGCGACGCTGCACCAGCGTTTTCTGGAGCATGTGAAGCAATCGGCGATGTCGGTGACGCAACTGGACGCCCAGGCGCGCGAGTTCAAGAAAGCCTACGCCAAGGGTCGCCGTGAACTGGAGCATGAGCTGGGCAAGACCATGCGCTATCGCTCCATTCGTGAAATGGCCAGTGGTGACAGTGGCCGGGTGATCAACGACCTCAAGCCCATCTGGTTGATGAGTCCGCTGTCGGTGTCCGACACCCTGCCATTGACGCCGGACCTGTTTGACGTGGTGATTTTCGACGAAGCCAGCCAGATACCCAGCGAAGAAGCCGTGCCGGCCCTGAGCCGTGCGCAGCAGGTGATTGTGGTGGGTGACGAGATGCAGTTGCCACCGACCAACTTCTTCTCCAGTGCCGGCGACCAGGACGATAACGAACTGATTGCCATGGAGGACGGCGAACAGATCGCTATCAACCTGGATGCCGACAGCCTGCTCAGCCAAGCCGCGCGTAACCTGCCGGCGACCCTGCTGGCGTGGCACTACCGCAGCCGCCACGAAGCCTTGATCAGTTTCTCCAACGCAGCGTTCTATGAAGGGCGGTTGATCACCATTCCCGACCGTCGTATCGAGCGCCCTGCCCCGGCCCACGCCGCACTGGACTCCACGGATACCGAGGCCGTGATCCAAGGTGCCGACACGCTGTTGGAAAGCCCGATCAGCTTCTTGAAGATGAGCGACGGTGTCTATCTCAGCCGCAGCAACCTGGCCGAAGCACGCTATATCGCCAACCTGGTGCGTGAACTGCTGCAACGCGAGACCGGCCTGAGCCTGGGCATCGTGGCGTTTTCCGAGGCCCAGCAAGGCGCCATCGAGCAGGCGTTGGAAGACTTGGCCAGCAGCGACTCGGCCTTTGCCACACGGCTTGAGCGCGAGTATGTGCGTGAAGATGCCGGGCAATTCAATGGCCTTTTCGTCAAGAACCTGGAAAACGTCCAGGGGGACGAGCGTGATGTGATCATCCTGAGCATCTGCTACGCGCCAGGGCCGAACGGCAAGATGTTGATGAACTTCGGCCCGATCAATCAGCGTGGCGGGGAAAAACGCCTGAATGTGATCTTCAGTCGCGCCCGCAAGCGCATGGCGATCGTCTCCAGCATTGAGTCCGAGGCCATCACCAACACCCACAACGATGGTGCCGCTGCATTGCGTGCGTTCCTGCAGTTTGCCCAGGCCAGTGCCACTGGGGATGCGCCGCGCTCCCAAGGCATCCTCGCCAACCTCAACCCAGGCGCCAAGCAATCCTTTGCCGTCAGCCTGCCCAAGGACCACCTGCGCAGCGCCCTCGCCGCCGCGTTGCGCAAACGCGGGCATTCGGTCCAGGAATATGTCGGGCGTTCGCAGTTCCGCTGTGACCTGGCGATCAGTGACGCCAGCGGCGAACACTTCAGCCTCGGCGTGCTGCTGGACGGCGACACCGCAGCGGCCACGGACGTGCGTGAGCGCTACATCTTCCGCCCGACGGTGCTGCGCAGTTTCGGCTGGAAGATCATCGACGTGCTTAGCCATGACTGGCTGCGCGATCCGGAGGACGTACTCAATCGCATCGAATCGCTCCTGCGAGGTGAGGAAGCCCCTGCGCTGCCAGAACCGGAACAGGTAGAGGAAAGCGTCGAGATCGAGGCTGAGTCACCTGTCACCGCTGAAGCGACACCCTTGATGCGCGAGTTCACCTTCGGTGAAGGCAACTCAAACAAGTTCTGGCGTATTGGTGTCGCAGAGGCCGAGGTGACGGTGCATTTTGGCCGTATCGGCACCAAGGGTCAGACCCTGATCAAGTCCCTCGACAGCCCTGAACGTGCTTTGCGTGAAGCGGAAAAGCTGATCACGGAGAAACTGCGCAAAGGGTATCAAGAGCAGGCGGGTTCAATCACCTCGGGGTGAGCTCAGTCGGTCCAGCATGAATCAGACAAGCGCGTTCAATCTGAACGCGCTGCAGCGGTCCGAAAAAGGGGGCGGCCCCCTAGAGAGCTGTCTGTCATGAGCATCAATTTATGAACATTCGGCTCCACAATTTGAGCAAGGCGCTGGACATAGCGATTTCGGGACTCTTCGTGAACCACGGCAATGTCTTTCCCTCCTATTTGAGGTTGCCCATCTCCAAGCAGACGCTGCTGCCGTTGTACTTGACGAACAAGCTTCATGAACACATATAGATGAACACCCACTCCCATTCATAGAAAGCTAACCAGCTATAACAGCGCTTTGACCGATACATGAACATCTGACATCGCCCACTTGTAAAATTACGTATCTGGCTGTTCATATCAACGCACTATTTTCTGGATCTCAGCCACCACCTGCTTCACCGCATCTTCGACCGTACCTTCATTACGGCACAGCACCCAACCATGATCCGCAACGGCTCTCTCGAACCTCTCGGTACACACGACATGCTCTGAGTACTTGTGGATCACCGTGCCACCCAATCCACGTGATCGTGCCGTTGCCCTTGCCCATGAAATATCCGGCGCGGTGACGACTCCAACATGCAGATCCGGCACTCGCACGTTGCGCCCCAGATTCATCTGGAGAATCTCTGCAAATGGGATGGTGTGTCGAAACGCAGCATCAGACGGATACCAGCGATCCATCAGGATAATGCTGCCCCGCGGCTGCTGGGCCAGCACGTTCCGGGAAATCCAGCTACGACTGTCAGCAAAGCGTTCGCACACAGCCCATTCCATGTCCCGCGAAGAATTCCTGGCCAGTTCGTTAACAAGCGCCATGGTTTCCCTTCTGTACGGATCGCTTTTTCTCTCGCACAGCCGGATGACTTTCATATTGTCTGCCCTCAGCGCTGCCGTTACGGCCTCCAGCAGCGTGGTTTTGCCGGTGCCTTTAGGCCCGTCCAGAGAAACAAAAAGCGGAGAGTTCATTTTTCACGCAGCACTTGAGGCAATGCTGACCACTCTAACTGCATTTCTGGAATTCAATCAGCTCATCCTGGCATTAGCCCCCACCCTAATGCTGAAACGTCATCATCTCCCCTCCACCCGCATGTTAATCTCGCCCCACCACGAATAGACATTGATCGTCACAAGACGATGACCAGAACCAGGAAAGCCCATGCCAAAGATTTCTCACTCAGCCCTGCGCCGCACATTCCGTGAATTGCTTGCCACCCCAACCTGCGTTGAAACCGCATCCGTCTTTGACCCGATGTCGGCGCGCATTGCCGCTGACCTGGGTTTTGAAGTCGGCATCCTCGGTGGCTCCGTTGCGTCGTTACAAGTATTGGCCGCACCCGATTTCGCGCTGATCACCCTGAGTGAGTTCGTTGAGCAAGCCACCCGTATCGGGCGTGTTGCCCAGTTGCCGTTCATTGCCGACGCCGACCACGGCTACGGTAACGCGCTGAACGTGATGCGCACCGTCGAAGAGCTTGAGCGTGCCGGTGTGGCCGCGTTGACCATTGAAGACACGTTGCTGCCCGCGCAGTTTGGCCGCAAGTCCACCGACCTGATCTCCATTGAAGAAGGCATCGGCAAGGTCCGCGCCGCGCTGGAAGCCCGTGTTGATCCTGAGTTGTCGATCATTGCCCGGACCAATGCCGGTGTGTTGCCGACCGAAGCCGTCATCGAGCGCACCCTGGCGTATCAGAAAGCCGGCGCCGATGGGATTTGCATGGTCGGTGTAGCGGACTTCGAGCATCTGGAGAAGATTGCAGAGAACCTGACGGTGCCACTGATGCTGGTGACTTACGGCAATCCCAAGCTCAATGACGCCAAGCGCTTGGCGAGTCTCGGCGTGCGTGTGGTGGTTGCCGGCCACGGCGCTTACTTTGCCGCGATCAAGGCGACCTATGACAGCCTGCGTGCCCAACGCCAGTTGACCCACAGCACCGATAACCTCAGTGCCACCGAGTTGACGCACACCTACACGCTGCCGGAAAACTACGTGGCGTGGGCTGAAGAATTCATGGACGTCAAGGAGTAAAGCGCCCCGCTCCGCTTTCCTTGCTGGCAAAAAAAGTTCCAACGCCCCGGTTGATCAATGGCTGTCGAGTGCGCTGGAACAAAACTGAATGGAACCGCAGGGTTTAACCGACCCGGGTGGCTTGCTGCAGAAATCTCAAGATTTCATAGGCAATCAATTCAGGCGCCTCGCGCTGTGGAAAATGCCCCACCCCCTCGATAACGACCCGTTCGTAGTGCCCGGAAAAGAACGCTTCACGGCCTTTGGAGCTGTCTGGGTGGTTGCACGTATCGGCACCGCCATGCAGGACCAGGGTTGGTAGCGACAGGACCGGGGCTGGAATCAGTTTCAAATCTGCGGCATCCGATACCGCATCGCCGTCAACGAATCCCCATCGATGGCGGTAGGAATGCAACACCACCTCCGCCCAATCCGGCCCCTCGAATGCACGGCTGGCGGTCTGGAAATCGTCCTCCGTAAACCATCCGGCAGGTGACCAGGTCTCCCACAGAGTGCGGGCGAATTCATGCCGATTCTGTTCAACTGTTTCGCGCCCCCTGGGTGTCGCCATAAACCAGTGATACCAGTAATTTCGCGCTTGCTGGAGGGAAATGGGTTGATGAGGATCATTGGTCCCGTAGCCCACCGACACCATCACCAAGGCCGAAGCAACACCCGGCCGGAGCCCGCAGGCGTTGGCAACAGCCCTGGCTCCCCAGTCATGGCCGACCAGCACGGGCGCTTGCAAATCCAGGGCGTCGATGAAATCCAGCAGGTCCAGCCCCAAGGTTGCCAATGCGCCACTGCGTGGTGTGTCGAGGTCACGGAACGTGGTGGGCGCGAACCCCCGCAGTGCCGGCGCCAATACGCGAAAGCCGGCATCGGCCAAGGCTGTTGCGGTGCGCATCCAGGTTTCAGGACTGTCCGGCCAGCCATGCACCAGTACGGCGACTCTGTTCGAGCCGGGGTTCCATTCCAGATAACCGACGTTCAACAGCGGTGTGGACACAAAGGCGTAATTCATGGTGGTTCAGGCTCCAGGCGATTAGCTCAGACAGATGCTATCGCCGCGAAACAAACTGATTCATGATGAATTACGACTGATTGACAACTTTTTGAGGTGAATGCCGTGAGCCTGGACAATGCCGCCGTTTCCCTGGATCTCTCCCTGCTGCGGACCTTTTTGACGGTGGTCGATTCAAGCAGTTTCGCCTCAGCAGCGGAGGTGCTGGCCATCACGCCTTCGGCCGTCAGTGGCCATATCAAGCGTCTGGAGGACGACGTCGGGGTCCGGCTGCTGACCCGGACAACCCGCCGTCTGGCGCTGACCCCCGAGGGAGAATTGCTCTACACCTATGCGCGAAACATCACCTCGCTGGAACGGGAGTTTCGCGCAAAGTTGCGCGGCTCGAATGTCGAGGGCCGAATCCGTGTTGGCTCTTCCGAGGATTTCGCAGGCACGTGGTTGGCCGAGGTACTGCAAGTCTTCGGGCGCAGTTTTCCGCGCACGGCCATTGAAATGAAAGTCGGCATCACCTCTGATCTACTGCAACAGCAGCAGCAAGGCAAACTCGATGTGGTGTTCGGCAAACAGTGCAGCCGAGTGACGGATGAAGGCGATCTGCTGTGGGAAGAACCGCTGGTGTGGGCGTTCAATTCAAAGGCCGTACTCACTGATGACAGCCCTGTTCCACTGGCGGTATTCCCGGAGCCCTGTGTGTATCGTGAAGCCGCCATCCGCGCATTGTCAGGTGCAGGGCGGCATTGGCGGCTAGCATTCGAGAGCAGCAGCATGGCCGGGTGCATTTCCGCCGCCCTGGCCGGTTTTGCCGTTGCACCCTTGGCCCGTAGCCAACTGCGCGAAGGTATTAAAGAGCTGGGGGCAGCTGAAGGTCTACCGCCCCTGGCCTGCGCACGGTTCTATGCCTTTTACGACAAAGCCGAAGGCCCCCTCAGGACCTTGGTCGAGTCCGTCAAGGACATTGGCAGACGCCGCCGTTTTATCTCGCACTCATTCCAAACCAACGGTTAATTCAAAAAGTACCCGTGCTGCGTTTTTTAGCGTGTATCCCTGCTGTATCGTAAAACCGATACACGCTTTCAAATCAACGCAACGAGGCAGTACCGTGAATAGGATATGCAACAAGGTTAGGGTTCACGGCGCTGTACTGTCTGGGTGTTTGTTAGTTGCGACATGCACTCAGGCCTCCCAGGCACCTGTCCCTGCCTATGGGCTGTATAACGTTGCCGATTCACTAAAGAAGAACATGCAACAGCCGTATTACACGACCCCTTACTTACTGTCTGATGCACTGGCCTCACGCCAGGGCGTTGCCTTGGTTGTTTGCGTACAAAAGGCCCTGGCCGAGCGGGAGTATTACACCGGGGAGATCGATGGCATCGTCGGGCAGGAGACCGAAACCGCGCTGTTCCTGTTTCAAATGGACTTGGAGTTGAATATCACCGGCAGCATTAACTCCGCCACCCTGGAAAAACTCAATATCGACACACCTGAATGGTTTAGCCAGTAAGCCATTTCTATGAACCTGCCTGTCACTGAATTCCCCTGGCGCTTTCGAGTGGTCATCTCACTCTTTGCAGCGCTGGTCGCTTTGATCTCCTGGCGCATCCTCGATTTGCAGGTCATCAACCGGCAGTTCCTGATAAAACAAGGGGATGCCCGCAGCCTGCGCCATCTCCCACTTCCCGCGCAGCGCGGCCTGATCACCGATAGAAATGGCGAACCGCTGGCTGTCAGTACCCCCGTCATTTCCTTTTGGGCCAATGCCCGGGAGCTTGCCATTGCGCAAGACAAATGGCCGTTGCTGGCGGCGCTGCTGGAGATACCTGTACCACGGCTGGCCGCGTTCCTGAAAAAAAACGCGCATAAAGAGTTTGTTTACCTGAGCCGGCGCCTGCCACCGGACAAAGCCGATGCGATCACCCACGGGGTCCATGACAACCACATCCCCGGCGTGTACAGCCTGGAGGAATCCCGTCGTTTCTATCCGGCAGGTGCTCTGACCGCCCATGTCGTGGGGTTCACCGATCTCGACGACAAAGGCAGCGAAGGCATCGAATTGGCGTTCGACAATGTGTTGAAAGGGGTTGCGGGACGCCAGCAAGTCCTGAAGGACCGGCGTGGCAGCCTCATCCGCGACCTGGGTACCGCCAAGCCGGCAAGGCCAGGGCAGGACCTGGCGTTGTCGCTGGACCTGCGCTTGCAATACATGGCAAACCGGGAGCTTCAGGACGCCATCAGCGCCAATGATGCCTTCGCAGGCAGCGTGGTCATCATGGATGTCCGCACCGGGGAGGTGCTGACCATGGTCAATTACCCCACCTACAACCCCAACAACCGAAGCCATCTCCAACCGGTGATGATGCGCAACCGGGCCTTGATTGATGTGTTTGAACCGGCCTCGACGATGAAGCCCTTTTCCATGAGCGCGGCGCTGGAGTCCGGGCGCTGGAAGCCTACCGATACCGTCGAGGTCGGTTCGGGGATCCTCAAGATTGGCCGGTATACGATCCGAGACCTGTCCAGGACCCAGGGGCCGGTGCTGGACATGACCGGCATCCTGATCCGCTCGAGCAACGTGGGAATGAGCAAGGTGGCATTCGATATCGGCGGTGAAAAGGTCTTCGACCTGATGCGCCGTGTCGGCCTGGGGCAAGACACCGGGCTGGGTTTTCCCGGTGAGCGCGCCGGCAACTTGCCCAATTACCGGGAATGGCGCCCGGCCCGAGACCGCGACGCTTTCATATGGGTATGGGTTGTCTGTCACGGCTGTCCAATTAGCCAAGGCCTACGCGATCCTGGCAGACGGTGGCAAAAGTGTGCCGATCACCCTGCTACGCCGGTCATCGGCGCCGGCCCCGGTGCAGGTGATCCCACAAACGGTCGCCGATACCCTCAAGCACATGCTGCAACAAGTCATCGAAGCCCCCAAGGGCATATTCCGGGCCAAGGTGCCTGGCTACCATGTGGCCGGTAAAAGCGGCACGGCGCGCAAAACCAGTACCGGCGTAAAGGGCTATACAGCGAACGCCTACCGCTCCGTCTTCGCGGGTTTTGCGCCCGTGCAGGATCCTCGGTTTGCCATTGTGGTGGTCATCGATAACCCACGCAAAAACGGCTATTTTGGCGGGCTGGTAGCGGCTCCGGTGTTCAGTCGGGTCATGGCAGAAGCCTTGCGGATGTACAACATCCCGCCTGACAACCTGGGCGAAAACGCGCGTTAGCCCAGGCGGGCCATGACGAAGTCGACAAAAGCCGCCAGCTTGGGCAGGGACTTTTTCTGGCGCGGGTACACAATTTGTACCGGCTTGGGCTCAGGCAAAAATGCCTCCATGATGCTGACCAGCTTGCCGTCTTTAACGGCATTGGCGACCAGAAAGTCGGGCTGCATCAGTATGCCGTTACCTGCAATGGCGGCCTGGAGCAACACCTGGCCGTCATTGCTCTTGAGCACTGCGCGCTCTGGCCAGGGAAACTCCGCATCGCCGCTTTTCAGCGACCAGGCAAATGTGTTGCTCCAGGAGGTGTGCGTCAGAATATCGTGCGTACGCAAATCCTCGGGCGAGGTGGGTGTTTGCCGCGCCTGGAGGTACTGAGGCGCCGCACAGATCACCATGCGATAAGGCGGAAGCGGCTTGGCAATCAGATTGGCTTCGATCAGTTCGGAAATCCTGAAGCCTATATCGAATGAGCTTTCATACAGGTCCATGACCTCGTTGCTCAGGATCAACTCGATCTGGATGTCCGGGTAAGCGCGCATAAAGTCCGAGACCAACGGCGCCACCAGGGAAACCCCCAATGTCATGGGCGCGGTGATGCGCAACAACCCGCTGGGCTTGCCGGTGGAGGCCTCGACCAGGCTGTAGGCATACTTGACCTGCTCCAACGCGAGTTTGGCTTCCTCGTAAAACAGCCGGCCCTCGCCCGTCACCGATTGACGTCGCGTTGTTCTTTGAATCAATTTGGTGTTGAGTGTGGTTTCCAGGCTTTGAATGTGACGGCCTACCATGACGGCTGACATACCCACCAATAAAGCAGCGTCGGCGAAACTTCCAGCTTCGACCACTGCCACAAATACTTCCATCTGCCTGAGTTTGCTCATGAGCGAATCTTCACACCTTAAAAAACGACGCTAACAACAAGGCCGCAGAAAAATACGCACGCTTGTTAAGTTCGTCAACACTCACTATCGGAGCGATAACTTTATAAGTTAGATAGCGGCGTATTAAGTACTTCGGGTTCGACTATTACTAACTCACGCTACTTTTCTACTTTGAAGCGCAAAGGCTGGATTGCTAACCTCAGGTTAGTAGACAGCAAACGGCCGGTCCATTTATTGCTGGCGCGTTTGTGCATAAAGTCATCCGTCATCACCCTGAGCGACGAGGCTTTCCCCATGCAAACCCCACTGGATACCGCACTCAGCGCCTTTCCCAAGGCCGACCTGCTGCAAGGCCCAACCCCGATTCAGCGGGCGTCTCGGTTGGAACAGCACTTGGGCTTGGTCGAACAAGGCATTGGCCTGTTCCTCAAGCGTGATGACCACATGCTCATCGGCGGTGGTGGCAACAAGCTGCGCAAGCTGGAATTTCACCTGGGGGCTGCGCTTGCACAAGGCGTTGACACGATTATCACCGTGGGCGGTATTCAGTCGAACCATGCACGCTTGACCGCGGCCGTCTGCGCACGGCTGGGAATCGCCTGCGAATTGGTACTCACACGCTCGGTGCCCAAGACGGAGCTCGAGTATGAACTCAACGGCAACGTGCTGCTGGACCAGCTGTTTGGTGCCGAAATGCATGTGCTGGCCAAGGGCGCTGACGCGTTGGCCGGGGCCGAGGCCAGGGCGGCACACCTGCGCGAACAAGGCCGCAAGGTCTTGGTGCTTCCAACCGGAGGGTCGACGGCGGCAGGCAGCCTGGGTTATGCGCGCTGCGCTGCGGAAATCGTTCGCCAGGAAGCGTCACTCGATCTCGCCTTTACTCAAGTAGTGGTGGCCAACGGCAGCTCTGGCACCCACGCGGGGCTCTCTGCGGGCTTTGAGCTACTGGGCAGGGGCGCTTCCATCGTCAAGTCGTTTTCCGTACTCCATGATCAACAGACCAGCACCCACCGAACCTTGCAATTGACGCTGGAGACGCTGGCCTTGCTCGGCAGCAAGGCCGACCTCGACGCAGCGGTTATCCATGTCGACGGCGGTCAACTGGGCGAAGGTTACGGCGTGCCCACTGAGGCCATGGTGGACGCCGTGCACCTGATGGCCCGTTTTGAGGGCTTGCTGGTCGACCCTGTGTACTCCGGCAAGGCGTTTGCCGGGGTGTTGGCCGACCTGCGCCAAGGTCGTTTTCGCCGTGGCGACAATGTGTTGTTCGTCATGACGGGTGGCACGCCTGGGTTGTTTGCCTACCGCGCGGCATTGACCCAGGCGTGAGCGCCCTTCCGTCGGTCAGTAGTTGGCGCTGGGGTTGCCCACCTCGATATAGCCGTTCTTCGGCGCGATGATCACGTCCAAGGGCGGCGGTGTAACGCCAAAATCATCCAATTGGTCCTTGAGCCCGGTGTACCAATCCTCTTGCTGTTTCTTGCGTGCATTGTCGGCCTTGATGTCGGCAATGATCGCGTAGATCAGCCCGCCGACTGCAGCAATACCGCCCACGGCACCGGCCAAGGCGCCTGCGGCACCGCCGATAACACCTGCGGCTTCGGCGACACCTGCCGCCACGGTCGTGATTCGCGGCACCACGTACGTGGCCACTTCTACTGCGCCCGCCACCGCCGACAGGCCATTGAGCCCGGCAAAGGTGCCCTGGAAGCCTGCGCCGACCTTGTCACCACTCTGGGCGGAGTTCTTCGCAGAAATCGCCCCGGTCACCAGGCCGAGCACGTTACCCGCCACGCCGCCCAGGCTCTTGCCGATGTTTTCCACGTCTTTCACGTACTTGGGCGCGTCAAACTTGTAGGTGCCTTGTTTGGTGCGGTCGAACTGATCCTGGACAAACTTGGCGCCGCCCTCCAGGAACAGACCCGCCGCCTGGAATGACTGGCCCACCGTCTGCGCCGTGCTGCCGCCCTTACCGCTGGCGATACGCGTGCCGATAGCCCCGGCGAGCAACACGCCGGACACGCCGTGCATCACCCCGGTTTTATACGCATCGCTGACCCCGGACGGGAGGTTACCGCCCCAACTCAGTTGGACTTTCTTGATCGCATCGTCGAACTTGGCGCCGCCACGCATCGCATCGTCCACCGCGCGGATACCGCTGATGATATCGGCGGTCTTCGGCGGAGCTTCTCCCGGAGGCGTGAACGCGGCAATGTTGTCGTTGATCACCTGTTCCAGGCGCGGATCATTGGCGCCGCTGACACCCAGGCCACGGTAGAAGTCATCGATGGTCTGGCCCTTGAGCAAGTCCTCGCGACCCAGCTTGGCGGCAGCGTCGTTGAACGTCGAGGTGCCGGCTTGCACGGTCTTGTCATCGAGCACCGCGTCGAAGATCACCTTGTTCACCCCGGACTGGATCACCGCCTTGTCGGCCGGCATGCCACTGGCAATCAGGTCGGACATTTCCTTGCCGGACGTGATGTGTGCGTACTCGGCCTGGACCTTGTCCTTGATCGCCTGCGGCGCGTTGTCCAAGGCCTTTTTGTAGTCCGGCTGCTTGCCCAGGGCCTGGGCGTAGAAGTCCGGGTACTTGATAAAACTCGACAGTGCGTCGGTGGTGCTGGCGCCCTTGGCGGCGAAGGCACTCTCCAAGGCATCGGTGCTGGATGAGGCTTCCAGGCGCCGCTCCATTTCCGCTTTGAGTGCCGGGTCGGCGGCGACCACTTTCTGCAGTTGCGCGGTGCCCTGGGTGTTGAGGAATTGTTGTACGTCCGGGTCCTTGCTCAGCGTGTCGATGCGGCTTTGCACGTCTTTGATGAAGTCTTCGCGTTGCTCGCCTGGGGACTTGCCCTCGCCTGACCACTCTTTGGCGGCATCCGGCCCCTGGTGGGCGAAGGCATCCGCCCCGGCCTTGTAGTTGGCCAAGCCTGTAGACAGCTGGATGATCGCAGCGACTTTATCGGCGCCGCTGGCGCTGGTCTTGCCGGTGGTGAAATAGTCGGCGCCGACCTTGGACGCGTCCCCTCCAGCCGCCTTCACCGCGTCTTCCGTGGCCTTGGCGTTGAGGTCCTTGATCTGGTCGTCGGCACTGTTACCGTCCAGGCCCTTGAGGTTCTCGTAGCCGTACTTGCCAAAGTCCTGCAGACGGCCCGCCTCGGTCCCATGGCGGGCTTCACCGTCCTTGGTGAAGCCGTCGATGCGGCCGTTGCCGACGTCACCGCCGTCGATGTGCTTGCCGGTTTCGTCGTAGTTCTCGACATAGTTGAGTACTTGGGCGGCACGCCAGGCGGCATCGGGGTCGTGTTCGAAATCACCGACACGCTCGCGCAGCTTGTCCTTGACCCCGCCCTGATTGCCGAGGTTTTTCAGCAGCGGGTTGTCATCGATGATCTGTTGTGCGCTGCGGGTATCGCCCATCGGCCGGCCTTCGCCTGGCAGTGGCAGGTGGTTGGACGGTGCGTCACCCTTGGGCGGCGTTTTCGGCTTGGGTTGCGGCAGTTCGCCCTTGAGCGTGTCCCAGCCGTATTTGCCAAAGTCCTGCAGGCGCCCGGCCTCTGTCCCGTGGCGGGCATCGCCGCCTTTGGTGAACCCGTCGATACGCCCATTGCCAGCGTCATTGAGTTCGGCGCGCTTGACTGTCGGCTTGCCGTTCTCGTCGAGTTTCTCGATGTGTTCCAGCACGCGGCTGGCGCGGTAGGCGGCGTCTGGGTCATGTTCGAAATCACCGACGCGCTCGCGCAGCTTGTCCTTCACACCGCTCTGGTTGCCGAGGTTTTTCAGCAACGGGTTGTCGTCGATGATCTGCTGGGCAGAACGAAAGTCCCCGCTTGGGCGTCGGGTGTCAGGGCCGAGACCATTGTCGCCCGGTTGATTGTCTACCGCCCTGGATACCGCTTTGTTCCAGTTCACGTTGGCGCCTGCGGTGGGTTTGCTGTCGACCGGATTGACCTGCATCACCTATCTCCTGTTTGGGCGTGGGGACAGGGATTATTGAAGGGTGAGTGCAACAGTCTTGTGACATGCGGACGATCGGCACATCCCAGGCAATTATGAACT
The DNA here is from genome assembly GCF_001579805.1 of Pseudomonas azotoformans. NCBI lineage: Bacteria > Pseudomonadati > Pseudomonadota > Gammaproteobacteria > Pseudomonadales > Pseudomonadaceae > Pseudomonas > Pseudomonas azotoformans. The sequence goes on along the minus strand of NZ_CP014546.1, from coordinate 4,880,064 downwards.
TCAAGCGCATAACTCGTTTGTGTTTGCGTGGATTATCGGAGGCAATCCCTCACCGTAACCTGTGCCCATAGCGCAAGCACACCGCATTGCGCAGCACACAAACGGAGCTTTCCATGACCTTATCCACTCCCCGCCAGCTTGAAGGCAAAGTCGCGCTGATCACCGGCGCCAGCTCTGGCATTGGCCGTGCGGCCGCCGTTGTCCTGGCTCAACGCGGCGCAAAGATCGTTGCCGCTGCCCGCCGCCAGAGCGAGCTGGACGACGTGGTTGCCGAGATCACCGCCCAGGGCGGTATCGCTTCCTCTATCGTGGTCGACGTGACCCGCGAAGCCGACATCATTGCCATGGTCCAGTTTGCCGTGGACACCTACGGCCAGTTGGACATCGCCTTTAACAATGCCGGCACCGAAGGCGTGTTCGCACCACTGATCGAGCAGGACAACGCGCGCTTCGACCTGGTGTTCGAACCCAATGTGCGTGGCGTCTTCAACTGCATGAAGTACGAAGCCAAGGTGATGCTGGAACAGGGCTGTGGCAGCATCATCAATAATGCATCCATGGGCGGCGTGATCGGTTTCGAGAATGCCGCGCTGTATATCGGCACCAAGCACGCCGTGGTGGGCATGACCAAGACCGCATCCATCGAGTGGTTCAAGCAAGGGGTACGGGTGAATGCGCTGTGCCCAGGGCTGATCGAAACACCCTTCCACCATCGCGGGATCTGGCCGTCGGTGGAAGCCCAGCAGGCGTTCGCCGCCAGCACGCCCGCCAGTCGTTTCGGCACGGCTGAAGAGATGGCGACGGTCGTGGCGTTCTTGGGCTCGGAAGATGCCAGCTACGTGTCCGGTCACGCCCTGCTGGCCGACGGCGGCTACTCGGTGGCCTGACGGTTACGCGCCTGGAAGAAGTCGATAAATGCCCGGAGCTTTCCGGGCATTTGCGCACGGTTGGCGTAATACAGGTGGAAGGTCTCGGCGGGCGCCGCGTATTTTTCCAGCAACGCTACCAACGCGCCGCTGGTGATGTCCGCCTGGGCAAACGGCCGGAACACCAGGGCCACGCCACACCCCAGGCGCGCCGCCGACAAGGTGGTGCGCATCTCATCCAGCACCAGGCGTCCCTTCACCTGGAGCTCGACATTGGCCTTGCCGATGCGAAACGTCCAATCCATCAGCGGCCCGCGACTGCTCAAACGCTGATGGATGCAGTCGTGGGCCAGCAGGTCTTCAGGTGTGTTCAACGGCGCCGAGCGTGCCAGGTACTCCGGCGTGGCCACGGCCACCATCGGCTGCGACGCCCCCAGCGGCACCGCGATCATGTCACGCTGCAAAGCCTGGCCCAGGCGGATACCGGCGTCGAAGCCTGCGCCGATGATGTCGCTCAAGCCATTGTCCAGGGCGATATCCAGGCTGATGTCCGGGTACTGCGCGAGAAACGCCGCCACATGGGGTTCGATCAGCGAGGCGTAGGCCACGTAGGAGCTGTTGATTTTCAACGCGCCATACGGGCGGCTGGCGGTGTCGTGTACCTGCTGCACCGAGAAGCGGATCTGCTCCAGGGCCGGGGCCAAGGTGTCGAGCAATTGGCTGCCCGACTCGGTCAACGCCACGCTGCGCGTGGTGCGGTTGAACAGGCGCACGCCCAATTGCGCTTCGAGCTGCCTGATGGTCTTGGACATCGCCGTGGGCGTGACCTCCATCTCGGCCGCCGCCCGCGCGAAGTTCATATGACGGGCCACGCATTCGAACGCGATCAAGGCCGGCAGGTGGGTGGATTTCAGGCTCATGCAGCGTCTCGAAGGGTGGATGCCAATGGTGTCGCGCAGCATAGGTGAGTTCAACTAACCCGGCCACGCAAAAAAATCCGCCGCAGAATCTGCGGCGGCAACCAAAGGATTTTGTCGAAGCAGAGCGGCTAAGACAGCGTCCACGCTACACCCGCAGTCGATTAAAAATAGTGAAGTTTAATTAATCGAGTTTCATCCCTTGGCCCGCTACAGGCCCCGCAGACTGGGCTTAGAATCAAGCTCGGCAACCACGCCGAACACAATAAAAAACCGTAACAGCTCACCTGCAAACATCTGCCCATACACCTTTATGCACCCTCCAATCAGTGCGGTGTTTCTGTGCGCGCGTTCATTCTCCCGGGGAAGTTACAACATGATTAAACAGTCGAGCCTGTTAGCACTGGCGGTGTGTGCCAGTATCAGTCAACTGGCGTTTGCCGAAACGGTCACCGACCAGGCGGACTCCAAGGGGTTTATCGAAGGCAGCAGCGTCACCGGGTTGTTGCGCAACTACTACATGAACCGTAATCGCGAAGGTGGCCGGGCCGATAACATAGACTGGACCCAGGGCGCGATGCTCAACTACGCCTCGGGCTTCACCCAGGGCACTATCGGCTTCGGCGTGGATGCCTACGCCTACGGCGGGCTGAAACTGGACGCCACCCACGCGGACGCCGGCACCGGCAACCTACCGACCGACCGGCATGGCGACCCCGAAGACGCCTACGGCTCCGTGGGTGCGGCGGTGAAGATCAAGATCTCCAAGACCCAGCTCAAATTCGGTGACATGCAACCCACCGCCCCGGTCTTCGCCACCGGCGGCACCCGCCTGTTGCCGCAGACCGCCACCGGTTTCGACCTGACCAGCAGTGAAATCGCCGGCCTGGACCTGGAAGCCGGACACTTCACCAGCACCAACAGTGGCATGACCAGCAACCATGACCACGATATCTACGCGACCTACGCCAATATCGCCGCCAACAGTGCCAGTTTCGTCGGTGGCAAATACACCTTCAGCCCGTCCCTGAGCGCAACCGTTTATGCCGGTGAACTGGAAGACATCTGGCGCCAGTACTACACCAACCTCAACTACGTGATCCCGCTGGCCCATGACCAGTCACTCGCGCTGGACGGCAACCTCTATCGCACCCTCGATACTGGCAGCGCCAAGGCCGGCGCGATCAACAACACCACCTACTCACTAGCGGCGGCGTACTCGTTCCTGCAGGCGCACACGTTGACGCTGTCGTTCCAGAAAGTGCATGGCGACACGCCGTTTGACTACATCGGCACCGGCAACAACGGCGCGGGCGAAGGCGGCGATTCGGTGTACCTGGCCAACTCGGTGCAGTGGGGGGACTTCAACGGGCCGGGCGAACAGTCCTGGGGCATTCGGTATGACTTGAACATGGCCAGTTATGGCGTGCCAGGGCTGAGCTTCATGGGCCGCTACATCAACGGCTCGGACATCAATGGCACCCACACACCGGATCACAGCGCCTATGTGGGCGACTACGGCGCCGACGGCGCGCACCACGAAACCGACCTGGAGGCCAAGTACGTGATCCAGAGTGGCCCGGCGAAAAACCTGTCGTTGCGTGTCCGCGATGCGATCGTGGCATCGAACGCCGACCAACGTGATGGTGACCTGAATGAGTTGCGGCTGATCGTCGACTATCCGTTCACCTTGCTCTAATCAATCCGGCATCGCCCCCAACCGCTGGCGCATCCCTGCGCTGGCGGCTGGACCGGCTTGGATCGTGCACTGGTCCAACGGCACACATTGGCCTGCGGCATTCGCCATCGCCGGCTGCACCGGCAACCCGGTCGCACGCTCTACCACTTCCACACTGTGGCCTTCTTCGGCGAAATGCCGGTTGCCCCAGGCCACCAGCGACATCAGCACCACGCTGAAATCCTCACCCTTGGCCGTCGGCACATATTCGTAGCGTGGCGGTCGCTCGCTGTAGGGCCGACGCTCCAACATCCCCGCCTCCACCAAGCCATTCAAACGGCGCGTGAGCATATTCGGCGCGATACCCAGGCTGCGCGAGAACTCGTCGAAGCGGCGCAGGCCGTGCAAGGCGTCGCGCATGATCAGAATGCTCCACCACTCCCCTACCCGCTCAAGGCTGCGGGCGATCGGGCATTCGTCGCTGATGAGGGACTTGCGTTGCATGGCGTTTCCTGTGGGTCAGTGCAAATGTGTGTGATGCCATGTTACTTTCATGATGATAGTGACGTCCATAGGGTCTGTTCCCTCACCGCAACCGGAGTCGATTGATCATGAGTAAACGCATCGTTGTGACAGGCATGGGCGCGCTGACGCCGTTGGGCGCTGACGTGGAATCCACCTGGCGCCGCCTGTTGGCCGGGCAATCGGGCATCCGTCGCCTGCCGGAAGAGTTGATCGGGGATTTGGCCGTCAGCATCGGTGGCCAGGTACAAAGCAACCTGCAGGACCCTGAAGCCGGATTTGACCCGGATCGCCTGCTGGCAACCAAGGAACAACGCAAGATGGACCGCTTTATCCTGTTCGCGCTGGCGGCGGCGGATGAAGCCTTGAAGCAGGGCCGGCTGGGCGCCGGACACAGTGGAACAACAGGAGCGCACGGCGACCATCATTGCGTCTGGCGTCGGCGGTTTCCCGGCGATTGCCGATGCAGTACGCACCACTGACAGCAAAGGCCCACGGCGTTTATCGCCGTTTACCATCCCGTCCTTCTTGAGCAACATGGCCGCTGGGCATGTGTCGATCAATTACGGTTTGAAAGGCCCGCTGGGGGCGCCGGTGACCGCCTGTGCTGCTGGTGTGCAGGCTATCGGCGACGCGGCGCGGATGATTCGTGCCGGTGAAGTCGATGTAGCGGTATGCGGCGGCGCGGAAGCGGCGATTCATCGGGTCAGCCTGGCCGGTTTTGCCGCAGCGCGAGCCCTGTCCAGCGACTTCAATGACACACCCGAGCTGGCTTCGCGGCCATTCGATCAGGCGCGCGACGGTTTTGTCATGGGCGAAGGTGCCGGCATCCTCGTTATCGAAGAACTGGAGCATGCCCTGGCGCGTGGCGCACAACCGATTGCGGAGTTGGTGGGCTACGGCACCAGTGCCGATGCCTACCACATGACGGCCGGCCCGGAAGACGGCGACGGTGCGCGACGCGCCATGCAGCAAGCCTTGCGCCAGGCCGGAATCGAGGCGGCCCAGGTGCAGTACTTGAACGCTCACGCGACTTCCACACCGGTAGGCGACAAAGGCGAACTGGCCGCGATCAGGACGGTATTTGGCGCCAACGGCAGCCCGGCGATCAGCTCGACCAAATCTGTCACCGGGCACCTGTTGGGCGCTGCGGGCGGTATCGAAGCCATTTTCACCGTACTCGCCCTGCGTGATCAGGTCGCCCCGGTCACCCTCAACCTGCAAAACCCCGACGTGCTTGCGGATGGCCTGGACCTGCTGCGCGGTGCAGCCCGGCCGATGCCGATTGAATACGCGCTGTCCAACGGCTTCGGCTTTGGCGGCGTGAATGCCAGCGTGTTGTTCCGCCGCTGGGCGTAGTTTGCCCCTGCGGTATTTTTCGGGGACCATGGGCGCCTTTCTGAACCTGCCAATGAGAGGCGCCCATGGCCAACCACGACCTGCACTACACCCCGGATCCCGATGCCGACTCGATTTCTTCGGATGTGATCGGCTTCAACGGCATCCTGGTGTCCACCCAGATCCCGACCCGCGCCGATGGCAGCCTGGAGCTGGGCGATATCACCCTGCAAAGCGAATGCACCCTGCAAGCCTTGAAAGTCGCCCTGGAAAAGGCCGGCAGCTCCATGGGCCGGGTGATGCACCTGACCATTTATCTGACGGATATGGCTGATCGCGCGGCCTTCAACGAGGTCTACAAGCGCTTCTTTGCCAAGCCCTGGCCCGTGCGTGCGGCGGTTGGCGTTGCCGCGTTGGCGGTAGAGGGCATGCGCGTGGAAGTCACTGCGATGGCCGCTCAAGCCTGAGTGGGTGCCGGTCAGGCATTTCACAGCTACAATGCGCGCCTCAACCGTGACAAGCCTGACTAAAAAAACTATGTCCTTGCCCAAGCATCACCTGGAATTGCTCAGCCCTGCCCGCGATGTCGCCATCGCGCGCGAGGCTATCCTGCACGGCGCCGACGCCGTGTACATTGGCGGCCCGAGCTTCGGCGCGCGCCATAACGCCTGTAACGACGTGAGCGATATCGCGTCCCTGGTGGAATTCGCCCGCCGTTACCACGCGCGCGTCTTCACCACGATCAACACCATCCTGCATGACAACGAACTGGAACCCGCGCGCAAGCTGATCCATCAGCTCTACGACGCTGGCGTCGACGCGCTGATCGTGCAAGACCTGGGCGTGATGGAGCTGGATATTCCGCCCATCGAGCTGCACGCCAGCACCCAGACCGACATTCGTACCCTGGGCCGCGCCAAATTTCTCGACCAGGCTGGTTTTTCGCAGCTGGTATTGGCCCGTGAGCTGAACCTGCAGGAAATCCGTGCCATCGCCGACGAAACCGATGCCGCCATCGAGTTCTTCATCCACGGCGCCTTGTGCGTGGCGTTTTCCGGGCAGTGCAACATCTCTCACGCACAGAACGGCCGCAGCGCCAACCGGGGCGATTGCTCCCAGGCCTGCCGCCTGCCGTACACCTTGAAAGATGACCAGGGCCGCGTCGTGGCTTTTGAAAAGCACCTGCTGTCGATGAAAGACAACAACCAGAGCGCCAACATTCGTGCGCTGGTCGAAGCGGGCGTGCGTTCGTTCAAGATCGAAGGCCGCTACAAGGACATGGGCTATGTGAAGAACATCACCGCCTATTACCGCCAGCGCCTGGATGACGTGCTTGAAGACCGCCCGGACCTGGCGCGCGCCTCCAGCGGCCGCACCGCGCACTTCTTCCTGCCGGACCCGGAAAAAACCTTCCACCGTGGCAGCACTGACTATTTTGTTACCGATCGCAAGGTCGACATCGGCGCCTTCGACACCCCAACGTTCACCGGCCTGCCGGTGGGTGTGGTGGAAAAAGCCGGCAAGCGTGACCTGCAAGTGGTCACCCATGAGCCGCTGTCCAATGGCGACGGCCTGAACGTGCTGATCAAGCGCGAAGTGGTGGGTTTCCGTGCCAACATCGCCGAGCCTAAAGGCGAGTTCGAGGAAGACGGCGAGAAGCGCTACCGCTACCGCGTAGAGCCGAATGAAATGCCGGCCGGCCTGCACCAGTTGCGCCCGAATCATCCGCTGAACCGTAACCTGGACCACAACTGGCAACAGGCGCTGCTCAAGACCTCATCCGAGCGTCGTATCGGCCTGACCTGGGCCGCGCGCCTGCGTGAAGAACAGTTGGAAGTCACCGCTACAAGCGAAGAAGGCATCAGTGCCAGCGTCACCCTGCCCGGCCCGTTCGGCGTGGCCAACAAGCCGGAGCAGGCGCTCGATACTTTGCGCGACCTGCTCGGCCAACTGGGCACCACCGAATACCATGCGACCAACATCCAACTGGATGCGCCGCAGGCGTTCTTCATCCCCAACTCACAGCTCAAGGCCTTGCGCCGCGAAGTGATCGAAGCGCTGACCGCTGCCCGTGTGGCCGCTCACCCGCGTGGTGGACGCAAAGCCGAGACCACCCCGCCGCCGGTCTATCCGGAAGCGCATCTGTCGTTCCTGGCCAACGTCTACAACCAGAAAGCCCGTGATTTCTATTACCGTCACGGCGTGAAGCTGATCGACGCCGCCTTCGAAGCCCATGAAGAAACCGGCGAAGTGCCGGTGATGATCACCAAGCACTGCCTGCGCTTCTCGTTCAACCTGTGCCCTAAACAGGCCAAGGGTGTCACGGGCGTGAAGACCAAGGTCGCGCCGATGCAACTGATTCACGGCGATGAAGTGCTGACCCTGAAGTTCGACTGCAAGCCGTGCGAGATGCACGTCGTGGGCAAGATCAAGGGCCACATCCTTGGCTTGCCGCAGCCGGGCAGCGCAGTGGAGCACTTCAACCCGGAAAACATCATTTTCCAGGGTACGCACTGACCCTCTGGGAGCGGGGCCACCACCAGCCCCGCTGCAACCCCGCCGCCGCCAGTAGAATCGCCGCTACACCCAGCCATTGCAGCCAGCCCAGACGATGCCCGAAGGCGATCCAATCGACGAAGATCGCCGCAATCGGGTAGATGAACGACAGCGCGCCAGTAATGGCCGTGGGCAGTTTCTGGATCGCACCGTACAGCAGCACGTACATCAAACCGGTATGCACCACACCCAGCGTCACCAAAGCCGTCCAGGCATTGGGGGTGGCCGGCAGACTGTTCCAAGGCACCATCGGCGCGAGTAACAGCGCGCCGGTGGTCACCTGGATCAACGCCATCAGATGCGGCGGTACTTCTTTAAGACGCTTGATGATCAGCGCCGCAATCGCGTACAGAAAGGCCGCGCCCAGCGCCAGGGCGATGCCAGTGAGGTAATCGTCGCCGGTCGTTTGATCGCCATGGGCGGTGACAATCGCGAGCATGCCCAGGAACGCCACACTCAACCACGCGAGTTTCTGCACGGTGATCTTTTCTCCCAGGAACACCGCCGCCAGCATCACCAACATGAACGGCTGCACGTTGTACACCGCCGTGCTGATGGCAATCGACGCACGGGAATAGGATTCGAACAGCAGCAACCAATTGCCGACAATCGCCACGCCGCTGAGCATCGCCAGGCCGAGCTTGGCCCAGCTCAGCAGGTCCAGGCGCAAGTAACCCAGCAGTGCGCAGACCAGCAACAGCGTCAGCCCGCCGATCACGCACCGCCAAAACACCACTTCGATCACCGACACGCCAGACACCAATACAAACCAACCAATGGTGCCCGAGATCAGCATGGCGGCGATCATTTCCCACGACCCGCGACGGATGGATGTGTCCATGATTGAAGCTCCTCAAGTGAGGCTCAATTATGGCAATCTGCTCAGCAGCGGCTCCAGCGCCTAAAAAAGGCCAAAACGCTGGATTGCCTTTACTTATTAGGTGGACACCATGATTGACACCATCGACCAGCAACTCATCGCGGCTTTGATGGACGACTCGCGCCTGTCCCTCAAGGCCCTGGCCGGCATTACCGGGCTGTCTTCGCCCAGCGTCGGTGAACGTTTGCGCCGTCTCGAAGAACGCGGCGTGCTGACCCACTACACCGTCAACATCGACCCCAAGCATTTCGGCTACCTGCTGCAAGCCATCGTGCGCATCCGCCCCCTGCCCGGCAAATTGCATGAGGTGGAACGGCAGATCCAGGCGATTCCCGAATTCACCGAGTGCGACAAGGTGACCGGCGATGACTGCTTCATCGCACGCCTGCATGTGCGCACCATGGATCATCTGGACAGCCTTCTCGACAAGCTGAATGCCTACGCCGAAACCAACACTGCCATCGTCAAGAAAACCCCGGTGAAACGCCGCCTGCCGCCGCTGGGGGATTAGTGATTTTGAGTCACTAGTGCAATGCCTGAGCGAGCATTCCGTCATGACTGAGCGCTGTTTATCCTGGCGCCACTCTTTGGAACAACAGGTAGAACGCTCATGTACGTCATTACGGGAATCACAGGCAAAGTCGGCGGCGCTCTGGCGCATAATCTGATCAAGGCGGGCCAGCCGGTGCGCGCGGTCGTGCGTGATGCAGGCAAGGCAACCTACTGGGCTGACCTGGGCTGCGAAGTCATGTTTGCAGAGATGGAAGATGCTCAAGCGCTGACGGCTGCATTCACCGGCGCGACCGGCGTGTTCATCCTGCCGCCGCCAGGCTTTGATCCGCAACCCGGCTTCCCCGAGGCCCGCGCCGTGATCAGCGCGGTCAGCCAGGCCCTGCAAGCCGCCGCACCGCCGAAAGTGCTGTGCCTGTCGACCATCGGCGCCCAGGCTGAGCAGGTCAACCTGCTGACCCAGCGCACCTTGATGGAGCAAGCCCTCAGCGCCCTCTACATCCCCGTTACCTTCCTGCGCCCGGCGTGGTTCATGGAGAACTCGCTGTACGACGTGATCTCAGCCCGCGACACCGGCGTGATCCATAGCTTCCTGCAACCGCTGGACAAAGCCGTGCCGATGATCGCCACGGCGGATATCGGCAGCGTAGCGGCGCAGTTGCTGCAACAGGACTGGGCCGGCCAGCGTGTGGTGGAACTGGAAGGCCAATGGGTGAGCCCCAACGACATCGCCCGCACCCTTGCGCAATTGCTGGGCCGCGACGTGCACGCCGAGGTGGTTGAGCGTGACACCTGGGAAGCGCTGCTACGTTCGCAAGGTGCGCAGAACCCACTGCCGCGCATGCGCATGGTGGATGGGTTCAATGAAGGGTGGATTTGTTTTGAGCATGATCAGGTGCTTAAAGGGGCGACGCCGTTACAAACCGTATTGCGCGAGCTGATGAATAAATAAACAGGTTTTCTGTGGTGAGCAGGCTTGTTGTGGTGAGCAGGTTTCCTGTGGCGAGCAGGCTTGCCACAAACAAGCCCGCTCGACAGAGAGAGCAGCCCTCAGCCATGCAGCGCTTTTGCCGCAGCAAGCAAGCCTTGGAACTTGCGATATCGCACTTCCAGTACCGCCTGCTGCTTGGCATCCGGCAAGTATCGCGCCTTCACCGCCATCCCCGCCTCCAACAACCCTTCCCCCTGCCCGATCGACAGAAACCCCAGCTTCGCAGCCCCTATGCAGGCACTCAACTCACTGCCGTGTAACGTGAAGATCTCCCGCTGCAGGATGTTGGCCAGCAACTGCGCCCAATATTCGCTGCGCGCCCCGCCGCCCACCAAGGCGCAGGCCCCGACGTCGGTGCCGGCCGATTTCACGGCGCGCAGCGCATCCAGCAAACCGAAACCCACGCCTTCCATCACGGCATAACCCAGCATCGCGGGTGTGCAGTCGTGGCCCAAGCCCATGAAACCGCCGCGCAGCAGTGGGTCATTGTGGGGTGTACGTTCTCCGGCAAGGTACGGCAGAAACAAGGGCGTGCTGAGTGGCACGGGTTGTTCGATCGGCAATTGTGCCTGCACCTGGTCCAGCAACGCTTGCTCATCCGCAGTGCCCGTCAGCCGAGTGACCCAGCGCAGGCAACTGGCCCCGGCGAGCATGGCGCCCATGGTGTACCAACGGTTCGGCAGCGCATGGCAGAAACTGTGCACGGCGCTGGCCGGGTTGCCGGCGGCGTGGTCGGTGATTGCGACGATGGCTGCGCTGGTGCCGAGGGTGATGAAGCCGTCGCCTGCATTGATCGCACCGATTCCGACAGCCGCCACCGGGTTGTCGCCACCGCCGCCAGCGATCACGACGTCAGCCGACAACCCAAGGTCCATCGCCGTCAAACAAGCGCTCGCGGCACCGCCTTCGATCAACCGGGGCATTTGCTCCGGCGCAAGTCCCGTAGCGCGCAGCATGGGAGCGAACCACGCACGTCGTGCCACATCCAGCCATAACGTGCCGGCAGCATCCGACATCTCACTGATGCGTTCGCCACTCAGGCGCAACCGCAGGTAGTCCTTAGGTGACAGCACACAGTCAATGGCCCTGAACACTTCAGGTTCATGGTGTTGCAGCCACAGCAGTTTCGGCGCCGTCAGCCCGGCCATCGGCAAGCTGCCGGTGATGCCGGAGAGTTCCGGGCCCAACTGCTCGGCCTCGGCGACCGCACGGGAGTCATCCCACAGAATCGCCGGGTACAACACCCGATCATCCGCCCCCAACAACACCGCGCCGTGCATCTGCCCGGACAGGCCGATACAGTCCACACGCGCAAATGCCTCATGCAGGCGCAACTGGGCCAGCGCTTGCAAACAGGCCTGCCACCAATCCTGCGGGTCTTGCTCGGACCAGCCGCTATGACGCCGCGACACGCTCAAGCGCACGCCGGCATGGGCCAGCACCTTACCGTCGAGGTCCATGAGGATGGCCTTGAGTTCCGAGGTGCCGAGGTCGATGCCGAGGGAAACGGGATTGCTCATACGGGGTCATTCCACTCCATTACAGCCACATGAATGACGCCATTGCAGGGTCGGCGCCAAGCGCAGACTCTGGGTCGGCGAGTGGGGCGATGCCATGCGTTGCAACAACAGGTTCACCGCCTGGACGCCAAGTGCCTGCACCGGCTGTGCGATCAATGTGAGGCGCGGCACGAAAAAATCCGCCCAGTCGAAATCATCAAAACCCACCAGCGCCATCTGCGCCGGCACGTCGATCTGCGCATCACGCAGGGCCTGCATGGCGCCCAGGGTCATCAGGTTGTTGCCGGCCATGATCGCCGTCGGCGGTGCCGCCAGGCCCAGCAACTGCACCGTGGCCTGGCGCGCAGGCTCAGTATTGGAGCCGCCATTGACCAGCAGCTCCGGATCAAACACCAGCCCCGCCCCCTGCAATGCGGCGCGGTAACCGGCGACACGCTCATCGGTGGTGCTGAACCCCTCGCGCCCGGCGATAAAGCCGATCCGCCGATGACCATGGGCGATAAGGTGTTCAACCAGCACCTGGGTAGGCTGGGCATTCTCCACCCCAACCTGGTCGAAGTGCTCACTCATCATGCGGTCCACCAGCACCGCTGGAATTTCGTTGGTGCGCAGATAATCCAGGGCCTTTGAGCCGTTTGAAGGCGCCAGCACAATCCCATCGACCCGCCGATGATGCAGCGCCATGACCACTTTCAGCTCCTGCTCCGGATCATCATGGGTGTCGACAAACAGCATCATGTAGCCGTGCTGGGCGCACGCGGTTTCAATCGCGTGCACCGTCTCACTGAAATAGTGGTTGGACAACGCCGAGATCGCCACGCCAATCGTGTTGGTGCTCGACCGGGCCAACGAGCGCGCCAGGGTGTTGGGGATGTAGCCCAACGCCTGGATCGCCTGCTGCACCGCCAGTACGGTGGCCGGGCTGACCTTGCGGGTGCCGTTCAACACGTGGGACACCGTCGACGTCGACACCCCCGCCCTGCTTGCCACGTCATCCATGGTGACCACGACGCTGTTCCTTCTCAGTGGATCAATGTTTGCTCGACCAACCGCTGTACGTAGCGACGTTGTCACGGGTGATCAGTTTGGGCGTGAGCAGGGTAACCGCTTCGGCCGGGGCTTTGTCATTGAGAATGTCATTGCCCACATTGACGGCGGTCTGCGCCATGGCCCACGGGTCCTGGCTGGACGACGCCTGGATCTGCGTCTCGGTCTTCAGCGCGTTCTCGATATCCGGTGCGCCGTCCACCGAGGTGATGATGATGCCGCTGCGCTTGAGCTGCTTGGCGGCCAGGTCGCTGCCGATGGCTTGTGGGTCGTTGATCGCGAACAGGCCGTCGATTTTCGGGAAGCGCGTGAGGTAACCCTGCATCACATTCAGGCCACCTTCGCGGGAGCCCTTGCCGTCCTGGTCATCAGACAGCACCTTGATATCCGGCGCGGCGGCCAGCGCGGCCTTGCAGCCTTTGACGCGGTCAGTCACGGCGGTGACTTGCGGGCCGTTCTGGATGATCACGTTGCCTTTGCCGGAGAGTTTGTCCACCAGGTACTGGCAGGCCAGCTTGCCGGCTTCGACGTTGTCGGTCTGCACGGTCGCGTTCACGCCCTTGGCGTCCACATCCACGGCGACGACTACGATGCCGGCATCGCGGGCTTTCTTGATCGCCGAGGCCATGGCAGAGGGGTCGACGGCGTTGATCAGGATCAGGTCGACCTTGGACGAAATGAAATTGTCGATCTGCGAAAACTGCTTGCTCAGGTCGTAGTCAGCCGACACCGAAGTCACCTTGACGTTGGGGTTCAGCTCCTTGGCCCGTGCCGTTGCACCGTCGGCCAGGGTCACGAAATACGGGTTGCCCAGCGAGCCCATGCTGATGCCGAGGGCCTTCAACTCACGGGCTTCGACGGCTTGGGACATCAGGGCAGCCAAGGCAATGACGGGAAAGATACGTTTAAGGTTCATGCGGGTCTCTCTTGTGATTGTTGTAGGAATCAGGTCCGCGCACCGGACTGGCGATAACGATCCAGCGCCACCGCGCCAATGATCACGATGCCCTTGATGATGTATTGCCAGATATCCGACACACCCAGCAGCACCAGGCCGTTGGTGAGCACGGCGATGATCAGCGCGCCGATCAACGTGCCGCCGATGGTGCCGACGCCGCCGGTAAAACTGGTGCCACCGAGAATGACTGCTGCAATCGCATCCAGCTCATAGGATTGCCCCAGTTGCAGGCCATTGGCGGCAAACAACCGCGAAGCGCTCATCACTGCGCCCAATCCGGCCAGCGCACCGGACATGGCGTAGACGAACAGCAGCACTTTCCACACCTTGATCCCCGACAAGCGCGCCGCTTCCGGGTTACCACCCACCGAGTAGATCTGCACGCCCATCACCGTGCGGCGCAGGATGAACCAGGACAGCGCCACCACGGCCACGGCAATGATCACCAGCCAGGGCACGCCGAGCACTGAGTCATTGCCGATAAAGGCAAACGGCAGGTCCGGGTTGAATACGGTCTTGTCGTCCGCTAATAGCCGTGCCAGACCGCGCATGGCCGTCAGCGCGCCGAGAGTGACGATAAACGGCGGCAGGCGCATAAACGCGATCAAGCCGCCGTTGACCAACCCCAGCAGCAGGCCAAAGCCGATACCGGCAGCAATCCCGAACATGCCGAACTGCGGCGACATCGACGCCTGCAACGCCACCACGGCTGAAGCAGCCAGGATCGCGCCCACCGACAAGTCGATACCGGCAGTGAGGATCACAAAGGTCATGCCCGCCGCCAGCACCACATTCACCGACGCCTGCTGGGTGATGATCGACAGGTTCTGCACCGTCAGGAAGTTTTCGCTGGCCAGGGCAAACCCCACCAGCAGCAGGATCAGCACCGGCAACATGCCCACCGTGCGCATCAACTCGCGTGCGCGTTCTGCTTTACCGATTGTCGCGATATTCAACTCAGCCATGGGCAACCACCTGATCGCCACCGGTGGCGAGGTCAATAATGCGTTCCTGGGAAATAGCCTGGCCGGAGGCGCCGCCGACTTCAGCGACGAGCTGGCCTTCGCGCATGATCAGCACGCGGTCGCAGGTGCCGATGATTTCCGGCAGCTCGCTGGAGATCACCACGATGCCGACACCGGCCTGGGCCAATTGATTGATGATGCGGTAGATCTCGGATTTGGAGCCGATGTCGACACCCCGCGTGGGCTCGTCGAGGATCAGCACGTGCGGCTTGACCTCCAGCAGTCGCGCCAGCAACACCTTCTGCTGATTGCCACCGGACAGCGCGCCGACATTCACCTTGCCCGACGCCACGCGAATCGACAGCGACTTGATCGCGTCATTCGAGCGCTGCAAGGCATGCCCGCGATCCAGCACGCCACCGGCATGCGCATCCGGCACACAGGCGCAGACGTTGATGTTGTCCGCCACGCTCATGTCGAGGAACAGGCCCTGGGCCTTGCGGTCTTCGGTGAGGTAGACCACGCCGGCACGGATCGCGTCCGCCGGCGTGCGCAGTGGGGTGACGGTCTTGCCGACCACTTCCAAGGTGCCCGAGGTGCGTGGGTCGGCGGCAAAGATCAGCCGCGCCAGCTCGGTGCGCCCTGCCCCGACCAGCCCGGCAATGCCCAGCACTTCACCGGCATGCAGGTCGAAGCTGCAATGGCGCACGCGCTTGCCGTCGGCCATGTCGCGCACGCGCATCACCACGTTGCCAGGGTTGTAGGCGGCGTGTTCCTTTTTGTAGAAACCTGACAGGTCGCGGCCCACCATCATTTTCACCAGCACTTCGGCCGACAGCGCGTCGCGGGTCAGCTCGCCGATGTATTGGCCGTCCCGCAGCACCGAAACACGGTCCGACAGCTCATAGATCTCGGCCATGCGGTGGCTGATGTAGATGATCGCCAGGCCCTGGCTGCGCAGTTGCTTGATCAGCGCGAACAACCGGTCGGTCTCGCGAGATGACAACGGCGTGGTCGGCTCGTCCATCACCAGGATCTTGGCGTGGGCATGCAGGGCGCGGGCGATCTCCACCAACTGGCGCTCGGCAATCGACAGGCTGCTGACCCGTGTGGCGGGTGTGAACTCGGCGCCGAGGCGTTGCAGCACCTCGATGCACCCCGCCTCCATGCCCTTGCGGTCGATGGTCCAGCCACGCCGCAGTTCGCGGCCCAGGTAGATGTTCTCGGCCACGCTCAGGTTGGGGCACAGGCTTAGTTCTTGATAGATAACGGCAATGCCGAGGGTTTTCGCGGTGGCGGGGTCGAAACAGGTAATGGGTTCACCGGCAATGCGGATTTCACCGCCGGGGTCGGCTTGATAGGCGCCGGAGAGGATTTTCATCAGCGTGGACTTGCCGGCGCCGTTCTCCCCCATCAAGGCGTGGATTTCGCCGGGGTAGACCTTCAGGCCGACATTCTTGAGCACGCGCAAACCGTTGAAGGTTTTGCTGATGCCCTGCATTTCAAGCAAGGGTTCAAGGCTCATGAATGAGCTCCTGGTTTTATTATTTTTGTCGTCAGTGGGCCGACTCTAATGTAGAAACATTTCTTTACGCAAGCGCTTGCCTATCGGTTTTTGTGCATGAAGAAACGTTTCATCAAGCCAATTTATTGAATAGGCACGCAAAGCATCGGTTTTACCGTTTGTCTGCTATTGTCCAAGGACCTCATCTCCTCCTCATCGCCCCCAAGCGATCTTCTGTGAGCATGCTCTGCGCCATTGTCGGTTGACGGTGGCGGGCCTGAACGTCACGGAACGCCCAAGCGATGGACACACCGTTACCCGAACAGCCGCAATCGCGCGCCGAAAAAATCGTCGAGTTCAAACGGCAGAAAACCCTGCTCAAGACCGGCGCGCTGCAAGATGCCATCTTCAACAGCGCCTACTTCTCCAGCATCGCCACCGATGAAAAAGGCGTGATCCAGATCTTCAACGTCGGTGCCGAACGCATGCTCGGTTATGCCGCCGCCGACGTAGTCAACCGCATCACCCCCGCCGATATTTCCGACCCTGTCGAGCTGATCACCCGTGCCGCTGCCTTGAGCCTTGAGTTGGACACACCGATTACGCCGGGTTTCGAAGCCCTGGTGTTCAAGGCTTCCCGCGGCATCGAAGACATCTACGAGCTGACCTACATCCGCCAGGACGGCAGTCGCCTGTCGGCAATGGTCTCGGTGACCGCCCTGCGCAACCGGCATGACACCATCATCGGCTACCTGCTGATCGGCACCGACAACACCGCGCGCAAGCAGGAAGAAGCCGAGCGCAAAGGCTTCGAGCGCGCCCTGGAAGAAAAGAACCTGGAGCTGGAGCACGCCAGCCACATGAAGTCCGAGTTCCTCGCCACCATGTCCCACGAACTGCGCACGCCGCTGAATGCGGTGATTGGCTTTTCCGAGGCGCTCAAGGACGGCCTAGTCGGCGACATGAGCGAGACCCAGCGCGAGTACATCGGTGACATCTTCACCAGCGGCCAGCACTTGCTGTCGTTGATCAACGACATTCTCGACCTGTCCAAGGTCGAGGCCGGGATGATGGAACTGGAGCTGGAAAGCGTTGAGCTGGCGGGCCTTTTGGCCAATAGCTTGCTGATCGTGCGGGAAAAAGCCGCGCTGCAACGTATCCAATTGAAGCTGGAATGCCCCGACGACCTCGGCCACCTGGAACTGGACCTGCGCAAGACCAAGCAGATCGTCTACAACCTGCTGGCCAACGCGGTGAAGTTCAGCGAACACGGCAGTTCGGTAACGCTGACGGTGCGCCAGGTCACCCGCGAACAGGTCGGGCGAATTCCCGGCGATTGGCCGGTGTATCGCTTTGCCTTGCCCGCGAGCCCTCAGCAGCAATTCCTAGAGTTGAGCGTCAGCGACACCGGTATCGGCATTGCCGAGGACGATATGGGCAAGCTGTTCAAGGCCTTCAGCCAGATCGACAGCAGCCTGGCGCGCAAATTCGAAGGCACGGGCCTGGGGTTGGCGATGGTCAAGCAACTGGCCGACTTGCACGGCGGCAGTGTTGCGGTGGCCAGTCGCGAAGGCTGTGGCGCGCGGTTTGTGGCGTGGTTGCCACTGCACCGCGCGGCGGAGGCTCCATGGCCCACGTCCTGATCGTTGAAGACAATGAAGCCAATATGCGCCTGGCGCGCCTGTTGCTGGTGAACGCCGGCCATACAACCGTGTGGGCGCCCGATGCCGAGACCGGCCTGACCCAGGCCCGCGAACAGCAACCGGCCTTGATCCTGATGGATATCCAACTGCCTGGCATGGACGGCCTGGCCGCCACGGCTCTGCTCAAGCAGGACCCGCTGACGGCGCACATTCCGGTGATCGCCCTGACCGCCATGGCGATGAAGGAAGACCGTGAAAAGACCCGGCTGGCCGGCTGCGACGCCTATGTGATCAAACCCCTGCGTTACAAGGAGCTGTATCAGGTGATCGATACGCTGCTGCAAACCCACAACGACCCTCTCAGATGAGAATGCACCCATGGCCACGCTGCTGATCGTTGATGATGAACCTCAGGTGCGCAAGCTCCTGGAAACGCTGTTGCACCACGAAGGCTACCAGACCGTCAGCGCGAGCAGCGGCGAAGAGGCGCTGCAGGTGGTGGCGCAACAGGCGCCCGACCTGATCCTGCTGGACATCATGATGCCGGGGATGGATGGGTATGAGGTGGCCAGCCAATTGAAAAGTGACGACGTTACGGCGGGTATTCCCATTATCATGCTGTCGGCCCTCAGTGATCCTGGTGCGCGCGTCAGTGGTTTGGAGAGCGGTGCCGAAGAGTTCCTCAGCAAACCGATCGAGCGTATCGAACTGTCCCTGCGCGTGCGCAACCTGCTGCGGCTCACCGCTCACGGCGAGCGGGCGGATAACCTACGCCAAGCCCTGCAACCTGACGTCGACCGTCGGGACCTGGAAACCGCCCTGCGCCAGGCCGTGGAACGCAATGAGTTCATTGTTCACTACCAGCCTAAAGTCGAGCTTGCGACGGGCCAGCTTTGCGCGCTTGAGGCCCTGCTGCGCTGGGACCGACCGGGTCATGGCGCCGTTTCCCCGGCGGTATTCGTACCGGTATTGGAGAGCCTCGGCCTGATCGTAGCGGTGGGACGCTGGGTGATCGAAGCCGTTTGCCAACAGATTGCGGACTGGCAACGCAGTGCCATTGGCGCCGTGGAGGTGTCGGTCAACGTTTCCGGCCATCAACTCATAGAAGGCGACCTGATTGCCGATATCGCACGTATCCTCGCGCAAACCGGCGTCGAGCCGCACTGGCTGGAAGTGGAGCTGACCGAAGGCTCGCTGATGGAAAACACCCAGCACACCATCGCCAGCCTGCAACGCTTGCACGCCATGGGCGTGAAAATCTCCATCGACGATTTTGGCACCGGCTATTCAAGCCTGGCGTACCTGCGGCGTTTTCCCATCGACACGCTGAAGATCGACATCGCATTTATCCGCGAAGTCACCAGCAACCCCCAGGACGCCGCGATCACCCGCACCATCATTGAGCTGGCCCACAGTCTAAACCTGCGGGTCGTCGCCGAAGGCGTGGAAACCCAGGCGCAATTAGCGTTCCTGAAGGACGCCGGCTGCGATCAGATCCAAGGCTACCTGTTCAGCCGGCCATTGCCGGTGGCCACCCTGGAGCGGCTGCTGCTGGAGCGTTCAGAGACTCCGTGAAATCTCCTCGCGCAGGCACTCGATCAATCCACGGTGAGTCGCGCTCAGGCGCTCGGCGCCGCTGACCAACGCCAGTTCCGACGGCGGCACAGGAGGAAGCTCGGTGCAGATGCGGTGGCTGGGCAGTACGGCACTTTTCGGCAGGATGCTGATGCCCAACCCTGACGTGACCGCCGCCTGGATCCCGGTAAGGCTGTGGCTGCCAAACGCCACTCGCCAACTGCGCCGGGCCTTGTCCAAGGTGCGAATGGCGCGCTGGCGGTAGATGCAGCCTTGGGGAAACAGCGCCAGGGGCAAGGTGTCGAGTTGCATATCCTGGCCCTGGCCACATACCCACACCAAGGGCTCCGGCCAGCTGGCGTGGCACTCGCCGCTGCCGGCTTCGCGCTTGACCAGGGCGATGTCGATTTCGCCGCTTTCCAATTGTCGGCGCAGGTCGGTGCTCATGCCGCTGACCGTCTCCAGCCGCGCCTCGGGGCGGGCACGTACGAAACCCGAAAGCATCGACGCCATGCGCGTCGCGTCGAAATCCTCGGGCACGCCCAGGCGCACCGGCACTACGCTGGCCTCAGTGTCCAAGGCATCGCGGGCTTCGCGGGACAGGTTCAACAGACGGCGCGCGTAATGGGTCAGCAGTTCGCCGTGTTCGGTGGCACTGACTTGCTGGCCCGAACGGTCGCGCACCAGCAACACCTGGCCGACGCTTTCTTCCAGCTTGCGAATCTGCTGGCTGACCGTGGACTGGGTGCGGTGAACGCGCTCGGCGGCACGGGTGAAGCTGCCTTCGTCGACCACGCAGACCAGCGTGTGCAAGAGTTCCAGATCAAACATGGCGGCAACCTTCTTATCGACAATTCAACTGTGATGTAGAGGTTAATTTAATTTCCTACTAAGAGCGAGGTTTCCTATGCTGCATCGACCACCCACTCTTTTTACAGGTGCTCCATGCCACTCGAACACTCCCCTCGCCCGTTGTGGCTGACCTTTGATTGCTACGGCACCCTGATCCAATGGGATGAAGGCCTGCGTGTCGCCATCGACCGGATCCTGGATGAGAAAGGCGAACATCAGGTCGACCGCGAAACGCTGCTCAGCGTCTACGACCACCACGAACACGCCCTGGAGCAAACCCCACCGCACCGCAGCTTTCGCACCCTGGCCGGGCTGAGCCTGCAACTCGCGCTCAAGGAGCTGGGCTTGCCTGCCAATGACCACGATGGTGCGACGCTAACGGATAGCATCAGCGCAATGCCACCGTTTCCCGAAGTGGTGGATACGCTCAAACAGTTGAAGGCCCTGGGCTACAAACTGTGCATCGTTTCCAACACCGACGATGACGTGATCGCCGGCAATGTGGCGCAACTGGGTGGCTACATCGACCGGGTGATCACCGCCCAGCAAGCCGGTGCCTACAAGCCCAACCGCCGCCTGTTCGACTATGCCCATGAACAACTGGGCGTGAGCCTGGATGAGGTGGTGCACATCTGCGCCAGCCCGCACCTGGATCACGCCGCCGCGCGCGATATCGGTTTTCGCTGCGTATGGATCGATCGTGGCACCGGCCGCCAATTGCTGGCCGACTACACACCCGATGCGATCCTGCCAACCCTCGACGGCGTTCCCGAACTGTTCAAGTCCTTGGGGTGGTGAACCATGGCCCATACCTTCACGCCCTCCTCCCTTGGCCCGCGCGCCGGGCGCTTGAATCTCGATAGCCTGGCCGCCATCGACGCCCGCGTAGAACTCGCGGCTTGCCTGCAATTGGCGGCGCTGCATGGCATGGAAGAAGGCATCTGCAATCACTTTTCAGCGACGGTGCCGGGGCATGACGATGTGTTTTTCGTCAATCCGTTCGGCTACGCCTTTGAGGAAATCACTGCGTCCCGTCTGGTGGTGTGTGATTTCCACGGCAACGTGATCGACGGCGACGGCACGCCGGAAGCCACGGCGTTCTACATCCACGCCCAGTTGCATCAACAGCAGCCGCGCATCAAGGCGGCGTTCCATACCCATATGCCGAATGCGACGGCACTGTGCCTGCTGCAAGGCCCGCCCTTGTTGTGGCTGGGGCAGACGGCGTTGAAGTTCTATGGGCGCACGGCGGTGGATGAGGATTACAACGGCCTGGCGTTGGATAACGGTGAAGGTCAGCGTATCGCTGCAGCGTTGGGCGATGCCGACATTCTGTTCCTGAAGAATCATGGAGTGATGGTGGCTGCGCCGAACATCGCCGAAGCCTGGGATGATCTGTACTACCTGGAGCGGGCGGCCGAGGTGCAGTTGAAAGCCATGGCCAGCGGGCAGCCGCTCAAGCCGATTGACCCGGCAGTGGCGCAATTGGCCTATGAGCAGATGCGTGAAGGCGACCCGGCGAGCGCGCGGGCGCATCTGGACAGTGCGATGCGGCGGTTGAAGCAGCGCGGTTCACTGTTCGATCAATAACAAAATGGGGGCCTGGGCCCCCACTCTTTTGGTTACTGCGCGTTGGCCTTGGCCGCATCATTGATGATCGCCACCACCCGAGCCGGGTTCGACACCATTACCACGTGGGAAGCGCCCTTCACGTCCACGGTTTCCTTGGAGCCCGCACGGTCAGCCATGAATTTAAGCGCGGCCTCGGGAATATTTTTGTCCGCTGAACCGTATATGAAGTAGGACGGCACGGTTTTCCAGGCCGGGTCACCCGAGGGTTCCTTCAGCGCAGCTTCGGTGATCGGGCGTTGCCCGGCTGCCATCAACTGGGCTTCCTTGGGCGCCACGTCGGCGGCGAACTGGCTGTTGAACTTGTCTTGCTGGATGTACAGGTCGGTCACGCCGTCCTTGGAAATCACGGGTTTGTCCAGGGTCGGGCCGAGGGTGCCGCCAGGGTAACGGCCGGACAGCTCAAACGCGGTCTCGCCTTTTTCCGGGGCGAAGGCGGCGACGTAGACCAGCGCCTTGACCTTGCTGCTGCCATGCACGGCGTTGGAGATCACCGAGCCACCGTAGGAATGGCCGACCAGAATCACCGGGCCTTGGGTGTGTTCGACGATATCGGCCACGTAGTCCGAGTCGGTCTTGACGCTGCGCAGCGGGTTGGCCACGGCGACCACCGGGTAGCCTTCAGCCTTGAGCCCAGCGATCACGCCGTTCCAGCTGGAGGCGTCGGCGAACGCGCCGTGCACCAGCACGACGGTGGCTTTCTGTGGGGCGGCAACACTGGCAGTGGCGACACCGAGGGCGAGGGCGCCGGTGATCAGGGCGGCGGCGACGCGAGAGAACTTGAAGGTTTTCATGAACGTTTGCTCCGTTGGGGGGGGCGCTCAAGGCGTTGAACGTGAGGCCATGATGCCGAAGCGTGTTTTACAAATGGAGGCTAATAGTCGACGATATGGCGCAGATCGTCTAAACAGATCGTTAATTGAAATCAGGTGAGTCATGGATCGTTTGTCCACACTGCTGGTGCACTTCGGCATCGGTGCCGATACCTTTCACAGTGGGCCGCTGCACGGAGCCCTCGATACCCGCGATCTGCAGCAGCGCGGCCGGGTCTACCTGCTCAAGGACGGCCAGGCCAGCCTGGAAATGCCCGACGGCACCCTGCGCATTCCCGAACCCAGTTTGGTGCTGGTGCCGCGTCCCCTGCCCCATCGGCTTGTGGCGGCCAAAGCCGATGGCGCCCAGGTGGTAGCGGCTTCGCTGCGTTTTGATGGGGGGATCGATAACCCGTTGTCCGTGGCGCTGACCGACACCATCGTGATGCCGCTCAAGCAGATCCCGATGATCGCCGGCACGCTGGACTGGCTGTTCGATGAAGCCTTCGCCGAACACTGCGGACGCGAGGCGGTGATGAACCGGCTGTTCGAGCTGATGGTGATTCAGTTCCTGCGCCACATGATGGCCTATCACAGCATGACCACCGGCATGATGTCGGGCCTGGCTGACCTGCGCCTGGCGCGGGCCATGACCCTGTTGCACAACAACCCCGAACGCCCGTGGACCGTGCAGGAAATGGCGGTTGAGTCGAACATGTCCCGGGCCAGTTTCGCCGCGCACTTCCATAAAGTGGTCGGCCAGACGCCAGCCGACTATGTGCTGAGCTGGCGCGTGAGCCTGGCGCAGAAACGCCTGCGTGAAGGTCGCCCCATCGCCCTGATCGCCGATGAGGTCGGTTACGAGAGCCCCTCGGCGCTGGCCCGTGCGTTCCGGCGCAAGATCGGCACCAGCCCGCGCGAGTGGCTGCAGTTGCAGACGCCGCTACGGGTCCAGCACGCCGCCGCTGTAGCTGTCGGATAAGCGTGTGCCGGTGAACTTGGCGACTACCGAGCCCTGTGCCACCAGGCGCTCACGGTGGCCGGTGACCATGCGTCCGGCCTGGGCGGCGTGCAGGGTCACTTCGGAGGTCGGGTCACCGGGGCGGCCGATAATGCGTGCGAAACGCTGGCCTTCTTCCAGGTCGTCGCCCAGGCCCTTTTCGAACACCAGTACGCCAGCGCAGGGCGCCAGAACAGTTTCCATGCAGCCCATATCGACCACGTCGCCTTGCCATTCGCCAATGTCGGCCACCTCATCGATCACACCGTTGATGCACAGCCAGGCCCACAGCCCATCCGCGTCCTGTTGCGCCAGGGCATCGCTGACGTCCGCCTGCCCGCGCAGTTCAATGGTTGCCGCCAGTTGCGGCGAAGCGTGGTTGATCAGGGTTTCTTCAAAGGAGCCATCACCGCCTTCATCCCAGACAATCACCAGGTCCACCTGCAACGCCGCCGCCAGTGCCAGGCCTTGTTCGGGCCAGAAGCTGCGGTGGATGTAGAGGTAGGGCAACGCCTCGTCGTCGGTGTGCAGGTCCAGAATCAAGTCGGCATCGGCCGCCAGTTGCACCAGGCGTTTCTGCCATTGCGCCAGGTTGCTCGCCGGGCGCGCCATGGCCAGCGAACAATCGAAAGCACGGTTGAAGTTCTGCCCGGTTGCTTCGTGAAAGCGCCCGAGCAAGCGGCCCTGGCGAAACTGGCCGATACCAAAGGGATTGGCTTGGGGCACCACCGTGACCGTGCCTTTGAGCCGGCCCTGCTCGGCGCACGCCTGCAAGCGCGGCAGGAGTTGATGCAGCACCAGCATCCCGGCGATTTCGTCGGCGTGCACACCGGCCTGCAGGTGCACCTTCGGTCCGCGGCCGTCGCCGTCGAAGCGCCAGGCGCCGATGTGCAGCACATTGCCGGAATCGCCCGTCACCTGCCACGAAAGGTCTTTCGCCATGCCTTGCCCTCCTCTGATCAATTAATCGGTAGAGATTGAACACATGTTCAACTAACCTGAGCGCTGTGCTGTTCCATCCAAGGCCTGCCCATGACCCCCGAGCTGCCCAAACTGCGCCGTGCCGATCCCGACGAACGCCGGGACCTGCTGATTGCTGCCACCCTCACCTGCCTGGCGCGCGATGGGCATGCGGGGATTTCCGTGCGCCGTATCGCTTCCGAGGCCGGGGTGTCGGTGGGGTTGCTCAACCACCATTTCGGCAGCATCGATGCGCTGATTGCCGAGACCTACCACAAGCTGGCCAACGAACTGACCAGTGCCCTCTGGGCGCACGTGGAACAGGCCGAAGGCCCTGCCGCGCGCCTGGATGCATTCCTCAGCGCCTCGTTCTCGCCCCGGGTCATGGACCCCGACCTGCTGGGCGTGTGGGTGGTGTTCTGGAGCCTGATCCGCCATTCGCCCCACGTGAACCAGTCCCACGAAAACAGCTACCACGCCTACCTGGCATTGATCCAACAGCTGCTGGACGATCTGGCCCGCAGTGAAAACCTGCTGATCCACGACAGCCACCTGGCCGCCATCGGCTTATCGGCGATGCTCGACGGACTCTGGCTCGAGGGGTGCCTCAACCCCGGCACCTTCAGCCCCGCCAACGGGCTGCACATCTGCCGCTGCTGGGTACAGGGGTTGCGTCAGGGTGCATTCGGCGCCGACCACGTCCTGTGACACCGGATGCCGTGCGCTGAGCATGGCCAGGGTGCCGCTGATGGCGATCAACACCGCGCCGATGATCAGCGAGCCATCCATCAATGTGCCCCACACCAGGCTCGACAGGAGGAACGCCCAGATCAGCCCGGTGTATTCGAATGGCGCGAGTAATGTTGCCGTGGCGCGGCGAAAGCTGGCAAACAGCAGGAATTGCCCGATACCGCCGACCAAGCCCGCCGCCAACATGCCCAGCCAGGCCGGCGCGGGCGCCGGTGTGTGAGTCCAGGGCAAGGTCACGCCCATGCACAGCACAAACACCACGTTGGTGATCAGCATTTGCTCCAGCACCGAGCTGCTCGGGTCGACCTGGCGCAACTGGATATAGGTAAACGCCCAGCACAACGCCGCGCCCAACGTCAGAGCGATGGGCCACGGGTCGAGCATATGCGTAGGACGGCAGGCGATCACCACCCCGACAAAGCCGATGATCAACGCGATCCATTGACCACGGCTGGCGCGCTCCTTGAGAATCAGTGCGGCCAGCAGCGTGACCATGATCGGCGCAGAGAAATACAGCGTGGTCATTTCCGCCAGGCTCAGGTCCTTGGCCGCCGTGTAGTACAGCAACCATGCGAGCAACGACAACAAGCCGCGAATGATCAGCAAGCGCCGGCTCACCGACGTCCAGGCACTGCGCACCAGGCCCATGCGCCCGGCGATCAAACATGTGACCACCACCACCAGGCTGCGCCAGAACAGGATGGTGAACACCGAGTAATCGGCCACCAGCCACTTGACCACCGCGTCCTGCAACGCCAGGAACAAATACGCCAGCGAACACAGGGCAATCCCTTGCAACGAGCGGTCCTGTTTCATCCGGCCGACCTGCGCAGCGGCGTACCGCGCCGTTCGGCGATGGCGTAGACGCCTTCGATGAGAAAGGTCAGGCACAGGTAGACCGCCGCCACCAGCAGCAGCGGCTGATAGATCTGCAAGGTCTGCGCGCGGACCACGTTGGCCGCGCCCAACAGGTCGACCACGGCAATGGTCGAGGCCAGCGCGGTGGATTTGAGCAACATCACGGTCTCCCCGGCCAAGGTCGGCAACAACAGGCGCATCGCCCGTGGCAAACGCACGCGCAATAAGGCCTGGCGCGGCGTCATGCCGAATGCCAAGGCGGCTTCCATTTCGCCCTTGGGCACCGCCAGCAGGCCACCGCGGATCACTTCGCCGACGTAGGCACCCACCGACAACACCAGGGCAAACACGATGTACCAGTAACCGTCACGCAGGTACGGCCACAGAAAGCTGCCGCGAATCATCGGGAACTGGGCAAACAGGCTGCCCAGTCCGTAGTAGAAAATGTAGATCTGGATCAGCAGCGGCGTGCCGCGCAACACACTGGTGTAGGCCAGCGCGCCACGGGCCAGCCATTTGCGCCGCGACAAGCGCGCCAACGCCACCAGCACCGCCAGGGCAAAACCCAACACCGCCGAGATCACCAGCAGCGACAAGGTGGTCTGCAAGCCCTTGGCGATCAGGCCGGCGTAATAACTTATCCATTCAGGCATGGCCCGTTCACTCGACAACCGGCATCCAGCGACGGATTCGTCGCTCCAGGCGCCCGGACAGGTAGTTGGAAGCCAGCGTCACCAGGTAATACAAGGCGGCGGCCGTGAGGTAGAACAGCAGGTACTGGCGGGTCGAGCCTGCGGCCTGCTTGGCGGTGTACAGCAATTCGTTGGTGCCGACCACGCTGATCAAGGCACTGTCCTTGATCAGGTTAATCCACAGGTTGGACATGCCGGCCAGGGCGAACGGCGCCATGATCGGCAAGGTCACCCGGCGGAACAGGCCAAACCCGCTCAAGCCAAACGCCCGCGCCGCTTCGATCTGGCCGTGGGGAATCGCCAGGATCGCCGCGCGGAAGATCTCCGACGCGTAGGCGCCCTGCACCAGGCCCAACACCAGGATCGCCACCAGCGGGCCGCTGATGTTCATCTGCTCGAAGCCCATCCCCAGCATCAGCGCGTTGAGGCCCATGGAGCCGGCGTAATACAGCAGCAGGATCAGCAGCAGTTCCGGCACCGCACGAAACACCGTGGTGTAGCCGCGCATCAGCAGCGCAATCGGGCGTGGCGCACTGAGCTTGGCGCAGGCCACCACCAGGCCGATCAACACACCCACCGCAAACGAGCCGGCGGAGATTTGCAGGGTCATCCATAACCCTTTGAGCAACGCATTGCCCCACCCTTGTTCGCCGAAGCTTAAGAGGTCGAGCATTATTCGGTCTTCTGGGCGACTTGTTGATAGGGGCTGTCACAGGTCTTGCTGACAAACGCCGGGGTGTCACCGCGCTTGCACGGGCTGACCGACAGCCCGAAATAGTGCTGCGACAGGTCGTCGTAGTCCTTGCTCACCAGCAATTCGCCGATGGCCTTATCCAGCCGCGCCTTGAGCGCCGTGTCTTCCTTGCGCAGGCCGGCGCCGACACCTCGGCCGATGATCGGGTCATAGGGCACGCTGGCAATATGCGCCAGGCCGCTGGCTTCAGGCGTCTTGACCATCATGGCGATGGCGGTGTCATCGGCCATCATGTAGTCGATACGCCCGGCGATCAGGTCGGCGTTGGCCGATTCCTGGGTGTCGTAGTACTTCAGGTCCGCGATGTTTTCGTAATACTTCTTCAGGTAGTTGGCGCTGACCGTGGAGATCTGCACGCCGATCAACTTGCCCTTGAGGCCCGCCGGGGAGATCTCGACTTCGCTGCCTTTAGGGCCGGCAACACCCAACAGGGAATCGTAGTAGGCGCGGCTGAAAGCGATCTGTTTTTCACGCTCATCGGTCACCGACATCGACGAAAAAATCACGTCGATCTTCTTCGCCAGCAACGAGGGAATAATGCCGTCCCACGCCACTTCCTTGATCTGGCACTCGGCTTTCATGCCTTCGCAGAGTTTGTGGATCAAGTCCACTTCAAAGCCGGACCACTGGCCGTTGCCGCCTTTAACGGTGAAGGGCGGATAGGGTTCCGCGGCGACCGCAAACACGATGGGCTTTTCCGCCGCCTGGGTGAAGCCTGCAGCCAACATCAACACAGCACTGCTCAACCACGTTGCCATACGCTTGGATTTCATGATTTTGCCCCGTCTTTTTATGGAGTTAGCGAGTTTGATGCGCGTTGACGAACTGTCGGCAACGTTCACTGCGTGGGTCGATAAACACCGCATCCGGCGAGCCGGTTTCTTCGATCATGCCTTGGTGCAGAAACGCCACTTTCGACGACACATCCCGGGCGAACGCCATTTCATGGGTGACCAGGATCATGGTGCGGCCTTCCTCGGCCAGGGAGCGGATCACCCGCAGCACTTCGCCCACCAGCTCCGGGTCGAGGGCCGAGGTGGGTTCGTCGAACAGCATGACTTTGGGACGCATGGCCAGCGCACGGGCAATCGCCACCCGTTGCTGTTGGCCGCCGGAGAGGAACGCCGGGTATTCGTTGCGCTTGGCGGCCAGGCCGACGCGGTCGAGCAAGGCTTCGGCGCGTTCGATGGCCTCGGCACGGCTTTCGCGCAGGACCTGGGTGGGGGCTTCGATAAGGTTTTCCAGGACCGTGCGGTGTGGCCACAGGTTGAAGTTCTGGAACACCATGCCCAGGGTCGAGCGAATGCGTACCAGCTGTTTGGCATCTGCGACCAGGGGCGCGCCGGGCCGACCGTAGTTGAGCTTGATGCTTTCGCCATCCACATGGATGCTGCCCTGGTCCGGCACTTCGAGCATGTTGATGCAGCGCAGCAAGGTGCTTTTACCCGAGCCGCTGGCGCCGATCAGCGAGATCACGTCGCCTTCGTGGGCCGTGAGGGAAATGCCCTTGAGTACTTCGATATTGCCGAAGCGTTTGTGCAGGTCGATGACCTCGATCATCTTTTTGACTGCGGCCGGCGGCACCCCTTCGATCCTGGGCGCCGCCGCAACACGCGGCTCACCGGCCAGCTTGGCGACAAATTGCACGATGCGTTGGCAGGCTTCGCTCAGGCGCTCTTCACCCAGGGTGAACGACAAGCGCACGAAGCCCTGGGCCGGCTCGCCAAAGGCGGCGGCGTCGAGCACCGAAACCCCGGCTTCCCGAAACAGGCGCCAGGCAAAGTCGAGGGAACCCAGGCCGGTGCCGCGCACATCCACCAGCACAAACATCCCGGCTTGCGGTGCCTGCACCTGGATGCCTGGGCACGCACTCAGCTCCCTCACCACCAGGTCGCGTCGGCGCCGATAGATCTCGCGCATGCCCTGGGTCACCTCGTCATGGGCCAGCACGGCGGCGGTGGCGGCTTCCATCACAAAGCCCGGCAGCCCGTAGAGCATGCTCAGCACCAGGGTTTCCGCGTGGGCGACCATCTGCGGCATGGCGATGATCCAGCCAATGCGCCAGCCGGTCATGGCATGGGACTTGGACAGACTGCCAATCACCACACAGCGCTCGGCCATGCCCGGCAGTGCTGCAAGGCTGTGGTACTCACCGTCGAACACCAGGCTTTCATAGACCTCATCCACCACCACCCACAGGTCGTGGGCGATGGCCAGGTCGGCAATGGCTTGCAGTTCGTGCGGGTTGAGCACCACGCCGGTCGGGTTGTTCGGGTTGGAGAAGAAAATTGCCCGCGTACGCGGTGTGATGGCTGCGCCGAGCAACTGGGCATCGAGGCGAAAGCCGGATTCCGGCGAACAGGGCACACGCACCAGCGTCGCACCGCTTGCCTTGAGCGTGGCCTCGTAGGTGACGTACATCGGGTCGAGCACCAGCACTTCATCACCCGCTTGCAACAGACACAGGGAGGTCACGAATAACGCGTTCTGTGCACCGGCCACCGTGATCACGTTGTCGGCGTTCAACGGACGGCCCAGGGTCTGGCTGTAGCGTGCCGCAATGGCATCGCGCAATGCCGGGCGACCGGGAATTTCGGTGTAGTGGGTGTCACCTTCGCGCAAGGCGCTCACGGCGGCGTCGGTAATGAAGGAGGGCGTGGCGAAATCCGGATCGCCAACGCTGAGGATGATGATGTCATCGCCCTGGCTGGCCGCCTGGAATGCGGCGTGGTGGATGTCCCAGGCGGCTACGCCCTGCCCTGCAATTCGTTCGACGAAGGGGGAAAACCGCATGCCAGAGCCTCTCGTTCAAGAAGAAACAGCGCGAACCCGTTACGTGACAAACGGGTGGATGCGGTCAACATAGTTCAAACTGAACAGTCGTTCAATGGGTAAGTTTGCGGCGGTGTCGTTTATGCTCCAAAGAGGTCGTTGTGGTGATTTTTGTCGGTTTACAGCTGGCTCATCAGGTCACAGCGATAGTCCTGCAATTCGCCGGCCGAGCCGAGGTTCAGCTCGCTCAACGTGACATGGGTGCTCAGCAGCACGAAATTGCCATCGGCACGCGCTGCCATCAGCAGGCTGTACTGGCTCATCGAGTCGCCCTGGGCGTCCACATAATCACGCAACACTGCCAGTGGGTCGCGCAGCTCGGCATCGGCCGCCGACAGCAGCCGGGCGCTGTAGGTGTGCCCCATCAACTGCACCGGTAGCGTGCGCCATTGCTCATCCAGCACTTGCTGGTTGAGCGTGCTATAGACGTCCGGGCGCAGGCAGGCGATATGCACGTGCAACTGGTTCTGGGAGCGGCCGTAGCGAGAGTTGATCGCCACCGAGACGAACTGATCGGCAATGGGTTTTTTCAAGCCCTCGGACAACACCCGCCGATGTTGCCAGGCCTGGGTGAAGTAATGCGGCAGCAGCTCGCGGCCAAGGGCCGGGTCTTCAATACCGGTGACCTTGTCTGCCGGCATCAGCAGGTTGTGCAGCGGGCCGTTGCGGTCTTTGTACAGGACGTAGCCGCGGGCCAGGTCCACCGCCAGGCAGGGGTCGGGCTTGAGCTGCTGTTGCTGGTGGGGCACACATTGCTGGCTGACGGTCTGCCACAAGGCATCCGGGTTTCCCCGCCACTTCCAGGCCCCCACGAGCACCAACCCACAGAGCAAACCACCAGCGATCGTGACTACGGAACCGCGCTTCATGCAAAAACCTCGACGTACAGGGATGTTGTGTGTGTTGCTGGCGACATCCCTGTCGCAGGGTTAACGCTTGGGCGGGGCCAAAAATTCCGGGCCGATCGGATCTTTTATCGTGCTGGCCAGAATACGGTCGATATGCGTCAGGTCTTCGGGCGTCAGGTGCCAGCCGAAGGCTTCTTCGTAGCCTTTCAACTGCTCAGGTCGCCGGGCGCCCCACAGGGCGATGGTCGGGCCTTGATCAAGCACCCAGCGCAGGGCCAGGGCCAGCACCGATTTGCCGTGGCACTCGCGGGCATACATATCCAGCGCGGCCACGGCGGCCAGGTATTGTTCGAAACGCGGCGCCTTGAACTTGGGGTCGAGCTTGCGTACGTCATCGCCAACAAAGCGGGTGGCCGAGTGCATGCTGCCGCTCAGTAAACCTCGGCACAGCGGGCCGTAGGCCAACACCACCAGCGAATGCTGCTTGGCGTAGGGCAGGATGTCGCTGTCGATGGCCCGTTCGAACAGGTTATAGGGCGGCTGCACCGTGGCCAGTGCGGTGTACTGGCTGAAATCGTCCATTTGCGCGGAAGAATAGTTGCTCACGCCGACCGCGAGGATCTTGCCTTCACGGCGCAGGCGTTCCAGTTCATCAGCGGTTTCTTCCTGGGCCACCAGCGGGTCGGGCCAGTGGATCTGGTACAGGTCGATGTAGTCGGTTTGCAGGCGCACCAGGGAATCTTCGACTTCCTTGCGGATGCGCTGGGCCGTGGCGTTGCGCCGGGGTGTGCCGGTGTCCCATTGCAGCCCGGCCTTGGTCGCGATCACCGCGCTGTGGCGCACGCCGCGCAGGGCTTTGCCGATCAGCTCTTCGGACAGGCCAAAACCGTACACGGGCGCGGTGTCGATCAAGTTGATACCGATGGCCAGGGCATGGCGCAGCGTGCGGATGGCTTGTTCATTATCCGCCCCACCCCACAGGTGCCCGCCCATGGACCAGGTGCCGAGGGCAATCCGCGAGACCGTTTGGTCGATGCCGGCAATTCTGATGGTCTCAACGTGCATAAAAAAATCCCATGGCGCGCAATAATGCTTAGAAAAACAATTACTCTAAATCATCTACGGTTGAATCGGGCTCAACGCCGCATACAGCCGAATTCCCGCTCAAGAGACTTGAAATGGCTGCTTTCAACCGCTCCGAATTGGCTGATCTCAACGTGTTCATGGCGATCATCCGCCGCCGCAGCTTCCGCCACGCCGCCCATGAACTGGGGGTGACCACCTCGGCGTTGAGCCACACCATGCGCAACCTGGAAACCCGCCTGGGCGTCAAGCTGCTCTATCGCACCAGCCGCGCCGTGGAACCCACCGATGCGGGCTCCCTGTTGGCGGAAAAACTCCTCCAGGGGTTTGCCACCATCAAGGACGGCCTCGACACCCTGGAGTTGTACCGCGAGGCACCGATCGGCCGCCTGCGCCTGAATGTGCCACGGGACGCGGCGGTCTTGCTGCTGGCGCCGATTCTTGGGGACTTTTGCGCGGCTTACCCGCAACTGCGCCTGGACCTGATCGTGCAGGACCAGATGATCGACATCATCGCTGAAGGTTACGACGCGGGTATCCGCTACGGTGCCACCGTGCCCCAGGACATGGTCGCTGTACCGCTGACGGCTGAGCTGCGCTGGATCATGGTCGCCTCCCCCACCTATCTCGCCCGACGGGGCACGCCCCAGGCCCCCAAGGACTTGCTGGAGCATGCCTGCATCCGCATGTACCTGGGCGACAAGACCACCTACAAGTGGGAATTGGGCAACGGCACACGGCAACAACGCATCGACGTGCCCGGCCACTTCAGCGCGGCCGATACCGAGACTATCGTCAATGCCGCGCTGCAAGGGGTGGGGATTGCCTACTGCCTGTCCAATCGTGTGGAGCAGGAGCTGAAAGAGGGGCGCCTGGTGGAGGTGATGCCTGACTGGGCCTGCATGGGCGAGCCGCTGTGCATGTATTACCCCAGCCGGCGCCAGTCACAGCCGGGGTTGCGGCAGTTGATGGATATGATCCGGATGAAAACCATTGGCTCACAGATGATCGAGTGACGCTCAGTCCTGGTTTTCGGTATTGCCCACATCCGCCGCGTCATCCAGATCGTTGAGCGGCACTTCTGCATCGTCCATCAGTGAACCCGGGTCTTCGTTACCTGGGTCGTTGAGTTCATCGTCGAGTTCTTTGGACATGACCGTCTCCTCTAACCGCCTTGGGTGTCGATATCGGCATCGGTTTCAGGCTTGGGCTCAGGCTTGGGCTTGGGCTTGAAGTCTGGACTGTAGTCGTTTTCCTTGGCCTTGGGGTCTTTGGCCGGAACCGGGTCTTTGGGCGCATCCGCACCGGTGGCGGGTTGTTTGTCTGTGCTCATGGTTACCTCTCGGAAAATATCGCCTGGGTAGAGTTAAGGTCATGCCCAGGGCGGTGAAGTTCCATCGGCTTACGACCCTGGGTTGTCGACCTGAATGTAAAACGCATAAGCGGCGAGCAATACCCAGAACACCATGAACAGCCACGGCGCGCGCATGGAGAACAGCAGCGACTTGCGATAGCCCTTGTGGGACGACTCCATTTCGGAAAACAGCGGTGACTCGTCGTACGCCATGCCCATTACCGGCTCGCTGCGCAACAACTCGCTTTGCTTGAAGTGCCAGTGGTCGATGATGTCATACGCCGCGCGTATCCCTGGCCAGGCGTTGAGGGAACTGAGGATGCCCAGCGCCGCGAGGAAAATCGGCACCACCACGGTGAACAGCTTGCCCCACTCGGGGTTGAGGTTGCCCATGCCGGAGACGAAGGCGATCACCAGGAAGGACTGCGCGGTGAGATAGGCGTCCGTACGGTTGGCGAGAATGGTGGTTTCGTATTGGATTTCACGCCGGTAGAAGTCCAGGCGGTCCTTGGGCGAACCGAAGATCTTGGCGTTGTGTTCGCTGTGATCGGGCAGGCTCGATTCCGGTGTCTCTGGTGAAATGATTCTGGGCACGTCGGTGCTCCATGCAGGTTCGTGTGCTGTTAGAAGAATCGCGGGCGGATGAAGTTCAAGTTTGTTCGTGCACCAAGTCGGAGCATGGGGTGCACTGTAGTGAGCGGGCTTGCCCCGCGCTGGAGTGCGTAGCGCTCCCGCTTTTGGTGGGGCCGCTGCGCAGCCCAGCGCGAGGCAAGCCCGCTCACTACAAAAGCCTGTCAGCTGGACAGCTTGAATAGGGTTTCCGGCACAAGCATTGCTTTATCCATTCATCTGCCCGGATACAGGAGCATTGGTTACCCCCCGACCCAGAGCCGACCCCCATAAGAAAGTAAGGACCAGGCCCATTGGCACCCACCGCCACGGGCTCATAAAAAATGCGTTTTTTGAAACGGCAGTGCCACCTGTTCCCCTCGGCACTGACAAGGTACTGGAATGGCTCGATCTTTCTTTGATGAAATGAATGACGCAAACGGCGTGTGCCGTGCGCATTACCAGGATTTTTCCCGCTGGCTGGCGAATACGCCGCCGGAACTGCTGGCCCAGCGTCGCCGTGAAGCCGATTTGCTGTTCCACCGCGCCGGAATCACCTTCACCTTGTATGGCGACGAGCAAGACACCGAGCGCCTGATCCCCTTCGACATCATCCCGCGCAGCATCCCCGCCAGTGAGTGGAGCGTGATCGAACGCGGCTGCATCCAGCGCGTCAACGCGCTGAACATGTTCCTCGCCGACATCTACCACGACCAGCGCATCATCAAGGCCGGGATCATTCCGGCAGACCAGGTGCTGGGCAACGAGGGTTACCAGAAGGCCATGGTCGGGCTGGACCTGCACCGCGACATCTATTCGCACATTTCCGGCGTGGACCTGGTGCGCGATGGCGACGGCACCTACTACGTGCTGGAAGACAACCTGCGCACCCCCAGCGGTGTGAGCTATATGCTCGAAGACCGCAAGATGATGATGCGCCTGTTCCCCGAGGTGTTCGCCAAGCAGCGCATCGCACCGGTGGACCACTACCCCAACCTGCTGCTCAAGACCCTGAAAAGCTCAAGCCGCCTGGACAACCCCAACGTGGTGGTGCTGACGCCCGGTCGCTTCAACAGCGCGTTCTTCGAGCATGCGTTTCTGGCCCGTGAAATGGGCGTTGAGTTGGTTGAGGGTGCGGACCTATTCGTGCAGGACCTCAAGGTGTTCATGCGCACCACCGACGGCCCCAAGCCAGTGGATGTGATCTACCGGCGTATCGACGACGCTTTTCTCGACCCCAAGGCCTTCAACCCTGAGTCGATGCTCGGCGTGCCCGGTCTGGTCGCCGCCTATTGCGCAGGCAATGTGGTGCTGGCCAATGCCATCGGCACCGGCGTGGCCGACGACAAATCTATCTACCCCTATGTGCCGGAAATGATCCGTTTCTACCTGGACGAAGAACCGGTGTTACAGAACGTACCGACTTTCCAGTGCCGTAAGCCGGATGAACTGTCCCACGTGCTGGCCAACCTGCCGGAATTGGTGGTCAAGGAAACCCAGGGCTCCGGCGGTTACGGCATGCTGGTCGGCCCGGCCTCCAGCGCCGCCGAGATTGAGGATTTCCGCCAACGCATCAAGGCCAGGCCCCACGCCTACATTGCCCAGCCGACGTTGAGCCTCTCCACCTGCCCGACCTTTGTCGAAAGCGGCATCGCCCCACGGCATATCGACCTGCGGCCGTTTGTACTCTCGGGCAAGGAAACCCGCCTGGTGCCCGGTGGCCTCACCCGCGTGGCGCTGAAGGAAGGCTCGTTGATCGTCAACTCGTCGCAAGGCGGCGGAACCAAGGACACCTGGGTGGTGGAGGGCTGAGTATGTTGAGTAGAACCGCCGCAGATCTGTACTGGATGTCCCGTTACCTGGAGCGCGCCGAGAACCTGGCGCGCATGCTCGAAGTCAGTTATTCCCTGTCATTGATGCCCCAGGGCCGGGCGCAGTGACGGCCTCGATGAGCTGGCCATGTCGTTGCTCAGCAGCGGCACCCTGGACAGTTACCTGGAGCGCCATAAACAGCTGGACGCCGAGCGCATGCTGCACTTTTTCGCCCTCGACGAAGAAAACCCGGCGAGCATCTACAACTGCCTGCGCGCCGCACGCGGCAATGCCCACGCGGTACGCGGGCGCATCACCGCCGACATGTGGGAAAACCTCAACGCCACCTGGCTGGAAATGCGCAGCATCGCCGCCGGCGGCCTGGCGCGGCATGGCATCAGTCACTTCTGTGATTGGGTCAAGCAGCGCTCGCACCTGTTCCGGGGGGCGACGTCCGGGACGATCATGCGCAATGACGCCTATCGGTTTATCCGCCTGGGCACCTTTGTCGAGCGCGCCGACAACACCCTGCGCCTGCTGGATGCGCGGTACGAGATGTTTGGCGAGGAGTCGGAAGAAGTCAGCGACTTGTCGGCACGCGGTTATTACCAGTGGAGCGCCCTGCTCCGCGCGTTGTCGTCGTTCGAGGCGTATACCGAGCTGTACCCGAATGCATTGAATGCCCGCTCCGTGTCCGAGTTGCTGCTGTTGCGCAGTGATGTGCCGCGTTCGTTGCATGCCTGCATCGAAGAACTGAGCCATATCCTGGCGGACCTGCCCGGCAGTTATGGGCGCACGGCGCAGCGTTTGGCAGCGGAGTTCGAGGCGCGGCTGAGGTATACCGGTATCGATGAGATTCTTGAGGAGGGATTGCACGCCCGTCTCACGGACTTTATCGACACCGTGCGCGAGTTGGCGCGGGCGATTCACAGCTCGTACCTGGAGATGGTCTAAGTGCGCTTAGGTCACTTATCTGTAAGTTAGGGTGATTGACCCTGTTTGGATACCGCTCTTATGTTGGGCAGGTGAAATACCTTCCCACCATAAGAACAGGTACAGAACATGTCCGAACTCACGCTCAACACTGCAGCGGCACACACCCTGCAACGCTGGCATGCCATGTTGGCCAATCGTGACCTCAAGGCCCTGCCCGAACTGTTGGCGCCCGACGCCGTCTTCCGCTCACCTATGGCTCATACGCCCTACCCCGGCGCGCCGGTGGTGTCGATGATCCTCAATACGGTAATCAACGTCTTTGAAGACTTTACTTATCACCGTGAACTCGCTACCGGCGATGGCCTGAGTGTGGTGCTGGAATTCAGCGCACGCGTGGGCGACAAGCAGCTCAAGGGCATCGACCTGATCCGCTTCAACGAACACGGGCAGATCATTGAGTTTGAAGTGATGGTCCGCCCGTTGAGCGGGCTGCAAGCCCTGGGTGAGGAAATGGGCCGGCGCCTGGCACCTTACCTGGCCAAGGCCAAAGGCTGATTACTGGTTTTTCACCAGCACCGGCTCGGCG
This sequence comes from Pseudomonas azotoformans, assembly GCF_001579805.1. Lineage (NCBI taxonomy): Bacteria > Pseudomonadati > Pseudomonadota > Gammaproteobacteria > Pseudomonadales > Pseudomonadaceae > Pseudomonas > Pseudomonas azotoformans. Next base: position 4,842,227 of record NZ_CP014546.1, on the reverse strand, counting down.
CTGTATTGCGTCGGAAACAGCTTTTTCAGTTGCGCCACTTTCGGCAGGTCGTTGATCACGATGTAGGGGTAGGACGGGTTCTCGGTGAGGAAGTCCTGATGGTAGGACTCCGCCGGGTAGAACGCCTTGCCCATTTCGATCTGGGTGACGATGGGTTTGTCGAAGGATTTAGCGGCATCCAACTGGGCGATGTAGGCCTGGGCGACTTTTTGCTGCTCGGCATTCTGCGCGAAGATTGCAGATCGGTATTGGGTGCCGGTGTCTGGGCCCTGGCGGTTGAGTTCGGTGGGGTTGTGGGCGACCGAGAAGTAGATCTGCAGCAGTTTGCCGTAGCTGACTGTGCTTGGGTCGTAGGTGACGGACACGGACTCGGCGTGGCCGGTATCGCCCTCGCTGACCGCTTCATATTGCGCGGTACTCGCCGCCCCACCGTCGTAGCCTGAGACGGCGTTTTTCACGCCTTGCACATGTTGGAATACCCCCTGCACACCCCAGAAACAGCCACCGGCGAACACGGCGGTTTGCAGGTTGCCTGAGGTTGCAGGCAGGTCGAGGGCCGGCGGCGCGATGACAACGGCATCGTCGGCGGCGCTGAAGGAGAAGGCTGAGCTTTGGCCGACGAAGGCGGCGAAGGCCAGTGCGGGCAGGTATTTGAATACATTCATGGCAAGCACTCCGGGTTAACCAAAGGTAAAGGCATACGCCGACACGTTGGGGTCAAGGAATTCGATGGTGAAGGTGCGGTCCTGCACGGCGCCCGGCTGACGCACAAGCTGGTACAAGCGTTGTTCGGTGACGGTGCCGCTGCCATCCGGGGCCACGTCGGTGCCATGGGCGTCGGCTGGGGCCTGGCCATCGATCGTGACTTTGAAGCGCACCGGTCTTCCATCGGCGCCAGGACCGAGCACCAGATGCAGGTCACGGGCATGGAAGCGGTAGGCGATGCGCCCGCCGGCCTGGTCGAGGGTGACCTGCTGGCCGCCGACGTTCCATTGGCCTTCCAGGGTCCAGTTGTTCAGGGCCAGGGGGCCGGATTTGACGAAGTTCTCGGCACGCTGGGCGCCCAGGTAGGTTTCCGGCGATTGCACTTCGTTCATGTCCGGCGCTTGCTGCACGCCCTTGGCGTCGGCTTCGATCAAGCCGCCTGCGACGTGCTGGGCTCCGGCTTCACGCAGCAACTGCTGGATCACCCGCTCCGACTCGGCATAGTCGCCCTCGCCAAAGTGGTGATAGCGGATCTGCCCCTTGGCATCGGCAAAGTAATGGGCCGGCCAGTACTGGTTGTTGAACGCGCGCCAGACCTTGTAGTTGTTGTCGATGGCCACCGGGTACGTAATGCCCAGGTCTTTCATGGCCTTGGTCACGTTGTTCACGTCGCGTTCAAAGGCGAATTCCGGCGCGTGTACGCCAATCACCACCAGGCCCTGGTCGCGGTATTTTTCGGCCCAGGCTTTCACGTAGGGCAAGGTGCGCAGGCAGTTGATGCAGGAGTAGGTCCAGAAATCCACCAGCACCACCTTGCCCTTGAGCGCTTCGGCGCTCAGTGGCGGGCTGTTGAGCCATCGCACGGCGCCGTCCAGGGGCGGCAGCGCACCTTCGATGGGCAGTGTGTCGCTGTGGTTGGCGGCGGCCATCATTGCGCCCCCCGCCATCATCGCCCCGCCCTTTTGTTCCGGCTTGGCGCTGAGGGTGTCCACCAGGCGTTGCTCCAGGCCGCCGGTGGAGGCAGTCGATAACCGCGACAGCACACCAGTGTCCAGGCCCAGCGCAATGGCGGCCACCCCGGCCAGCATCAGCGCACCCAGGCCTCGGCGCAGCCATTCACCGGCACCCAGGGACTTTTTCATGAAGCCAAAGACTTTACCGCCGACCAACAAGGCCAGCGCGAGGGAGGTAGCAGCCCCGGCGGCGTAAGCCAGCAAGAGCAAGGTAGTGCCGATGCTGGCACCCTGCAGTGCGGCGCCGGTGAGCACCAGCCCCAGGATCGGCCCGGCGCACGGCGCCCACAGCAACCCGGTTGCCACGCCGATCAGGAACGATGCGCCCGGACGCGGCCTGGCATCGGCCCCGGCGGCTTCCGACAGGCGACTGCCGGCGGCCACTAACGGACGCGTCAGACGTTCCGACAGCTGCGGCAACAGTAGCGTTAAGCCGAACAGCGCAACGCACAGCAACGCGAGCCAGCGACCGTACTGATTGACTTGCACCACCCAGCCGCCGCCCACCGCCGCGAGCGTTGCCACCAGGGCGAATGTCACCGCCATCCCCGCTAACAGCGGCAAGCCACTGCGCAAAAACGGCTGCCCGGTGCGAGCGAAGACAAAAGGCAGAACAGGCAGGATGCACGGGCTGACGATTGTCAGCACGCCGCCCAGGTACGCGAGAACCAGAAGCCACATGGCAGGGAACCTTATAAGAGAAAGACATCGGCTTAAGCCGCCGTGAACGTCATGGCGGCGCCGTTCATGCAGTAGCGCAGGCCGGTGGGTTGCGGGCCGTCATCGAACACGTGCCCTTGGTGACCGCCACAGCGACGGCAGTGGATTTCCTTGCGCACCACGCCGTAGGACGTGTCTCTGCGACTGGCCACGGCGTTGTCCAGGGGCTGCCAGAAACTCGGCCAACCGGTGTGGCTGTTGAATTTGGTGGCTGAGGAAAACAGCGGCAAGGCACAACCGGCGCAGGCGAAGGTGCCCGCACGGTGTTCATCGTTCAGCGCGCTGGTGTAAGGACGCTCGGTGCCCTCCTCGCGCAGAATTTCGTACTGCTCGGCAGTGAGCAGGCTGCGCCATTGCGCGTCGATGTGAGTGACTTCGAAGGGTTCGGCGGCTTCGGCTTCGGTGACCAGGTCGAGCTGTTTGAGCAGCCCGCCGGCCAGGACGGCGACACCCAGTCCGCCACTGGCGAGGAGTAATTGTCGGCGTGAGTACATGGGGCATTCCTCCATAAACATTGAAACCATCCTGAGCCCTGGCCGGTCGCGGAATCCTCACGCAGAGTTAAACAATTCGTGATAACTACACTGTTGCAAAACCCGCACAATGCGCGGACTACAAGCGAAGGTTTCTCTTACATGGATCAGCCAAAACGTGTCCTGGTGGTTGAGGACGATGCCCATATCGCCGACCTGATCTGCCTGCACCTGCGTGATGAACAATTCCAGGTGGTGCACAGCGCCGACGGCACCGAAGGCCTGCGCCTGCTGGAGCAAGGCGGCTGGGATGCGCTGATCCTCGACCTGATGCTGCCCGGCGTCGACGGCCTAGAGATCTGCCGCCGCGCCCGTGCCATGACGCGCTACACACCGATCATCATCACCAGCGCACGCTCCAGCGAATTGCACCGCATCCTCGGCCTGGAGCTGGGCGCAGATGACTACCTCGCTAAACCCTTTTCCATGCCGGAACTGGTTGCTCGCGTAAAGGCGCTGTTACGCCGGGTCGACGCCATGGCGCGTAACCTGAAGATGGACGCCGGCAGCCTCGATCTGGGCCAACTGTTCATCAACCCGCTGACCCGCGACGCCACCCTGCAAGGCCAGCGCCTGGACCTCACCCCACGGGAATTCGACCTGCTGTACTTCTTTGCCCGCCAGCCTGGCAAGGTGTTCTCACGCATGGACCTGCTCAATGCGGTGTGGGGCTACAGCCATGAGGGTTATGAACACACGGTGAACACCCATATCAACCGCCTGCGCGCCAAGGTCGAAGACGACCCGGCCAACCCGGCGCGCATCCTCACAGTGTGGGGTCGCGGCTACAAGTTTGCCGAGAGCCCACCATGAAACTGACCCTGACCCAGCGCCTGTCGGTGGTGTTCGCCGTATTGCTGCTGGTCTGCAGCGGCACCTCGGCCTGGTTGCAGGTGCGCTCCAACCGCATGCATGAGCTGGAGGTGGTGCAAGGCCTGTCCCGCGACCTGGCGGCGCACATTGCCCGCGACACACAACTGATGGACGCCGATGGCCTCAAGCCCGACGCGGTGCGCAACCTGTTCAGCCAGTTGATGCTGGTCAACCCGAGCGTCGAGGTGTACTTGCTCGACATCGACGGCCGCGTGGTCGGCAACGCCGCGCCCAGTGGTCACTTGCTGCGTGATCGGGTTGACCTCGCGCCCGTGCGACGTTTCCTGGCCGGGTTCATGCTGCCGATCCTCGGCGATGACCCGCGCAGCCTCGATGGGCGCAAGGTGTTCAGCGCGGCGCCTCTTATGGCAGGCGGCCAGCAGACCGGTTTCCTGTATGTGGTGCTGCTGGGTGAAGCCCACGACGTGTATGACGCCAAGGATGCCACCGGCATGGCGTTGAAGATCGCGCTGTGGTCCATCGGCCTGGTCGCCCTGCTCTGCTTGTTGGCCGGCCTGGTTGCGTTCGCCTGGATCACCCGACCGCTGCGCCAGTTGACCGACAAAGTCGGCCAGTTCGACATCAATGGCGCACCGAAAGCGGCTGAAACCGCTGCGCCGGAACTCACCAGCGGCGATGAAATTGCCGTGCTCGACCACGCCTTCGTGCAGATGGAAAACCGCCTGGGCGAACAATGGCGCGCCATCACCCATCAGGACCAGGAACGTCGCGAAATGGTCGCGAATATCTCCCACGACCTGCGTACGCCGTTGGCCTCGCTGCATGGTTACCTGGAAACCCTGTCGCTCAAGGATGCCAGCCTCAGCCCCGAAGAACGCCGCCGTTACCTCGGCATTGCCCTGGACCAGAGCCGCAAAGTGGGTGGACTGGCACAGTCATTGCTCGAACTGGTGCGTCTGGAACACGGTTTTGTCCAGCCGGTGATCGAAGGGTTTTCATTACCTGATTTGGTGCAGGACATCTTCCAGAAATTTGAACTGACCGCCGAAGCACGCGGTATTACGCTCACCGCGACCTTGCCGCCGCAAGTGCCCACGGTGCTGGCGGACCTGGGCCTGATCGAGCGAGTGCTGACCAACCTGCTGGATAACGCCCTGCGCCACACCCCGGTGAACGGCGAAATTGAGGTGACGTTGTCGCCGGAACCCAATGCTGTCGCCATCACCGTCAGCGACAGCGGCCCAGGCATCGACGCCGAGCTGCGCGAAGGCTTGTTCCTGCGCGCGTTTACCATTGGCGGTGCCCGTCGCGACGGTGGCCTGGGCCTGCGCATCGTGCACCGCATCCTGCAATTGCATGGGCGCAGCATCCGCCTGGTGGATCAACCGGGTCGAGGCGCGACCTTTACGTTTTCCCTAGAAACCCGAGCATCAGCGCGTTGACCTGTTGGGCTTGTTCGTTCTGGATCCAGTGACCACAGTTGGCCAGCACGTGCTGCTCAAGCTGCGGCACTGAATCCGGCATGCGCTTGAGCGTGTGGGCCTCGAAGACCCCGACCGGGTCGCGGTCGCCGATCAGGAACAACGTGGGTTGCAGGACCTGCTGCCCCGCAAGGCACTCAGTGCGTTGCCAGTTGCGTTCAAAGTTGCGATACCAGTTCAGCGGGCCACGAAAACCGTGCTCGGCAAAAGTGTTCACATACACGTCCAAGTCCGCCTGGGAACACCAATGCGGCAATGCACCGGGCGCCGACACGCCTTCGAGCAAGGTGGCGCTGGCTGGCTTGCGCTGTAGAAACACATCCTGGTCCTGCATGAACAGGCGCAAAGTCCGTTCGATATCAGCATTCAACTCCTGCTCGGCAACGCCCGGCGCCTGGAAATACAGGATGTAATTGAAGCGGCCGGCGTACAGCTCGCGCATGATTTCGATCACCGGCCGCCGTGCGCGCCCAGCGAACGGGACTGACATCGTGATCAAGTGTGTGACACGCTCAGGCTCAAGCAACGCCAGGTGCCACGCCACCACAGCGCCCCAGTCATGGCCGGCCATCACCACCTGCGTATGCCCAAAATGGTCCATGGCTTGCTGGATATCGCCGCATAGGGTCAACAGGTCATAGTCGGCAATTTCACTGGGCGAACTTGTCTGGCCATAACCACGCATTTGCGGGGCAAATACGCGATAACCCGCCGCTGCCAGTGCGGGAATCTGTTCGCGCCAGGAGTGCCAGCACTCAGGGAAACCGTGAAGCAACCAGATCGGCGTCCCCTGTTCTGGGCCCGCAATATGAACGCTTAACTCAATACCGTTGACGCTGATGAGGTGCTGGCGCATGGGCATGACCTATTTGAAGGTTTTCTCCAGCGTGGACCATGGCGGCTGAAGCCACCAGCATCATTGATGGCAGGAATGACTCAAGCCACCGCCCACCAACGCGGCAACAACTGACGTACCCGAGCCTCACCAAATCGATCATCGATCAGCATCACCACGCCCTGGTCCTGCTGGCTGCGGATCACCCGACCCGCCGCCTGCACAACTTTCTGGATGCCGGGGTACAGGTAGGTGTAGTCGTAGCCCGCGCCGAAGATCGCGCCCATGCGCAACTTCATCTGTTCGTTGACCGGGTTCAACTGGGGCAGGCCAAGGGTGGCAATGAATGCGCCGATCAAACGGGTTCCGGGCAAGTCGATGCCCTCGCCGAACGCGCCGCCCAGCACGGCAAACCCGATGCCCTGGCTGTGCTCGGTGAATTGGTCCAGAAAGGCTTGGCGCTCGCCCTCCGCCATGCCGCGTGACTGTTGCCACAGCGCGACCTCCGGATGTCGCTCGGCCAGCAACTGCGCCACCTGCTGCAGATAATCAAAACTCGAGAAAAACGCCAGATAGTTGCCCGGCTGTTGCCGGTACTGGCTAGCGATCAACGCAACGATCGGCTCCAGCGAGGCCTCGCGGTGCACGAAGCGCGTGGAGATTGCGTCGACGATGTGCACCTGCAACTGCTCGGCCTTGAACGGCGACTCCACATCGATCCACGCCGTGTCCGTCGGCAGGCCCAGCAAATCCGCGTAGTAATGACGGGGGCTCAGGGTCGCGGAAAACAACACGCTGCTACGGGCCGCCGTCAACCGTGGGCGGATGAACTCGGCAGGCACCACGTTGCGCAGGCACAGGGTCGAGCTGCTGCGTTTGCCGCCGAGCTGGCGCTTGCTGATGTCGAAAATGAAGTGTTCGTTGAACAGCTCGGCGACCTTGCCGAATTGCAGCACCTCGAAGTAGAAATTTTGCAGGTCGCCGCTGAGGGATTCGGGGTGATCGTTGAAGTATTCGCCCATGGCGCTCGCGCACAGGCTCAGGGCCTGCAGCAGTTTCTCGGGGCGGGCGCTGTAGGCCTGGTACGGCGCAAGTTGGTCTTTATGCAGCGCGTTCCACTCACGGTTGAGGCGCTGCAAGGGTTTCTTCAAGGGCTCCGGGGCTGTGTCGCGCAGGGTCTTGAGGTGGTACTGGTCGAGGCTGGCGCTGTACATCGAGCGGGCCCGCTCGACCAGGTTGTGCGCCTCGTCCACCAGCACGGCTGCGCGCCACTGGTTGAGCTGGGCCAGGCCGAACAACATGGCGCCAAAATCGAAGTAATAGTTGTAGTCGGCGACCACCAGGTCGGCCCAGCGCGCCATTTCCTGGCTCAGGTAATAGGGGCAGACGTCATGGGCCAGGGCCACCTCGCGCAGGTTGCGCTGATCGAGCAGGCGCACCTTGGCGGCGGCGATGCGTGCGGCGGGCAAACGGTCGTAGAAACCCTTGGCCAAAGGGCAGGAATCGCCATGACAGGCCTTGTCCAGGTGTTCGCAGGCTTTGTCCCGCGCCACCAGCTCCAGCACACGCAGTGGCAGCTCCGGGCTGCTGGCATGCAGCACTTGAGCGGCATCCAGGGCAAGCTTACGACCGGGGGTCTTGGCGGTGAGGAAGAACAGCTTGTCCAGTTGATGGGGCGTCAGGGCCTTGATCAAGGGGAAAATCGTACCGATGGTCTTGCCGATACCGGTCGGTGCCTGGGCCATCAGGCAACGGCCGGTGCTGACCGCCTTGAACACCGATTCGGCAAGCGAACGCTGGCCAGGACGGAAACCAGCATGGGGAAACGCCAGGGTTTGCGCGGCGCTGTTGCGCGCTTCGCGGTGTGTCATTTCCTGCTCGGCCCAACCGAGGAACAGCGCACATTGCTGGTTGAAGAAAGGTTCCAGCTCGGCGGCTTGAAAGTGTTGGTTGAGCACTGTCTCGCCTTCGCCGACGATGTCGAAGTACACCAGCGCCAGGTCGATTTCCGAGAGGTTGAGCTTCTGGCACATCAGCCAGCCATACACTTTGACTTGGGCCCAGTGTAGCTGCCGATGGTTGGCCGGCTGGGCGTCGAGGTCGCCGCGATAGGTCTTCACTTCTTCCAGGCGGTTCGCGTCAGGGTCGTAACCGTCTGCCCTGCCCCGCACCTTGAGCTGCTGGTACTCGCCCTCAAGCGCCACTTCATTCTGGTAGTGCGCGCTGCGCCGCGAGGCGACGGTGCGGTGGCCGACAATGCCTTCCTGGGCGCTGGGCGACGGCGTAAAACGCAGGTCCAGGTCACCGACCTTGGCCGTGAACTCACACAGTGCACGCACGGCAACGTTGTAGCTCAAGCGGACTCTGCCCAACGCACATAACAGACCGTCACCGGCATCTGGTATTCGCCGCAGAATTCCAGCCAGCGCAACTGGTTGTCCTGCAGGCGATCGCCAGGTCCCTTGACCTCGATCATGCGGTAGGTTTTTTGCGCTGGCCAGAACTGGATCAGGTCGGGCATGCCGGCGCGGTTGGCGCGGATGTCCAGCAGCAGCCGTTCAAACCAGTAGCGCAGGTGTTCGGCGGGCAGGCAGGCCAGGGCCTGTTCCAGCAGCTCTTCGCTGAGCAGGTTCCAGAACACGAAAGGTGACTGGATCCCCCACTTGTCGAGGTAACGCTGGCGAATGGTGGCTTTGTAGCGTTCGTCCTGCAATTGCTCGAAACACGCGGCGAACAGCGGTGCACGACGCTGGTGGAAGTCTTCGCTGTGCAGGTCCGCTGGACCGCGTTGGAACGGATGGAAAAATGAGCCCGGCAGCGGCGTAAAGATCACGTCCCAGCACAACAGGCCAAACAGTGAATTGATCAGCCCGTTTTCAACGTAGTGCACTGGCCCATCGGGCTCGCTGAGGTGGGCCTGCACGCAGTATTCCACCGACATCAGCGGCTCGGGCAGTGCAAGGGCCAGGTCCAGTCGGGTGACCGGACGTGGCTTCGTTTTGGGCAACGCAGGTTCACCCAGTTTGCGGCGCAGGCGTGGCACGACACGCAATAAGTGTTGCTGCTCGGCGGCGCTTTCCGGGGCCTGTTGGGCGGCAGTTGCCAGGGCCATGGCTTGGCCGTAGTCCTCCTGGCGCTCCAGCACGCGAATCAGTCGTGAGCGAGCACCAGGATAGGTACAGGCGCGGTAAATCTGTTCCGCCAACACCAACTCGGCAATGCGCTCGCAGTATTGACCGACCTGGAACAACAACTTGGCCCGACGTTTTTCCAGCCAGGGGTTGTCGGTACTCAGGGTTGCGACCCTGACAAGTACCTCCTCCAACGCTTCACCGGCTTCAAAGGCCTGCTGGCACTGGTGCAGGAACAGGAAGCCGTGCACATCGTCACGGCTGCGCAGCCCACGGGATTCTGCGCAGAATTCGACTTTTTCGTAGGTGTAGATGCCCAGGTCGGCCAGCACGAATTCCGACCAGTCCTGATGCAGGTTGCCGAAGAACATCAGGCGCAGGCGATCGCACAACTCCATGACGGTGAGGCTGTACAGGGTGTCCGCAAGGTCCGGACACCAGTTGGCAAAACTGCGGCTGTCGGTGAATTGCGCCGCCAGCCCTTCCAACCAATCGGACTTCTTGCCCTTGGGCTGGTCGATCCAGGGCTTGAACGCGCCGAGTATCTCGCCTTTTTGCAGCAAGCCGAACAGCGCTTCAAAGGCCAGTGGGGACTGATTGTCGACCCAGCCTAATTCAAGCAATGGTGCCGCCGCGGCATGGGTGCAGCCGATCTCCAAGTAATTGAGCTTGCCTGCCCGAAAATGCACACCCTTGCGCATCACCATGCGCACCAAAAGCGCCTGGGACGCCTGCGGCAACCTGTCAAATCGCTGAATGAAATGCTGTTCGTCCGCATCCAGCAGGTCCGCATAGCGTTGCCCCAGCCAATGCAGGACCTGGCGGAAGTTATGCAGGTAATAGAGCGGGTCTTCGAGGGGGTTGGCCATGGCGTGCAGCGTTCAAATACTGGTTATGCATACAGAGTGCCGTCACCAAGGCCAGGTTGCAATGGCTAATAGATAAATGGCGCCTGCAACTTTTCACATAAAAGTGATCAGATGGGTGAGCCGATGGCGTAACATTTGTTGCCCGCGCCTCTGGCGTGGGACTTTTCAAGGTTAAAGGTAAGGGTTATGAACATGAAGAATTTGGGTCTGCCACTGGTTGCACTCACTTTTCTGGTATTGGCCGGTTGCGCGACGCAGACCGTAGTGACGCTGCAAAACGGCACACAGTATTTGACCAAGGACACCCCGAAAACCAAGACCGCCGACGGTTTCTACGAATTCACTGATATCGCCGGCAAGCGTGTACGGGTTAAGGCCGACGATGTGGCCACCGTGCGCAAGGAAGACTGATTGAGCAATCATGTGGGGGCCTGGCCCCCACATGTGTCTGTCAGACGATGACAACACCCTCCCCCGACCATCCGCTCACCCCAACCAGTGTCACCGAATCCCCGCCCACACTGATCACCGTATCCCCACCGTGCTCACGGTAATCCACACTGCCCTGCACATCCTTGAACACCAGCGTGTCCGTCGATTGATAGCCAATCACCCGGTCCTGGCCGAAATGCCCGCTGAACAGAAAGGTGTTGTGCCCGCTGTTATCGCGGATCGTGTCATTGCCCTTGCCGCCCTCGATAAAATCCGCGCCCTTGCCGCCCTGGATCAGGTCATTGCCGTCGCTGCCAATGATGAAAGTATTACCTTTGTGCGGTTCGGCATTGCGGTTGAGATCCTGCACCCAAGTATTGGCCCGCGCCGGGTCCGACAGGTTGGCGACAATCACCGTGGAATCACGGGTCATCTGCTCGTAGAAACCTGACTCCAGCACCCGCGTCAGGCCATCGCCATAACCCGTGGGCAGGTGCGAGATCCAGGTCGGCAAGTTGACAATGGAAAATGGCAGCACATTCCACAACGTCGAGGCGTAGTGGTCGTTGAAGCTGACGATATTGTCGGTGGTCGACTCATGAGGCTTGTCATGCACGCCCAGGGAGGACAGGTTGAAGGACGCGCCATCCAGCGCACGGAACACCGGGTCATTTTCATAACCGATATTCAGCACCTTGTCGCCGGCACTTTGGGTCGGTGACGCATAGGCCACGTAGTTGGCATCCTTGTAGAAGCCGGCCCATTTGCTGTTGCTCAGATCCGCCATGCTGTTGACGGCCAGCCCGCCCAGGCTGTGGCCGCTGACCACCACGTCCTTGCCGCTCAAACCGTGGGCGCTGGCATAGTCAGCAACGTTCTTGAGCAAACCGCCAAAGGCCTCCCCGGCATAATTCTTGGCGTAATCCTTGGGGCCCAGTGCGGCCAGCAGGTCACTGACCAGGTCGCCGATGGAATCGCTGATCAAGGTTTCCCGAGGCCCTGAGGTTCCGCGAAAGCCGATGCCGATTTCCAGCAGTTTTCCGGCGTCATCGTACTTGCCCAACACCTCGACCTGGGCCGTGGTGTAGCCGGCCTTCTCACCGAAGAACGTCCCTCGCGCATCGACCTTGCCACCGTAGCCCAGGGTGCTGGCGCTGATAGGCGTCCAACCGGCCTTTTGCACCGCGTCCAGCGCGGCTTTTTCCGAATCCGGGTTCCAGGGAATGCCGGGGATCACGCCCTGGGAATCCGTACTGCCGAGCAACGCGCCGACCAACGTGGCCGGCAAGCCCAGCCCCAGGCCATTGTGCTGGTAACCCACGGCAAAGCCGTTGTCCAGGTTGTGATAGGAATACAGCGTGATCGCCATCGCGTCGGCGAACAACGCCTTGGAACCCTCGGTGCCGAGGTTTTTATAGTCAAAGATACCCATGTCAGTGCCTCTCTTATTGTTGTGAACACCCAAAATCAACGCCCAAACGCCTCATCCACCTTGGCCAGGTCGGTATCGCGCAGGTTGCCGGCGTAGTAATGCAATTTGGTCCAGGCCATCAGGTAGTCGTACCGCGCCTGGGCCAGGTCGCGCCGCGTGCTGTAGAGCTGCTGTTCGGCGTTCAGCGCATCCAGGTTGACCCGCTCGCCCCCCAGGATGCTTTGCTGGGTCGACACCACCAGCGCTTCGGCCGACACCAAGGCCTTCTGATACGCACGCAACTTGCTTACCCCCGACAGGCAGGCGCTGAACTGCCGACGCAGTTCGATCAGGGTTTCGCGGGTCTTCCCCTCCAGTTCGTACTCGGGCCTGCTCCATGGCGCGGCTGGCCTGGCGCGTGGACGCGAAGATACCGCCACCGGCATACAGCGGCAGGCTGACTTCGACGCCGATGGTGTTGGTGTCATAGCGCTGGTTGTAGGTGTTGCCGCTGTCGGACTCCTGCTGGCGCGAGCTGGCATAGGCCGTGACCTTGGGCAGGTGCCCGGCGCGGTTGCGTTCCACTTCATAACGCGCCACTTCCAACGCCTGGCGCTGGGAGGCGAGCGTAGGGTTATTGCTGATCGCCAGTTCATGCCAAGTGTCGTAGTTGGCCGGCGTCAGGGTGAAGGCGGCAAAGCCCTGATTCAGCGGGGCCAGGTCGTGGATGTTGACGCTTTGCACGCCAATCAGTGCGCCCAGCTCCCGCAGGGACGCGTCCTGTTCATCCAAGGCCTGGATCTCTTCGGCGGTGGCCAGTTCATAGCGTGATTCAGCTTCCAGGATGTCGGTGCGAGTGCCCTCGCCTTGCTGGAACAAATGCTGGTTCTGCTGGAACTGCTGCTCGAACGCCTTCTTCTTCGCGCGGGCGATGTCGATCTGGTCCTGGGCAAACAAGGCCTGGGTGTAATAGGTCAGCACGCGCACCAGCAACGCCTGGCTCTTGTCGCGAAAGCTTTCGTCGGCAAACAGCGCCTGGGCCACGCCTTTGCGGTAGTTGGCGTAGGCCTCGTAGTCGAACAGCGGTTGTTGCAGGCTGAAGGTGGAGCCGTAGCTGTTGTAGTTGCGGTCATCGTGGTAATTGCCGCCGCGCCCGTCCGGCAAGGTGGCCTGTGAATTGTTGCGGCCCTTGTTGTAGTTGTACGAGAGCTTGGGCAACAGCCCGGCGCGGCCGATGGCGCGGTTTTCCAGGCCGGCGTCGCGCTCCTTGATCGCTCCGAGGAACACCGGGTCGTTGCGCAAAGCCTGTTCGTACACATCAAACGGGCCCATGGCGGCCTGGGCACTGGCGCTGGTCAACAGCAAGGCGATAAACATGTACTTCATGTCTATTCCTCGGTCAACGCGGAGCCGGCGCGGTCGAGCAGCGGCTTGAACAGGTAATTGAGCAGCGAGCGCTCGCCGGTGCGAACGAACATCTCGGCGGGCATGCCGGGTTTGATCACCAAACCGTGGAGTTTTTCCAACGCCGCTTCGCTGACCGTGGTGCGCAGCACGTAGTAGGCCGCGCCGGTTTTTTCATCGAGCAGCTGGTCGGCGGAAATCAGGCTGACCTCCCCCGGCACACGCGGTGTGCGGCTCTGGTTGAAGGCGGTGAACAGGATATCGACCGGCAAGTGCGTGCCGACCTTGTCGACCAAATGCACCGGCAAACGCCCTTCCACTTCCAGGCGCGTGTCCTGGGGCACGATCTCCAACAGGGTTTCACCGGCACGCACTACGGCGCCTTCGGTGTGCACGCTGAGATTGACCGCGATGCCATCCGCCGGGGCATTGATTTCACTGTGTTGCAGGTCGAACCCGGCGGAGGTGAGTTGCTGTTCAAGGGTCAGGCTGCGCAATTGCGCGTCGGCCAACTGGCTGCGCACTTCCTTCTGGTATTCCTCGCTGTGCTGTTGCAGTTTCAGACGCGATTCAAGAATGCCCTGTTCGACCCGGCCACTTTCACCGGTGTTCTGCGCCAGGTCCTGTTGCACCTGGGACAACTGCCGTTGGTAGTCCATCAGCCGGTTGCGCGGGATGTAGCCGTTGTCGGCCAAGGGTTGCAAGTTGCTCAATTGATCACGCAGGGACTGGGCCTGGGCGGTCAGGTCGCTGCGGGCGCGGCGCATGCCGCCCAACTGCGCGGTGGCGCCGTCGATATTGGCACGGATACCCGCCTGCTCACGGGCAAAGGCCTCACGACGGCTGCTGAACAATTGGCGCTGGCCTTCCAGCACCAGCGCCAGGGCCGGGTCGGGATTGGCACTCAGTTCAGCCGGAAAGCGGATGCTGGCCTGGTTGTCGCGCTCGCTCTGCCAGCGCGCCACGCTGGCCCAAGCCATGCGGTACTGGGCTTGCAAGGATTGCACGTCGGCCTGGTGCTGGGTCTGGTCGAGGCGGAACAACGGCTGCCCTTGTTTCACAAGCTCGCCCTCCTTCACCAGAATCCGGCTGACCACGCCGGGGCTCAGGGTTTGCACCGCCTTGCGCTTGCCCGACACCACCACCGTGCCCTGCACCGGAATGCCCTGGTCCAAGGGCGCCAGGCTGGCCCACAGGAAGAAGCCACCCGCGCCGACCACCGTCAGCAGCCAGCCCATGCGGGCGAAGAAATTGGCGTCGTGTTCTTTGAAGCGAGGTTCAACAGTGAGGCTGCTCATGCGCCTGGATTCCTTCCGGCCTGGTAATGACGACTGAAACTCACGCCCGGTTTCTCCTTGGGCGGCTCCTGCTGGCCGGACAACGCCCGCAGCACTTCCTGGCTCGGGCCGAATGCCTGCAAATGCCCTTCGCTGAGCACCAGCAATTTGTCGGCCTGGGCCAGCGCCGACGAGCGATGGGTGACCAGCACCACACTGCTGCCCTGGGCTTTCATCTGCACGATGGCACTGGCCAGCGCGGCTTCGCCGACGGTGTCGAGGTTGGAATTGGGCTCATCCAGCACGATCAGGCGCGGCCCGCCGTACAGGGCGCGGGCCAACGCCACCCGTTGTTTCTGGCCGCCGGACAGGCCGCCGCCGTTGTCACCCAACAGCGTGTCGTAGCCTTGGGGCAAGCGCAGGATCAGCTCATGCACGCCAGCCTGCTGCGCGGCATGTACTACAAGTTCGGGATCAGCCTGGCGAAAACGCGCGATGTTGTCGGCGATGCTGCCGCTGAACAGTTCGATGTCCTGGGGCAGATAGCCGATGTGGGGGCCGAGGTCATCGCGGTCCCAGCGGTGAATATCCGCGCCATCCAGGCGCACCGTCCCGGCCAGCGTCGGCCACACGCCCACCAGCACACGGGCCAGCGTGGATTTGCCTGAGCCTGATGCACCCAGAACGCCGAGCACTTCACCCGCGCCGAGGTTGAAGCTGACTTGATGCAAGGTCGCCACCCGACGCCCCGGCGGGCCTGCACTGACCTGTTCGAAGCTGACCTGGCCCTTGGGCGCCGGCAGCTTCATCTGCTCGACTTCTGGCGCAAACTCACGCAATAAATCATCCAGCCGCTGGTAGGCCAGCTTGGCCGAACTCCATTGCTTCCACACCGCAATCAACTGGTCGATGGGGCTGAGCACCCGGCCCATCAGGATGGAACCGGCGATCATCATCCCGGCGGTCATATCGCCCTTGATCACCAGCAACGCCCCCAGGCCCAGCACCAGCGATTGCAGGCACAGGCGCAGGGATTTGCTCAAAGACGTCACCACCGAGCCGGTGTCACTCGCCTTGTTTTGTAAACCGAGAAACTGCGAATGCACCGCAAACCAGCGCTGGCGCAGCGCACCGAGCATGCCCATGGCCTGGATGGTCTCGGCATTGTTCAAGTGGCTGGTGGCCAGTTGCGTGGATTGTTGGGAATAACCACTGGCCTCGCCCAACGGTTTTTTGGTCAGGTATTCGTTCAGACAGGCGAGGCCGATCAACAGCACCGCGCCCGCGGTGGCCAATAGGCCGAGCCACACGTTGAACAGGAAAATCACAAACAGGTAGATGGGAAACCACGGCGCGTCGAAAAACGCGAACAGCGCCGGCCCGGTGATGAATTGGCGGATGTGGGTCAAATCGCCCAGGGATTGCCCTGCATGCCCCTGCCCGCTTTTCAAGTTGCGTTCGAAGGCGGCTTTGTACACGCGCAGGTTGAAACGCCGCTCCAGCTGGCTGCCGATACGGATCACGATAAAGCTGCGGATCACCTCAAGCGTGCCAATAAACGCAAAGAAGCCGACGACCATCAGCGTCAACATCACCAGGGTGGTTTCATTCTGGGAGGACAGCACGCGGTCATACACTTGCAGCATGTAAATCGATGGCACCAGCATCAGCAGGTTAATCAATGCGGTGAAACAACCCACACTGATCAAGATACTTTTGTACTCACCCAACGCCTTGAATAACGGCGCGACGGCATGGGACTTCGCCATGGCTTCTGATCTTCCCTGAAACAAATTTCGCGCAATAGTTTCCCCAGCCCCAAACAACGGAGCGGTCAACTAATAAATTCAGTTATAAACTTATAGCGACAACTAAGGTGTGCGTTGCAATACAACTTCCAGGCCGGTAGGCGTGCGACCTTTATATTCGCCCTCTTGCTCTCGGTTGAGGTGGGTTATCCCGCTGCCTTCGGCATTCATCAGCCAGATGCCATCCGGTGTCGGCGTCCAGGTCAGTGGTTTTTCACCGAGCCATTGCGCCGCGCAGGCGACGTCGCCGCCCAAGGCATTCGCCTGTTCCAGCAAGTCCAGTGCGCACACCTGATCCTGCTGGTGCAATTGCCAGTGGCCAGCCAACTGGGCGCTGGTGGGTAATACAAGACTGCTCGCCATCACGTGGGCTCCTGCCGATACGAACATCACCTGCAACACGCCGGTGATCACTTTGAAAAAACGCTGCATCTTCACGCTCCATCGCTAAAGCGCGGCGCCGAAGCGCCGCGCCCGTGCATTACGCCACGATGTCGCTGACAGCTGCCTGGCCGACGGTGGTGACGAGGAAGTCCGCCACGCCGTGCCCGGAGAAGTCCACTGCCAAGGTGCCCAGGTTGGTGCCTGCGGCATAGGTCAGTACAGCATCGCCGGCATGTCCGGTGAAGGCATTGACGAAGGTCAGGCCTGCGCCCTTGGTAATACCCGACAAATCGATCTTGTCCGAACCCGAGATAAAGTCAAAGATCTTGTCCGCAGCGCCTGGCTTGGAATCGGAACTGGCACCGAACACAAAGGTGTCGTTGCCCGCGCCGCCCCATAGTTGGTCCGCACCGCCGCCGCCGTAGATGATGTCGTTGCCGGCCCCACCCTTGATCACGTTGGCCGCGTTGTTGCCGATGATCAAGTCATTGCCGGCGCCGCCGAAGGCGTTCTCGATGGTCACGCCCTTGGCGATGGACACGTTGCCCACCAGGCCGCCAACGTCGGAGAACGACGCTTCATTGAGGTTGATCTTCTGGTTCTGGGTGAAACCGGAGAAGTCCAAGGTGTCGTTACCACCGCCGTCCCACACCGAGAACACCAGCTTGTCGGCATTCGAGGTGGCGCTGAGGAAATCACGCCCGGTGTTGGAGTTGAAGCCGTAGGTGGTGTCACCGGCGCGGGTGTTGTAGTTGGCGCCGTAGAGTTTCTGGATCGCTGCGATGTCATCGATCAGCGGGCCGGACGCGTAGGCTTCGACGCCGCCTTTGCTGAAGTTCTGGTTGGTGTTGCTCTCGCTCCAGTAACTCATGACGCTGTAGCCACGCGTGTCCTGTCCATAGTCCGCGTCTTTGTAGGAAGGGTTACCGGTCCCGGCGTTGTAGTCGCCAGGGTGGTCCAGGCCCAGGGTATGGCCGATTTCGTGGGTCAGGGTCTGGCGGCCGTAGTTGTTCAGGTCCGGCGTTTTGTTCGGCGTGTAACTGCTGTTGGTCAGGTACCAGGAGGTGCCGTCCAGGCCGCTTTCGTGGTACTTGTCGTTGGTGCCCGGCAGGTAGGCAAACGCGGCCGCGCCGTCCTGGCCACCGCTGTAGTTGCCAAACGTCATGTGGAAGTCACCGCCCGAGGCTTTCTCGGTGAAGGTCACATTGGCCACATCCGCCCAGGATTGCATGGCCAATACGGCCTGTGCTTTTTGCTGGGTGTTGAACTGGCTGAACCCGGTGATGCCATGTTTGTTCATGGTTGCCGAGGACGCCGAGGTGAGGAAGGTGTAGGTCAGATCAATCTTGCCGTTGCCATCCAGGTCACGATAAGCCGCGTTCTCGCGCAACAGGTGGTCAGCTGCCTGATCCACCGAGAACGAAGGTTTACCGTTGACCGTGAGGTTGCCGCCACGGTCATACAGGTGGCTGAAGCTATCGATTTGCGAGTAAGCGGTGCTGGCTTGCGCCGCCGACACGATAGCCTTGTCTTTAACTTTTGACATAAACGTACTTCCTTGTTTGCAAGTGCATCAGTCTTTGTTCGATAGGAACCTCGCGGGCGAGATCGTCCTATCACTCGCCTCTTTTGAAGGCGTAAGAAAACTGACACAACTTGAAATCTTTCGTCTACATCTTTTCCAGCACTCTAAACCACTCGAACAACAACTTAGTTAAGTCCTGTGCCGTGTTTATTGGGTGGCAGCGGTTTTGTCCGACAAAAAACAGCTGGCTCATATTTAAATATTAAATAGCACTAACGCCGCTCAAGTAGAGCGGCGTCGCTAATTAATGGATCCAATATATTGGCAGGGTGTCATTAGCAACATTAAACAGCCACTACTTGTATTAATAACTTAAGGTGCCCCCTATTACCGGGACACACTCCAACCCGTCTTGTGCAATACCGCCAACAGCGTTTCACCGTCTAATCCGGGTACCTGCACACCTTGATCGGTGAGCATGTCCTCACCGGCCAGGATCGCATTGATGATCGCCTCTTCCACCGCCTCCGCCGCCGCGCTGAACAGCGGTGAAATATGATCGTTGTTGACCATCTGCAACGCGCTGCTGAATGGCAGCCCCTTGCGTCCATAATCCGCTGGCGGCAGATCCTGGTTACCGGTGGCAAAGGCCAGGAACAGGTCACCGCTGGAATCCTCGGTGCCGCCGCCAGTGCGGGCGATGCCGATGGACGCGCGCTGCGCCAGGCGCTGGCATTGGTGCGGCAACAGCGGCGCGTCGGTGGCCAGGATCACCACGATCGAGCCCATGCCCGGCGTGCCTTGCTCGGCAAAGGGCGACGCAATCTCCATCAACTGGCGCCCCACCGGGTAGCCATCCACCCGCAACTCCTGGCGCTTGCCATGGTTGGCCTGCACCAGCACGCCGACAGTCCAGCCGCCCTGTTCCGCCGGCAGGCGCCGCGAGGCCGTGCCGATGCCGCCTTTGAATTCATGGCAGATCATGCCGGTGCCGCCGCCGACCGCGCCTTCCTGCACCGGGCCGGTTTCGGCGTTGTCCACGGCTTCGCGCACATGCTCGGGGCCGACGTGCTGGCCCCAGATGTCGTTGAGCAGGCCGTCATAGGTTTCCATCACCACCGGCATGCACCAGTACACCGCCGGGTCTGCCAGGCGCTCGCGTTCCAGGGCGATCAGGCTGTCGCGCACAATGCCGATGCTGTGGGTGTTGGTGATGGCCAACGGCGTGGTCAACAGCCCCGCTTCGTTGATCCATTCAAGGCCGGTGGCATCACCATTGCCATTGAGCACGTGATAACCGGCGAAGCACGGTTGCTGGCGGGCTTCGCCGGCGCGCGGCTGGATCACGCTGACGCCAGTGCGCACGTGCTTGCCGTCGACCAGCGTCTTGATCGTGCTGTGCCCGACCCGGACACCGGGCACATCGGTAATGGCGTTCCATTCACCGGGCGTGCCGAGCCCCAACGTGATGCCCAATTGACGTGCGCGCATAACCACTCCTTACAATTTCTGGAAGACCGGACTCAACCGGCCACTGATGCAATACAGAATCACCGACAGCGCCAGCAAACCGATGATGATCATGATGTCGCGGATCGAAGCCGCCGCCACCAGGGTGACCAACAGATAACCCGCCCCGAGTACCGCGACCAACGCCGGCAGCGGCCACAGCGGCATGCGATAGGGATGCTCGCGATCACGCAGCAGCACCCGGCTCATCAACGCGCTCAACGCCACCACCAGGTACACCAGCATGATCAGCAACACGCTGAACGAGGTCAGGTCGGCCAGGTTGGAGCTGAAACTCAACAGCGCCGAAGGAATCGCCAGGAACAGCGTAGCCAACCAGGGCGAATCCCAGCGTGGATGAATACGCGTGAACAGTTTGTTGATGCTCGGCGTCCACAGCGCGTCGCGCCCGCTGCTGAACACCACGCGGCCGATCTGGATCACGATCGCGACAATCGCATTGAACACCGACAGGAAGATCCCGGCGCTGACCAGCCGCGACAAGGTCTCATTGCCATGGCTGGTCAACAGGTAGCCGATAGGGTCCGGGCTGCTGATCATCTCACTCAGCGATGGCGCACCGATCAACAGCGCAGTGATCGGCACCAGCTCGATGATCACCACCAGGCCGAGGGACCACAGCACCGCCTTGTGTACGCCTTTGCCGCCGCATTTCATGTCCTCGGCCAGCAACACTGCCGGGCCGTAACCATTGTAGGAAAACAGACCGATACCCACCGCGCCGATCACCAGCGCCCACGGCGCCAGGTGCAGCACGCCGTTTTCGACGATCTGCGGCTGGAACAACACACTGGCCGGTTGCACCGGGTTGCCGAAGCCGATCACCACGATCACCAGCAGCGCAGCCACTTCAAGCAGCAGGCACGTACCGGTGATCCAGGCATTGAGCTTGATATTGAGGATGCCCAAGGCGTAGCTGCACACCACGATTACCAGCGCGACGGTCTGGGAGTCGAACTTCGTGCCCAAGGCGTTATTCAGATAAGTCGCGGCGCCTGTGGCCAGCACCGGCGGGATAAACAGCAACATCACCAGCACCGTCAGGAATGTCGCATAGCCGGCCATGCCGCCAAACACGCGCTTGGCGTACACATACTCGCCCCCGGCGCTGTTGTGGGCGCGGCCCAGTTCGGCGTAGCAAAAGGCAAACATCAGCGCGAGCAAGCCTGCCATCACAAACGCCAGGAACACGCCGCTGCCGGCCTGCTGGATGGCAAAGGGCGCAATCACAAACACGGAACTGGCCGGCGTCACCGCCGACACGGTGATGGCGACCACATCAAAGACACTCAAGGTGGGTTTCAGCACGCCGTCGAGCGTGGGGGAAGTGCTCATATCGTTATCCTCTGTCGTTGTTCTTGGTGTGAGGCAGAAACGAAACGTCTGAATATCGCGGGATATATTTCCCGCTGAATAATGGCAACCATAAACAGGGCGTTCATGTCAGCCAATTCCCCTATTGGCGTACTCCCCTTGACGCCACCGGGCAAAAGCCGAACCCTTGGCCGATCTTTTGCGGGTGGGAGCCTGCCACATGAGCCTGTTTCGCGAAGTCGGCATGCACGCCGGCCTGGGCCGCACCGTCGCACACATCGGCACCGAGCATTTCTGGAAACAGTTGGTGTTGTTGCTGCACCAGTGCCTGCCGTTCGATAACGCCTTGGCGATCTTCTACCCGGTGGATGGCCCGCCCCAGGCCTTGGAAGAATACGACGCGCAGCCCAGCAGCAAACCTGCGTCGATGCTGGTGTACCTCAATGGCTTGTATTTGCTCGACCCGTTTTTCCAGGCCTGTCGCGAGGGCTATGCCAGCGGCGTGTACCGCCTGGAGGAAGTGGCACCGGATCATTTTCGCCAGAGTGAATACTTCCTCAATTACTTCCATGACAACGTGCTGGAAGACGAGGTGCAGTTCATCCTGCAATTGCCGGGCGCGGGGACGTTGTCGCTGTCGTTGGGCATGCAGCGGCGTTTCAGTTTTGATGAGACCGGGCTGATGACCACCGTGGCCGCCTGGGTATTGCCGCTGATGCAGCAACACTGGCAGCAAAGCACCCAGCGTGCGCCGGCGATGGACAGTCAGATCAGGGACGCGTTGAGCCAGTTCGGTTGTGGTGTGCTGTCGGACCGCGAGCTGGAAATCGCCCGGTTGGTGTTGCGCGGGTTCTCGTCCAAGGCTATGGCCGAGCGGCTGAATATCTCGCCGGACACGGTGAAGGTGCACCGTCGGCATTTGTACGCCAAGCTGGATATATCGTCACAGCCAGAGTTGTTTTCGTTGTTTATCCAGTCGTTGGGGCATGATTTGGAACACCCCTGAGCCCGAGGTTGCACTCGGTTTAAATGTGGGAGCGAGCAAGCCCGCTCCCACATGAGTGATGCGTAACGTTTATTTACCGGTGCGGATGGTGTTCCACACCCGCGTACGCACCCGGTCGATATTCAATGGCATCGCCTCCAGCGCAAACAACTTGCCCATCATTTCCGGGCTCGGATACACCTTGGTATCTGCCTTGATTGCGGGCTCCACCAGGCTGTCGGCGGCTTGGTTGCCGTTGGCGTAATGCACATAGTTGGTGATGCTGGCCATCACTTCCGGGCGCAACAGGTAGTTCATGAAGGCATACCCGGCTGTTTCATCCGGGGCGTCCGCAGGCATGGCGACCATGTCGAACCAGATCGCGGCGCCTTCCTTGGGAATGTTGTAGCCGATGTTCACGCCGTTGTTGGCTTCCTTGGCACGGCTTTCCGCCTGCAGGATGTCGCCGGAGAAGCCCACCGCCACGCAGATATCGCCGTTGGCCAGGTCGGCGGTGTATTTCGAGGAGTGGAAGTACGCGACGTAAGGGCGCACTTTCATCAGCAAGTCTTCAGCCTTCTTGTAGTCCTCAGGCTTCTTGCTGTGGTGCGGCAGGCCCAGGTAATTGAGTGCCGCCGGCAGCAGTTCCGGGCCGTTGTCCAGAATGGCCACGCCGCATTTTTGCAGCTTGGCCATGTTCTCCGGCTTGAAGATCAGGTCCCAGGAATCGACCGGCGCATTGTCGCCCAGCACCGCCTTGACCTTGTCGATGTTGTAGCCGATGCCGGTGCTGCCCCACAGGTACGGGAAACCATGGGCATTGCCCGGATCGTTGTTTTCCAGGGCCTTGAGCAGCACCGGGTTCAGGTTCTTCCAGTTGGGCAACTGGCTCTTGTCGAGCTTCTTCAACGCGCCGCCCTGGATCTGCCGGGCCATGAAATGGTTGGACGGAAACACCACGTCGTAGCCGGATTTACCGGTCATCAACTTACCGTCGAGGGTTTCGTTGCTGTCGTACACGTCGTAGGTGAAACCAATGCCGGTTTCTTTTTGGAAGTTCTTGGTGGTGTCCGGCGCAATGTAGTCCGACCAGTTGTAGATTTTCACCGTCTCAGCGGCCTGGCTGATAGAGGCCACCAACATCAAGGGCAACAGGGCAATGGCTTTCATGGTTCGATTTCCTGGCGGTTTTAGGGCTGTTTTTATGGCAGGCGATCAAGGATCAAAGCGTTACAGGATCAATACGTAGGTCTTGCGCACGGTTTCCTGGATGTCCCAGATGCCGGTGCTGTTGGCCGGCAACATCAGTGCGTCACCGGCTTGTATGTGGACGATTTCACCGCTGTCAGGGGTGAAGGTGCAGCGGCCCTGGATAAAGTGGCAAAACTCCTGGGATTTGATCTGTCGACGCCAGACACCTGGGGTGCATTCCCAGATGCCGGTTTCGACGCCATCGTTGCGCTCGACGCTCAGGGTCGAGGCCACGGCAATGGGCTCGCCCAACGGCACGGCGACGGGCGACGAGTCCGGCAGGTGGGCGTTCAGCGTGTCTTTGAATTGCGTGATGCTCATGGGGTTTTCCCGTGTGAGTGAAACGACTTAGTGCATGAAACCTTCCATGAACCCGGCCACGCCGGTCGCCAGCTTGCGGCGCCAAGGGGCGGTATTGGGGTTGGCCAACACTTGGTCTTCATGGACAAAACTGCGAATGATCGCGTTGTAGCCCAGCCAGCGGCAGGGTTCGGGCTCCCAGGGCTTGAGGGCGTCCAGGCCGCGTTCGCGGATTACCCAGGGTTGATGGGTCAGCGGCGTGTCGCGGCCGAGGATCAGGTCGGCCAGGGTGCGGCCACCCAGGTTGGTGGCGCCGACGCCCTCCCCGCCATATCCGCCGGACAGTGCGATGCCGGTCTTGTGGTCGCACAGCATGTGCGGTCGGAAATTGCGCGACATGCCCAGGTTGCCGCCCCAGGAATGGGTAATCTTCACGTGCTTGAGCTGTGGGAAAAGCTCACCGAACAGGTAGCGACGTAGCTCCACTTCGCTGTCAGTCAGATCGAAGTTGTGGCGTAGCTTTCCGGCAAACTGGTAGCCGCCACGGGCGCCGAACACCAGGCGGTTGTCCGCCGAACGCTGGCCGTAGGTCACCTGGCGACTGCTTTCGCCAAAGGCTTGGCCGTGGCTCAGGCCGATTTCATCCCAGGTGCTGGCCGGCAACGGCTCGGTGGCGACGATCAGGCTTTGCACCGGCAGTTGATAACGGCCCAGGGGCGGTAAGGTGTTGGCGTAGCCCTCCACTGCCGGCACCACCCAAGCGGCACGAACACCGGCCTTCGCCGTGCGTAGGCCGCCGGATTGCCAATGGGTCACGGGGCTGTTTTCGTAGATCGTCACGCCCATGCTCTCAACCACCCGCGCCAGGCCACGCACCAACTTGGCAGGGTTAATGGTCGCCACGTGGGGTGCATAGATACCGCCATAAGGCTTGGCGATACGAATCTGTTCAGCCAGTTGCTGCGGGCTGAGCCAGCGATAGTCGGCTTCGGTCAGGCCCTGGGCGTAGAGTTTGTCGAGGTAACTGCGCAGGCTGCCTTCCTGCTCGGGGTAACGCGCGGCGCAGTACAGCGCGCCGCCCTTGCGGTAGTCGCAGTCGATACCTTCACGCGCCAGCACTTGGGCGACTTCATCAGGGATCGCATGCAGCAGGTCAAACGAGGCGCGGCGCTGTTCGGGGTTCAGGCCTGCCAACAAGCGGTCCTCGCCCAGCAGGTTGCCCATCAGCCAACCCCCATTGCGGCCGGAGGCGCCAAAGCCGGCGGTTTGCGCCTCGATGATCGCGATGTTCAGTTCGGGCGCCTGGCGTTTCAGGTAATACGCGGTCCACAACCCGGTATAACCGGCGCCGATGATGGCCACGTTGACGTCCAGGTCCTGCTCCAGCGATGGCCGCGCGAGCAGCGGGTCATCCAACTGGTCCATCCATAAGCTGATGTTGCGCCATGCCGGCATGCCG
Organism: Pseudomonas azotoformans; assembly: GCF_001579805.1. Lineage (NCBI taxonomy): Bacteria > Pseudomonadati > Pseudomonadota > Gammaproteobacteria > Pseudomonadales > Pseudomonadaceae > Pseudomonas > Pseudomonas azotoformans. Next base: position 4,817,026 of record NZ_CP014546.1, on the reverse strand, counting down.
GGTTCCCCTACCTCGTTTCGATAGGGTGGATCCTAGAGCGCGGTGTCAGGAGCTGTCTTGCGCGCGTGCACGCAGGGAAATTTGTTTGACGTAGGCCTTGGGTGACTGGCCCGTGTGCTGACGGAATGCGCTGTAGAACGCTGACAGTGAGTTGAAACCGGCGGCAAAGGCCAGGTCGTCGACCTTTATCGGCGGTGCTGCCTTGTCCAGTGCGGCCAGCAGGTGCTGGAGCCTGGCCTGGTTGACGTAGCGATAGAAGCTTTGCCCCAGCACTTGGTTCAGCAGGTAGGAAATCTGATTACGACTGTAGCCGCACTCCTTGGAGACGCGCTGCAGGTCCAGTTCCGGGTCCAGATAAGGTTGCTTGCGTTCGAAATACTGCTGCAGGTCATTGGCCATATGCCCCAATTGCTGGGGCGACAAGCCCAAGCGGCTGACCGAAGGCCGCGCGGCCTGGATAGGTTGCTCGTGCACCAGGGAGGCGTATTCATTGACACGCCAGATCAACCCATCGCGCACCGTGATGGCTTCGCTGGTGCGGAATGACACCAGGCCGTGGCCGCCACGCAAGGTGATGCGGTACTGGATGAAGGCCGTATCACCATCGGCGCGGATGCGGTCGCTGTGCTCGATGGCTTCATCGGCCTCGCGCGGCATGCTAGCTTGCAGGTAATCACGCAGCTCGGCGTAACCGACGACACGGTTCTGGAAAAAGTCGTGGTACTGGATGTCCGGATGGTAGTAGGACATGACGCCCTCCAGATCCCGATGACGCCAACACAGGTGGTGACGCAGCACCAATTCGCGTGTGGCGTGGGACTGCTGGGGCTCATCGTCTTGGGCGATGTCGGGCATGGAAGGCTCTGCGGCGGGTAAACCTTGGAGATTGCCGAATTTTGCTGGGGGCTTCAATGGCGAATTGGTACTTCTGACTAATGGCCTTTTGCCCAATTCCTAGTAGGACATGACCCACATCAAACTTATGAAAAACAACCGCCGAACGGGCCCAAAAAAGTCACCTTGCGTGTGCGAACGGATGCTATTTTTAAGTTCTTAGATGCCACGACCAGTGAAGGTCTTGGCCCCCTGCCGCGAGCTAAAGGAAGCGCTCAATGAACAAGGTGGGCAACATGAACAAAGTGACGTTCCCCAACGCCTGCCAGCTGATGCGCTGGCATTTTCATCCGATGGGTTTTGAGGGCAGCATGGATGCGCCTGGCAGTATGATCGCCCGATTGTTCGACCGCGCCAGCGGCGAGACGCTGATCGCCATCGCCGGCATCCCCTGCGCCACCGTGATGAATGCCGCCGATGTGGAGCGCATCATTGAGGCAGTGGAGGATGAGCTGGAGTCGTTTGTGCCGCCGGTATCATTGCGGGCCTGAGTGATCAGCGCCTAAACGCGCTGATCATCGAAAAACGCCTTCTTGCCATCCACCCGCTCCGAGGCCCTCGGCACGTTCACGGCCTGGCCTTCAGGCTTTTCCACGTACCAGTAGCAATGGCTCACGGCGCGGGTTATGCCCACGTACGCCAGGCGCAGCACTTCGTCCCGTTGCGCATTGTCATAGGGCTCGCTGTCGCCAGCCTTGCCCAGGCCCGCCATGCGGTAGACCTGATTTTTGTACGGCGAGCTGGTGACATGCTGGCAATCCCCAAGCAGAAACACCGCGTCTGCCTGAAGCCCCTTGGCACTGTGATAGGTCAACTGCTTCAACCTGCGCGCCTGCGGTTGCAAGCTAGAATCCACATTAACTACAGATTGAATATGCTCTTGAATCAATAGCTTATCGCTACTTTTTCGATAAAGCATCAAGATCGATTCACCCTTCTGATAGTGCTCCGACAACTGCCGCCCCAATGCCGCATCGTCGCGCTCCAACACCTTGACCGGCACCAATGTCTTGGGCGCGCCACTGGCCTTGGCCTTCTTGCCAGGAATCGCCGGTGCGGCGCGCACGATGTGCTCGGCCGCATCGATGATGTGCTGGTGGCTGCGGTAGTTCTCGCCCAGCATCACGCGGGTGGTCGACGGCGATGGGAACTCCTTGTCGAACTCCATGAAGTACTTGGGCGAACTGCCGCGCCAGCCATAGATCGACTGCCAATCATCCCCCACACACAGCAAGGATGAGCGCTGCGCCCCGCGCCCCACATGCATGGCTGGGCCACGGCTGCGGATCTCGCGCAGGCTGGCACGGATCCACGAGACGATCTGCGGCGAAACGTCCTGGAACTCGTCGATCATCAAGTGCGACAGGGGACGCAGTAGCGGATCGCTCAGCAGCTTCAAATTTTCCGGGGTGTTTTCGCCAAACAGCGAGAACATCCGGTTATAGGTCATGATCGGTGGCGATTGGTCCAGCAAGTGATCTTCCAGGGCTTTCCAGAAAATACTCAGGGCTTCGAAGAAGAAGCGGTCCGGGTCATCCTTGGCAAAGCTCATCTGCCCAACGGCGGTGGGTACGTCCAGGCCGAGGTTTTCGATGAATCCGGCGGCCATCACAAAACTGTCCAGCAGCGGCGCTGAAGCCAACTCGCCTTTGACCTTGTAATCAAAGCCGGGGCCGGCGGTGGCATCGCCGGCCAGGCTGCTTAGCAGGCGCTTTGATGATTCGTAGCTATCTAGCCATATCAAAGGCTTACGACAGAAAGCTTGAAACAACGTGCGCTTTACCGCCCATTCTGCGCGCACCGACAGCTTCGAGTTTGGCCGGCTGGTCTGCGCGTTTTCCCGTGAGTCGAAGCCCAGCACCACCCAGGCACCCAGCTCGGGAATGTAGCCATGGCAGTGAAATTGCGCACCGTTGATTTCCACGGTCTGGCGGTTGGGTTCAATGCCCTTGATTGGCCACGCGCCTGCGCGAAACCACAGGTCCTCGATCACATCGCAGAGTTCTTCGTCGCGTTTGGCCGCCAGTTCGGTCACAGCCACGCGTTTTTGCACGTCCGGATGATCGCGCTCCAGCTCCTTGAGCTGCAGCCCGTGGCGCGCCAGTGGCGCAATCAGCTCACGGAAACGCGGGTGCTGCCCCTGCAACCGGTGATAGCAGGCATTCATCTGCTGGCGCTGGGCGTCGTTGATACGCAGGTCAAAGGGGTTGCTGTCAGCGTCTTCAAAACCCGAATTCAGGTTCTCGAAGGCTTGCAGGCGCTCAAAGCCCGGCAGGCTGCGTACCATGGGCAGAATGCGCGAGTGAAAGGTCCGCACCACGGCTTGCGCTTCTTTCATACCAAGGGGTTGGCCCCAAAGGTTGAGAATCTCCATGAGCTTGTTGATGAAGTCCTTGCGCGATTCGCGGGTGAAGGTCACCACCGTCATCGAACTCAGCTCAAAGCCCAGGTAATGGGTGAGCAGCAAAATGCGCAGCACCAGCGACGTGGATTTACCCGCACCGGCCCCGGCGATCACGGAGGTCGAGGGCGTCTCGCTGAAAATCATCTTCCATTGCGCCGCGCTCGGCTGGGCATGAGCCGGCAGCAATCGCGCAACGTCGGCCTTCATGCGTTTCTTCAGCTCGGCGGTGAGCGGCAGGCGCCAATCATCGAACAGGCTGTCATCCACACCCGGTGCACGGTGCTCATCCGGGCGGAAGTCACGAATCAACAGCACCTGGCGACCTTCTTCGATGCCATCGGCTTTCCCTTCGCGATAGCCGTACTCCACACCCGCCTCATGCCCGCTGCGAAAACCGTCCGCCTGCCCGTGCAGCCAGGAAAACCGGTGCTGGGCGCGCAAACGGGTCAAGCCGTGGCCAAACAGGCGCGCAGCCAGGCGTTTGAATAGCGGCATGTCTGCCAAAGGGCGCAGTTCGGGAGGAAGATCAGGCTTTTGTTGCGACACGCGGACTCCTGCGATGAGCTGGGTTCAAACAAGTGCGCCATGGTCGCCGGAATCGACGCTCAGTTCCAGCCAATTGCTTTGCCGTCATGCAGTTAGGCGATGAACTGAAAGTCAAAGCGCCACTAACCAATCTAATCGACTGATAGGAATCAGGCAGTTTTTACGCTTTTTATCGATCATGAGCTGCAGGATCATAGGGCCATTCACAGGAGACGATCATGCTTGAACTTCGACCTTTCACTTCCCTGGGCGGCGCCCACCACGGCTGGCTTGACGCTCATCACCACTTTTCGTTTGCCGAGTACCACGACCCCAAGCGCATGCACTGGGGCAACCTGCGGGTGTGGAACGACGATATTATCGCGCCGGGCACCGGCTTCCCGCAGCACCCACACCGCGACATGGAGATCATCACCTATGTGCGCGAAGGCGCGATCAGCCATGCCGACAACCTTGGCAATAAAGGCCGTACCGAAGCCGGTGATGTGCAAGTGATGAGCGCAGGCACCGGGATTGCCCACAGCGAGTACAACCTTGAGGACACGCCGACCAAAATCTTCCAGATCTGGATTAATCCGAACGAAGCCGGTTTGCCACCTTCCTGGGGCGCCAAGCCGTTTCCCAAGGGTGACCGGGAGGGTTTTGTGACGCTGGCGAGTGGTAAGGCCGGGGACGGCGAGAGCTTGCGCATTCGTGCGGATGCACGCCTGGTGGCGGCGAACCTGAAGGCGGGGGAAAGCGCTGAATACCGGTTGGACAGCGGGCGTCGAGCTTACTTGGTGCCGGCGACCGGGGTGATTGAAATCAATGGCTTGCGTGCACAAGCTCAAGATGGTGTCGCGGTTGAAGATGAGCAGGTGTTGCGAGTAACGGCAATTGAAGACAGCGAAATTGTGTTGGTCGACCTCGCCTGAATGTATGCAGGAGCTGGCTTGCCAGCTCCTGCAAGGGCTACTTATTGGCTGATAGCACCGTCTACCAGCACCTGCGCCTCTTCCACGAGTTGCTTGAGGTGATCCTCACCAATAAAGCTCTCGGCGTAGATCTTGTAGATATCCTCAGTACCGGATGGCCGTGCGGCAAACCAGCCGTTTTCAGTCATCACCTTCAACCCGCCGATCGCCTGGTCATTGCCTGGCGCATGGCTGAGGATCTGTTGGATGCTTTTACCGGCCAATTCGGTAGACGTTACCTGGTCTGGCGACAGCTTGCCCAGCAGGGCTTTCTGCGCCGGAGTAGCCTTGGCATCCACACGAATTGCAAACGGCTCGCCCAATGCGTCGGTCAGGCCACGGTAGATCTGGCTCGGATCCTGGCCTTTGCGCGAGGTCATTTCCGCGGCCAACAGCGCCGGGATCAGGCCATCCTTGTCAGTGCTCCAGACAGTGCCGTCCTTGCGCAGGAACGAAGCACCGGCGCTTTCTTCGCCACCAAAGCCCAACGACCCTTCGAACAGACCATCAGCAAACCACTTGAAGCCAACCGGCACTTCATACAGACGACGGCCAATGCGCGCAGCGACGCGATCGATCAAGCCGCTGCTGACCACGGTCTTGCCCACGGCGGCGTCTGCGCGCCAGTCAGGACGGTTCTGGAACAGGTAGTCGATGGACACCGCCAGGTAGTTGTTGGGTGCAAGCAAGCCCCCGGACGGCGTGACGATGCCGTGGCGGTCGTGATCTGGATCGCAGGCGAACGCCACATCGAAGCGTTCCTTGAGACCAATCAGGCCCTGCATGGCGTAGCTGGAGGACGGGTCCATGCGAATCTGGCCGTCCCAGTCGACGCTCATGAAGCGGAAGGTGGAATCGACTTCGGTATTCACCACGTCCAGGTTCAGGCGGTAATGCTCGGCAATCGCCGACCAGTAGCGCACCCCTGCTCCGCCCAGCGGGTCCACGCCCAGGCGCAGGTCGGCGCTGCGGATGGCGTCCATGTCGATCACATTGACCAGGTCAGCCACGTAGCTGTTGAGGTAGTCATGGCGATGCGTGGTATCCGCCTTGAGTGCCTGGGCGTGGGTGATGCGCTTGACCCCGGCGAGTTTGTTGGCCAACAGTTCGTTGGCCTTGGCTTCGATCCACTTGGTGACGTGGGTATCGGCTGGGCCGCCATTCGGCGGGTTGTACTTGTAGCCGCCACTCTGCGGCGGGTTGTGCGACGGCGTGATGACGATACCGTCGGCCAGGCCGCTGGTGCGGCCACGGTTGTAGCAGATGATGGCGTGGGAAATCGCAGGCGTTGGCGTGTACTCATCGCCTTCGGCCAGCATCACATGCACACCATTGGCAGCCAGCACTTCCAGGGCGCTGGCACCAGCAGGTGTCGACAGTGCGTGGGTGTCCAGGCCGACGAACAGCGGGCCGTTGATGCCCTGGGCTTCGCGATACAGGCAGATGGCCTGGCTGATGGCGAGTACGTGCCATTCGTTGAAGCTCAGTTCAAACGAGCTACCACGGTGCCCGGAAGTACCGAATGCCACGCGCTGGGTGGAGATTGCTGCATCAGGCTGGCCCGTGTAGTAGGCCGTGACCAGTCGCGGGATATCCACCAGCAGTTGGGCTGGCGCCGGCTTGCCCGCAAAAGGACTGATTGTCATGCATAAACCTCGGAAAGAAGGATTTGGAATAAATTGGCAGTTTACTGAGAGTTGGACTGCTGCGCGACGTTATCGATCCTACAGCAGTAAGAGAAACTTCACGCGATCATCCTATCTGTGCCTTACGCAACGCTTCGCTGAGAGCCGCCAGGACAATATCCAAGTTCGGCTGCCCCTGAAAGGTATGGCTCAGGCGCAAATGCTGCTGATGCAGGCCACTGATACTGAACAGTTCGCCAGGGGCAATCACCACTTGCTGGGAGAGCAGACGCTCGAAGACCTGGCGCATATCCACGGGTCGTGTGGCGTTCAACCAGAACGCCGCTCCCGCAGCGGGTGCACGATAGGCCATTTGCTCCCCCAGATGCTGTTCCAGGCGCTCGCACATTTCGTCTGCCTGCTGACGTAGCTGCAGGCGCAGCCCACGCAGGTGCTGGTCGATTCGCCCGCTGTGATAAAGACGGGCAATGGCACGCTGGCGAATCGGCGACAAGCGAAAGGAGCGCAGCAGGAAATGGCGCTGCAGTTCGCTGTTCATACGCCGAGACAGCAGGTAACCATAGGGCGCTTCCGAGCCCAGTACTTTCTCGAACGAGGAAAACACCATCAATCGCTCAGGGTTCACCAACTCGCGCAGCGCGAGCTGTGGCTCGTGGAAACCCAGTTCGCCAAAGGTGTCGTTCTCCAGCAACCAGCAACCGTACTGATCCAGCATGTGCGCGATGGCCACTCGATCCTGGGGCGGCATGGAAACTCCGGCTGGCACACTGACCCTGGATGACAGCAACACCAGATGCACCGACTCGGCGCATAACAATTGATCAAGGCACACCAGATCGAGTCGCCCTTCTGGCGTCCAGGGCAACTCGATAATACGCACCCCGGCATCCTGAAGCAGGCGCAGGACCAGCCAATCACACGGCGACTCCACAATCACCGCAGCCCCCCTCAGGCCCAACACTTCGATGAGGATGTCCAATACGCCGCGCAGGTCGGCGCCGATATAGACGTCATCGGCATGCCAGCAGCGGGTCGGCGACGACGTATAACGCGCCGCCAGCGCTGCACGCAGCTCCCAGACCCCGCAAGGCTGGGACCAGGGTTGAAGATATTGCGGATACTGGCGGACCAGTTCTCGCTCCAAGCGCAACAGCGTGCCATCCAGCGAAGCCAGCAGCGCAGGCTCATCGCCGCTGAGCACCACCATGCCTGGGCGCCGTGCCGCTGCGTAGAGCCGATCCAATAGGTCACCGCTGGCACCTGCCAGCGGATTTGCCGAGAGCGGCCAGGCGTAATAACCCGATTTGGCCACCGAATAGACCCGGCCCTCTTTTTCAAGCAGCGAGTAGGCATACTGGACGGTTGAAATCGACACATTCAAGCGCCCCGCCAATTGTCGCAGGGAGGGCAGTTTTACCCGTGCGTCAGTACTGACTTCGTTGATCAGGCTGATCATGTAGCGATAGACCGCCTGATACGCGAAATCTGCCTGCCGCTCGCCGCGCAGCGTCATCGTCCGGACAATTGACAGGCCTGCGCGCTGTCATGGGCCGTAGTACCGACATTGCGCAATTTGCCGCCTGCATAGCCCAGCGGACGTTTGCGATAGAGGTGTTGCAACAAAGTCATCGGCAAGCCGCTGGTGTCAGTGACCCACTGTTGCAGCATGTCGGCGGACGGCTTGCCTTGCAGGACCTTGTGCAATTCGGGCAAGGCCACCAGCATGCCTGGGTGGCATTGGCGCAAATAGCCTTCCAGGCGTTCACCGTGATGGATAAACGGCGAAAACAGCAGGCAAATCAATTGAGTCTCGTCCAAGCCAAAGAACTGCTGGGCGTAGGCGCCTGACTGGATGCGACCTTCGCGCCCCCCCACCTGCGCAAGCAGTTCATCGGGCATGCAGTGTGGGACCTGCTGGATAAAGCGCTGTACCCCCTCCTCGTAATCCAGGTCCCGCAAGCACTGGGCTTGCAGCCCACGTAGATGTGCCATAAGCCGAGGGTTGGAATACGCGGGATGACTGAAGTGAAATTCCTGCGGGTCGGGTGCGAAGGCCATGAATTCGTTGAGCATGGCCGAGGATGAAAGGTCGACATCGTCCAGCAAATCGGCAACGCCAATGTAAGCCAAGTGGCGATGACCGTTTCTGCTGGGGTTGTCACTTGCAACATAATGCTCCCCATACACATCACGGTAATACCCGTCGCTCCACTCATCCATGCGCGCGAACAAACCGGTGAGTGACGACGGCCAGCCTTGCGGTATAGCGATACCAGCGCCCAACGCGGTGTTCTTGAGCCAGGCAAGGAACTGACTTTGCTTGCGCGGGGAGTCACCGCTCACCAGTGCGTGCACCCCACCATTCCAGGTCGTGATGCGCTGGTAGAAATCCCCCAGCGCCAGGTACGTATCACTGCACAGGGTGGCGCGGCAGTCGCCTGAACTCAAATGGCCCACCATCAACATGTTGCGCTGGCTGATTTCTCGCCCAACGCTGGAAACAGGTCGCAAGTGGTTGAAGGGCAACACTTCCTGGTTTTCCACCATCAGCAGGTCAACCCTTGGGTCATCGTGCAGAAACAGGCGACCGTAGCCCTGGTTGATGCCGTCGAGCATGCCCTCGGTCATTCCCGCATGGCGTAATGTCGCGACACGCAGTTGAAAGGTGCGGGGGGATCGACCAGCGATGGTCAATTGCGCGGCCCGCAACAAGGCCAGCGTGTAGCTACTCACTTTGCCACCGCCATGGACTACCAGCACTTTGTAGCCCCCCACTTGCTCCATGCCACCTGCCGCCACAACGATTCGCTGGACCAACAACTGGAGTGCCGTGCGCTCTTCGCGAGCGAAGTGCCCGATCAAGCGCTGTAGAACTTGCTGATACACATAAGTCATAGCCTGTTCGTGAATAGTGCTCATCGTTCTATTACCTGAGTTTGGATATTCAGTTTCAAGCAACTGCTGACAGTATTTGCTCGACCTATTACACGTGTAAGAAATATGCGCGCAGCCTGTGCGGTTATAACTAGACACTAGCACCACGCAATAAAATGACATCAGTGCCATCGGATTGGGGGGGCACGCCCTGCAAACACACGGAAGCGCCGTATTTGCTGGGGCCTGGCGAACATAATCGTGATCCTAGGATCTTTCCGACAAACCCTTGCACGCATCTAACCAACTATTCAAGGAAGCGTCTTACAAATAACTGCGACCAACTTTCCAACTTGTTGCATTGCGTCTTTTCATGGGCGCATGTATTTCCCTGGCGCCCGACGCTTACCACGAGATTAGTTTCAACTACTCGCAATGGTGGTGTCGGATATTCAATCATTGCTCAGTCCTTGAGATGAAAGTGAAGGCGCAATTATCAGTGCTGGAATAATGATTAATAGATACAGAACCCTGCCGAAAACCAGTGCAGATGACTTGCGGACACTCCCTGAATCACGCTCACACGAAAACGCCGCGCTGGAATCCAGCGCGGCGTGGGGGAAAAAGTCAGGATTCAGGCGTTAAAACACCAGCCTTATCGTGGAGGAACACTACAGTTTCAGCCCTTTCAAATGGCGCATATGCCCCACAAGGTAGGAGCGAGGAATACTCATTTGAGAATATTCCTACACCCTAAACAGCCTCAACCTGCAACGCAACGCGCTCGCGGCACGGGCATTCGTCCATGTAGCGATGCGCTTCCACGAACTGATTGAACGGAAACACCGTGGTTTTCAGCGGCACCAACACGCGGTCGGCGGTCAGTTGGTTGATATCTCGCAAGGCCCGCTGCAAGGCGACCTGGTCCTGGATAATGCCCAGTTCAGGCTTGCCGGTGAAGTTACCGATACAATGCACGAAGAACTGAATGTTCTTCTGGAACGCCGCACACGCCGGGAATGGCGTCTGGTTACCGCCCTGCAAGCCATACAACACCAGGCTGCCACGGGGCGCCAGCACATCGCCGAGCAACGACATCTGCGGGCCGCCCAAACCGTCGAACACCACGTCGACGCCGCGGTTGTCGGTGAACTTGTTGATTTGCATCAGCAGGTCCTGTTCTTCAGTGACGATGACTTTCTCGGCACCAAGGGACAGCAGGTATTCACGCTCATCACTGTCTTTGGTCGCGGCAATCACCCGCACACCCAGGGCTTTGCCCAGTTGCACAAAGGATGGGCCGGCGCAGTGGCTGGCGTCAGTCACCAAGGCAAACTGCCCCGGCTTGACCCGTGCCAAGTCGACGTAGGCAAAGTAGGCAATCAACAGCGGCGTGTAGTGCACGCTCGCCTCGATAGGGCTCAAGACATCCGGGTACCGGGTCAGGGCCGAACGGGGCAGGACGATCTGTTCGCCATACACCGGGTAATCATTGGGGCTCTCGGCCGGAAAACTGGCCACTTTATCGCCCACGGTCAAATCATCCACGCCATCGCCTACGGCGACCACGACACCGGCCATCTCATGGCCAAGGCCAGACGGCAGGCGTGCATGGGAAGACGCCAGGTTCTGGCGCCACAGAATGTCATACCAGCTGATGCCAATCGCTTCGACACGCACCTGCACTTCGCCCGGTGCGGGCTGCGCGGCTGCATGCTCTTCGCATTTGAGCACCTCGGCCGGACCAAACTTGTGAAAACGGATCGTGCGGGACATCGCAAACCTCGTCAAAGTAACCTCTAATGCCATGAACTCTATCTGGGCTTTCCGGGTAAGACCACCGGTCGCCATTAATAGTCGACATGCCTGTCATTGATTCCGCATGTGAGGAATAGACCTCAGCTATCGTAGGAAAACTCAATTATCCTGTGCAGAGTACCAGCCTTTCCCCGTAAGATTCATGCCGGTCATTGTTTACATATGGCCGCTCTCGTCAAGTTTGCTGACTCTTCCAGGACACAAGATGAACCGTAACGACCTGCGTCGTGTCGACCTTAACCTCTTGATCGTATTCGAAACCTTGATGCATGAGCGCAGTGTGACCCGCGCCGCCGAGAAATTGTTCCTCGGCCAGCCGGCCATCAGCGCGGCCTTGTCACGCCTGCGCGGGCTGTTTGATGACCCTTTGTTCGTGCGCACCGGCCGCAGCATGGAGCCATCGGCCCGGGCGGTAGAAATCTTCGCCCTGCTCTCCCCGGCCCTGGACTCGATTTCCACCGCCGTCAGCCGCGCCGCCGAGTTCGACCCGGCCACCAGCACGGCAGTGTTCCGCATTGGCCTGTCCGATGACGTGGAATTCGCCCTGCTGCCCCAACTGCTCAAACGCCTTCGTGCCGAAGCCCCCGGCATCGTGCTGGTGGTGCGTCGCGTCAACTACATCCTCATGCCTGGCCTGCTGGCCTCCGGCGAAATCTCCATCGGCGTCAGCTACACCGCCGACCTGCCGGCCAACGCCAAACGCAAAGTGCTGCGTCGCAGCCTGCCAAAACTGCTGCGCGCCGACAGCGTACCGGGCTCCCTCAGCCTGGACGACTTCTGCGCCCGCCCCCACGCGCTGGTGTCGTTTGCCGGTGACTTGAGCGGGTTTATTGACGAAGAACTCGAGAAACTCGACCGCAAACGCCACGTGGTATTGGCCGTGCCGCAGTTCAACGGCTTGGGCACTTTGCTGGCAGGCACGGATATTCTGGCGACCGTGCCAGACTATGCGGCCGAGGCGCTGACCTCGGCGGGTGGCTTGCGTGCGGAGGATCCGCCGTTGCCGGTGCGCAGCTTTGAGCTGCATATGGCGTGGCGGGGGTCTCAGGATAATGATCCGGGAGAACGGTGGTTGCGGTCGAGAATCCAGATGTTCTTTGGCGACCCCGACAGCCTCTAGTAAATGCTTGGCCTCAGCTCCATGCCGCACCCACCTGTGCGTCCAACGAAATCAGAGCGCTTAGGCACATCTTCGTTTATGACGCATTAATACCCAGTGATTTGCTCCTCCCCCCGTGCTTGAGTGTCGACGGGTTGATTCCGAACTGCTTACGAAACGCCGTCGCAAAATGACTGGCATTGGCGTAGCCCAGGTCCGAGGCGATGCGCATCACGGATTCATCGCCGCTCATCAAGCGGCTGCGTGCCTGGATCATGCGTGCTTGCTGGAATACGCCGTAGACACTGTTGAAGAACAGTTGCCGAAACCCGCGCGTCAGCTTGGGTTGGCTCAACCCGGACTCACGCGCCAGCTCCGACAGGCTCGGCGCCTTGCCCAGGTCTTCAAGCAGACGCTCACGGGCACGTACCAGCCGTTGGCGGTCGGTGTTGCTGACGCGGCAGGTGCATTCGGCGTCCTGGCGTACTTCCAGGAACAAGCTCACCAGTGTAACGCTCTGCCCGTAAAGCCATAGGTTGCTGCGCGGCTGGGCCGTTGTCAGGCCAGCACCTTGGTCCATGGCGGCGCCTAGCAGGTGCGCAGTCGCGCTCATTTCGCCACTGCGGTGACCATCGAGAAAGCAATGGTCACAGGCCAGCGCTTTGTTCAGCCGCGGGTCGAGTTTCAGCTCCCATTGCTCAAGCACTTCAGGACGAATCATCACGGTGATGTTATCGATCTCGCCGTGCTGGTGGTAAAGACCGTGGCGGCAACGACCAAAGCTGATACTGCCGGCGCCCTCGTCAATCGAATAGCGCCGTTGCCGACGCCCCTCTTGAAAACTGCACGAGGCCTTGCCCTTGAGCAGGTTGGTGAAGCTGAAATGGATGCAGTCGCTGTCGTCCTGCAAGGGTAATTCGATTGGCTGATCGAAGGTGCTTTGCCACCGTACGATGTCCAGCCCGTCCTGCAGCGACACGCGGGTGACGCGACAGTGCGCCCCTGGCCCGAGGTCGCATCCATATCCTCCCGTAATGATTCGCGAGACCGGCATCGGCTCCCCTGCGCCTCCTTGAACGGCTGACATCGTAAATCTCCTGGCTGACCGGATACGGCTCGAATCAGATCACATCGGGGTGGAAGTGCGCAATTGATAATTATTAGCATCTGGCGCGCTGCACAGGCTCCGCCAAATCGCCGCTGCCACCCCGCAACGCGCGCCGATCAGAATCCTCAGTCAAGGTCCCATCATGTCTGCACGATGCAACACGACCGCTACCCGCCAATCTTGCTATAAACGTAATACTATAACAATAGCCATGAGTTTGACACTGGCCAATTCGGCGCTTGCCGCCGCCACCAGCGAGCCTGTGCAACTGCCGGCCTCGACAGTGACTGCGCGCATGGAGCAGGAAGACCCGAAGGAAGTGCCCATCAGCCTCAGCGTGATCAGCGGAGAGCAACTGCGCACGCAGCGGCTCGACACGCTGGAAAGCGCACTGCGCAACACTTCCGGGGTCAGCGTCAATTCGTCCGGGGGGCCGAATGACTTCAATGTACTGATCCGTGGCGTCGGCTCGCTGTACCAGATGTCGATGGATGACAGCTCGGTGGCGTTCAATATCGACGGTGTGCCCGCGTCGTCGCGCAGCCTCGGTTTCGGCACCCTCGACGTCGATCGTATCGAAGTGCTCAAGGGGCCTCAGGGTACGCTGTCCGGTGCGATCGGCCAGGCAGGCGCGGTAAATATCACCACACGCCAACCCACCCGCGAACTCGAAGGTTATGTGCGCGGCGAAGTGGGCCAGGAAGGCCAGTTCCTCACCGAAGGCGCCATCGGCGGTCCGATCAGCGACAGCCTCAGCGGTCGCCTGGCTGTGCGTCGTGCCGGCTATGACAGCTGGATCGACAACGACCAGACTAACCACCCCATCACCAAGCCGCGTAACGAAGCCTACCGAGGCAGCCTGCTCTGGGACCTCAACGATGACACCCATGTGTTGGTCAGCGCCGAACGCCAGAAAACCGAGCGCGCCACCAACTCGCTGGTGTTGCGCCCTTACGGCAACGACCCCAGCCTGGACCTGACCCCAGGCCTGTTCGACGACAACTACAAGACCACCGAGCGCTATACGCTCAAGGTCGATCACGACTTCGCCAACAGTCGCCTGACCTCCACCACCGCCACCGGCACCGCCGACTTCGAAGGCCTGATCGCCTACGACAGCAAACTCATGGGCGCCTTGTACGGCACTCCCAGCGAATTCTGGGTGGTGGACAAATCCTTCGAGCGCAGCTGGAGCCAGGACCTGCACCTGAGCTCGCTGCCTGACTCCGACGTGTTCTGGGTGGCGGGCCTCGCCGCCAGCCGCAACGAGCGCAGCTACGACACGCCACGCAATACCTATGGCACCTCCGGCGCCAAATACCGCGACTTCACCACTACCACCTACGCCGGCTACGGCGAAGTCACCTTCCCCGTCACGGAGCGCCTGAAACTCACCACCGGCTATCGCCACTCCTGGGACCGCAAGACCTACGACGGTCAGTACTTCTCCGGCAGCAATGCGGTGCAAGACTCGCGCAAGCTGACCGACAACTACGGCACCGGCCGCGTGGCCCTGAGCTACGCTCTCACGCCGCAAACCAATGTCTACGTGCAACTGGCGCGGGGTTACAAATCCGGTGGGTTCAATGACTACGCCTCGCAGGTCAGCGACAGCGAACCCTATAACGCTGCCGTTAGCAAAGCTGCAGAACTGGGCTTCAAGAGTGAGACCGAAGACCGTCGCGGCAGCCTCAACGGCGCGCTGTTCTTTACCCGTGTGCACGACGATCACCTGCTCGGCTATGACGCGGCGACCTTCGCCACCAATGCCTTCAACGCCGACACGCGCACCCGTGGTGCCGAATTGGAAGGCAGCTGGCGCTTCGATTACGGCCTGACCCTGGCCGCCAGCGCCACCTACCTCGATGCCAGGATCACCAGCGGCGTGCAAGGCATCCAGGCCGGTGACGTCGCTGCCGGCAACCGTACCCCGGATGTTCCGCGCTGGAGTGGCAACTTCAACGCCAGCTGGAAACACCCGCTGGGCACCTTCGCCAGACTCGGCGAAACCACCCTCAACACCAGCCTGAACTATCACTTGGTGGGCGAGCGCGCAGCCGACCCGCAAAACCATTTCAACCTGGACAACTACGAGAAACTCGACCTGCGCGCGGGCCTGGAAAGCAAGTTTGGCGAAGTCTATGCCTTCGCCGACAACCTGCTGAACCAGACCTACGACACCTACGGTTTCTACAGTGACCCGGTGGCCTACGGTGCACCGGCACGCCGTCGTACCTTGGGCGTGGGCTACACCTATCAGTTCTGACCCCACCCCTCACTGTAGGAGCGAGCTTGCTCGCGAAGAACGCTCAGGCACCGCATTTGTTCTGGATGCGTGCGTCATCGTAGGCGCTCTTCGCGAGCAAGTTCGCTCCTACAGGTCGGTCAGAACTGGTAGCTATATCCCACGCCTGCCGACCGCCCGCGTCCTGGCATTCCGGTCAGTACCTGGTCGGTGGAGTACGAGCCGTACAAGTCGTAGCGTGCATCCAGCAGGTTGTCGCCCCACAGGTAGATCTCCGAACCGCCACTCTCCAGGCCCAGGTGCAGGTCCAGTTTGGCGTAGCCCTTGAGGTCGTAGTGGTTCTGCGGGTCGGCCGGGCGGTTTTTCTGTACGCGGTAATTGAGCAAGGTGTTCAGGCGTGGCGCCGGCAACCCGAGCAAGGCCCCCAGGTTCTTTTGCCAAGCGACGCTGAAGTTGCCGCTCCACAGCGGCACATCCGGCACGCGGCTGCCCGCCGCCACGTCACCGCCGGACACACCCGGCGCATCCGACGTCACCACCGCATTGGTGTAGCTCACGGCACTGCCCAAGGTCAGTTCATCGGTGACGTGCCAGGTGGTCGACAGCTCGGCGCCCTTGCTGCGGGTGTCGGCATTCACCGCGCTGACCGCCAGGGTGTTGAAGTCGTAGCCCAGCAGGTGGTCGTCCTGCACGCGCGTGATGAACAACGCGCCTTCCAGACTCAACTCGCCCCCGGCACTTTCATGCTTGAAACCCAGCTCGGCGGAATTCACCTTGGCGGCCTTGTAGGGCTCGCTGTCCTTGATCGACGTGGCGTAGTCGTTGAACCCCGCCGATTTGTAGCCCCGTGACAGAACCGCATACACATTGGTCTGCGGCGTCAGCGCGTAGCTCAGCGCCACGCGTCCAGTGCTGTAGTTGTCCTGCAAACGCCGGCTGTCGCTGACCTGTGCGCCACCACTGGAATAATCGGCACCATAGGTCTTGCGGTCCCAGGTGTGGCGCAGGCCGGTGGTGAGTTTCCAGTCTTCGGCAATCGGGTACGTCACCTCGCCATAGGCCGCATAACTGTTGGTGCTGAAGTCGCGCATCTGCTGCGCGCCATTGGTGAAGTTGTTGGAATCGAAACTGCGCTCGGAGCGCGACAAGTTGAGCCCCGTCACCCAAAACACATCGGCATCCGCCAATGATCCCAGGCGCAGGTCCTGACTCCACACGCGCTCATGGGCCGAGTCTTCGATCAGGTATTCGAACGGGGAACCGTACAACGCGCGCGTGATGTTGCGATCGTAGCCTTTGACGGCATTGAAGTCGGTGCTGGTGTAGGCGCTGATCGAGGTGATGCGCGACTGCGCCAGGTCGTGGTTGAGTTCGAAGGAGTAACGCTCGTTGGTCTTCTGGTTGCCATCGAAGGTGCCTGGCGTGTAGTCCAGGCTCGGGCGATTGCCAAACGGACGCAACAGTTCCAGGCCCGCATAGTGCTCGGCGCGCTGGCGCTCGGCGGTCAAAAGGCCGGTAGTGCCCTGGTCGTTGTCCCACAGCAGGCTGCCGCGCAGGGCCAGGTCCCGGGGTTTGGTCAGCGGGTCGCCGTCCTGTTGGTCATCGATCCAGTTATCAAAGCCGCTGCGCCGCACCGCGATACGCCCGGCCAGCGATTCGGTCAAAGGCCCGCCCACGGCGCCTTCCGTCATGAACTGGCCTTGGTTGCCGACTTCGCCACGCACATACCCCTCCAGCTCGCGCGTCGGCTTGCGGGTGGTGACGTTGATCGCGCCCGCCTCGCTGTTGCGCCCCAGCAATGTGCCCTGCGGGCCCTTGAGCACCTCCACCTGCTGCACGTCGAGCGTCGCCAGCGCGGCATTGCGCACTGACATCGGCACGCCGTCCACATTCAACACCACCGAGCCGTCATCCATGCTCATCTGGTTCAGTGAGCCGACGCCTCGGATACGCACATTGGCGTCATTGGCACCGCCCCAGGAGTTCACATCCACCCCCGGCGTGGTGCGCAGCGCGTCCTCAAGGGTGCGCAGGCGCCTGGTCTCCAGGGTTTTCCCATCGATTACCGAGAGGCCAAAGGGGATGTCCTTGGCACTCTCCTGGCTCAAGCGTGCGCTGACCGTCAGCGGTGCCAGTTCGATGGCCTCCGCGGGGGCCTCCGGCTGATAGTCAGCGGCATAGGCCGTACACATCTGGCTGGACAAGCCCAGCGCCATAGCCTGGGTCAGGACGTTGGCCCGCCAGCCGAGGGGACGGCGCAGCGGTTGGATAAACAGTGCAGGTGACATGACAAAGCTCCAAAAGGCAGGGATGGTTCGAATTCATTGCGCAGGGCCCCAGCGCTCGAGCGCAGCGGCAATCGCGTGAGGATCAGGCGCGCCCAACATGGGCTGGATCGCAGCCGGCCATCCCTGGCCGTTTCGGATGGCGGCGGTCATTGCCGTCAGTTGTTCGGGGCTTTGTTCGGCAGTCCATGCCAGGCTTGCCAGCGCTGCATAGGTGGCGGCCCAGCCGTGTTCGCGGGCATCGGCCAGGGTGCCGACGGGTTCGCCGTCATTGCCCAGGGCACGGGTCAGGTCATCGGCCATGAGTTTCACCAGTGCCGCGCGCGCTTCAGGACCGTCTACATCCGCCACACACAGCAAGCCGATCGCGCCCGCCACGCCCTGGCTCAACCACAGATAACCCGGCACCTGGCGCAGGTCGCTGGCGTCAATCAACACCCGGCGGGCAAGCAACTCGGCAATATGCGCACGGCGTGCCGAACGCCCGACGCCGGTCGCGGCCACGTCCCAATCCGGCGATTGGGCGAGCAACAGCTGACCGTGGCTCAAGCGGCTGTCGCCCATGCCGGTCGGCCACTGGTTCACGCCCTCCACCACCGGGCGACTGCCCAGGCGTCGCGCCACACAGGCGCTCATCAGGTCCAGGTCTTCGCGCACTTCAACAGCCGTTTGCTGGCGACTGGCATCCGCCTTTGCCTGCAAGCTGTAAGCAAAATCCAAGGGCGCCGCGCTGTGACCGTTGATGTCCTGTCCATCAATCTCGACGTGCCATTGCCAGTTGCCCGCCGGCGCGATGGCCTCCACGGCGACGGCGGAACCTGCCGCCAAAGTAGGCACTTCGGCTGCCAAACCAACCTCGCTGCGTTGCAGCGGCGCACGCAGCAGCCGCTCGCTGTCCAGCCCGAGACGCGGTATTACGCGGCGCGCTTGCAGCCACACACCGTGCGGCCCCAACCAGAACGCTGCGCCTTCCGACGGCCAGCCGTTGGCGCTGACCGTCCAGTTCAACTCCACATTGCAGGCGTTCGTCGCACACGGTGCCAGGGGCACGCGCAGGTGCTCGGTCGCCTGTTCGAACGTGACCGGTTGCCCCATCACGCTGACTGCCGTCACCTGCAAACCTGGCGGCAACTCGGCGTCCAATTGGCTGGCCACCACGGCGTCCAGAGTCCACTGGCCCTCAACCTGACGCGCAGCGGAATCCACGCGCAGTTGCACGCGCCCGCCCGCCACCTGCCAAGCCGTTGCGCCGGGCAGCCAGCGCTGTTCCCAGGCGGCGCGTTCAATACGCTCCTCGGCCACCGATTGGTAGTCGCCCTGCTCCACCAGGTGATGGTGCAAAGACCCGCCACTGCCCAGCAGACCCAAGGCGCCCAGGGCCAACACGGCAAGCGGCAACGGCTGGCGTACGTCAGCGAAACGGCGGCGCTCGGGACCGCGAGACAACACCAGTGCCGCCACGCCGACCATCACCGCGCAACCCGCGAGTTTCCAGCCTGCCAGGATGCCGAGATAGGGTAACCAGGGCGCCCAGCCGGCGAGTTGCGACAACGCCACATGCGCCGGTATCCCCATCGCATAGGCGGGGTAGCTGACCAGCCCCAATTCGTGGTTGAGCACCAGGAAAAACGTCAGCAGCATCGACGTGGCGTACGCGAGCCCCGAGCGGCGTATCAACGCGTGCACCAGCACTGTCAGCGCGGCCATCTCCAGCAGCGGCGGCGCGAACACCAGCGTTTGGTAGACCAGTACAAAGCCCGGCGCCAGGCTGTCGGGCGCAGCGATGGCGCTGATCAGCAGGCTGGCAATGCCTGGCACCAGTGCCAAGGTCAGGGTCGCCAACAGCACACAAGCCGTGCGTCCGAACAATCGCAGCCAGGTCGGTGCGGGGGTCGCCTGCAACATCGCCCCGAGGCCTTCAACGTCATCACGCCGACACACCAAGCCCACCAGCGCCGCGATAATAAAGGCGATCACCAGGAACAACGCGCTCGACAACAGCGGCAGGGTCAGATCCGCCCGTGGCACCATCGGCCCGCGCGCATGCCACACACCGTGGACAAAACCACTGAGCACGCCCATCGCCAGCAGCAAGCCGAGCGCCACCCACCAGATCCGCCGTGCAAACAACTGGCGTACCTGCCAGCGCGCTTCATGCCACAAGGCGTGCGTCCAACGACTGGCCGTCAAAGGCCCCGGCAATTGCACGTCACGGCTGCGCAGCATCGGCGGTTCCGCCAGCACCGCACCGCTGCGCCGGCCCATCAGGCCCTGGCGCGTGGTGCGCGCCAACACCACGGCCAGCACCAGCAGCGGCAACACACACCACAACGCGCGGTTGAGCCAGAACCCCGGCGTCAGCGCCAGCAGCGACTGCGACTTCTGCGCGGCGCTCCAGGTTTCGACCTGGGCCTGGGCAAAGGTAAATAGCGACGGGTCCAGGCTGGCCGCCAACAGCGGGTTGATATGCCCGCCCTTGAGTACGACCACCGCAAACATCCACAGCAGCATCAATACCGTCGCCAGGGCAAAGGGCGCAGCTAGGCCACGGCTGCGCAACGCCAGCAGGTAATACAACGCACCGATCCCCGTACTCACCGGCAACAGCAAGGCGACCCAGGCAAAGGCCAACGCCGACCAGACCGGCGCACCGATACCGGCCGCTGGTACCCAGCCGAGCCAGCCCAATACCGGGCTGACCAGGAAGCCGACAATCAACGCACTGGCGAGCAATCCACCCACCAGCGCCGCGCCGATAAAACGTCCCCACAGCAGCGCCGGCAGCGACAGCGGCAAGGCCAGCAGCACCTCCTCCAACTGCGCCTTACGGTCGCGCAGGGCCGGCTGCGCAAACACCCAGGCCCAGGCAAAAAACAGGAAGAACATGCAACCGCACGACATCAGGTAAATCAGGCTCGGCGCATTGCGGGCGATGTCGCTGGCGCCCATTTTCTGCACGTAGTCGGCATTCGTCAGGGACATCAGCAGGTAGCCGGTGAGGCCAAGAAACACCAACAAGGGAATGCCACTGCGCAGCCCGGCGCGGACTTCCGCCCAGGCTTCACGCAACAGCAAGACGAAGGTACTCATGCGTCCACCGCCTCGCCGGCCTGGGCCAGCGCCAGGTAATAGATATCCTCCAGGCGCGGCACGTGGGGGCTGAAACGCGGGTCTGCCGGACGCTCACCGTGCACGATCACCCGACTGCCTTGCGGACTGGCAGCCACATGCAACGCTTCGGGCAACGTTTCGCCACGGCTGAACGGGGCTTCCCATAAGCGGCCCTGTTCGGCAGCGAGCAAGTCGGCCGGGCGACCTTCGACAATAATCTGCCCGCCGGCCAACACCGCCAAGCGGCTGCACAGGTTCTCGACGTCTTCGACGATATGGGTCGAGAGCAGCACGATGGATTCCGCGGCAACATCCGCCAGCACCCGATGAAAACGGTTGCGTTCGGCCGGGTCGAGGCCCGCCGTGGGCTCATCGACGATCAGTAAGCGCGGCGAGCCCACCAGCGCCATGGCGATACCGAACCGGCGCAACATGCCGCCCGAATAGGTCGCCAGCGCACGGTGGGCCGCCTGCTGCAAGTTGACCTTATCCAGCAGGGCCTCGATTTCCTCGCGGCGCTGGCGGTTGTCGGTACGGCCCTTGAGCCAGGCGAACCGGTCGAGCAAATCCCGCGCACTCACGCCGGGGTACGCGCCCAGTTGCTGCGGCAGGTAACCCAGGCGGCGACGCAGATGGTCGGGGCCGCGCAGAACGTCCACGCCGTCCAGGTGAATGCTGCCGGCGTCCGGCTGCTGCAAGGTCGCCAGGGTGCGCATCAGGCTGCTCTTGCCGGCGCCGTTGGGGCCGAGCAAGCCATACATGCCGGGGCCAACACTCAGGTCAACGCCGCGCAGCGCTTCAACGCCGTTGTTGTAGCGCTTGCGCAGGCCGCGCACTTGTAAACCCGAATCGACTGACATCCGCAACTCCATGAAGAAGCCCTGCAAAAAGGGCGGCGAGCGACGGTAGTCAAGGCCGTGGGCCGGGCTCTACCCGATTCAAGTCATTTTCCAACCGCATCGCGCGGCGTATCGGCGTCATCCCCCGCAGCTGCGCCCGTGCAATCCGCACCGACCAAACGGATACGGGGCAAAAACGATTCGATCCGGGTAGTTAGCAAAATGAGAATGACTAGCATCTTGCCCCATGCATTTGCCTGCCCCCAGCGCCTGGGCCAACCCCGGCCCGGGCCCTAGCGATGAGAAGACGTTGAGCCATGGCCACTCCCAGCACCTCAACCGCAACACTGCTGCGCCAATCCCTGTCCGACGCCCTTGGACTGCCCGCCGACCAGGTGCCCCAGGAGGCCAACCTGATCGAATGGGGGCTGGATTCCGTCACCCTGATCCGCCTCGCCGGCCAGTGGCGGCGCCAGGGCCTGGCCGCGCGTTTCGCCGATCTGGTGGCGGACCCGCGCCTGTGTGCCTGGTTGGCCCTGCTTGATACGGCACCCACGGCCGCCGCGCTGGTCAGCACCTTTACCGATGACGGCTTGCCATTCGAGCTGGCGCCGATGCAGCACGCCTATTGGATCGGTCGCGCCCCTGGCCAAGCGCTGGGTGGCGTGGCCGCGCACTTCTATAACGAGTTCGATGGCCACGACGTTGACCCAATACGGTTGGAAGCCGCCGTGCGTGCCCTGCTCGCGCGGCACCCGATGTTGCGGGCGCAATTTCTCGATGACGGCCGCCAGCAGGTCCTCGCGCACAGCCCGTGGCCGGGGCTCACGGTGCATGACCTGCGCCAGGACAGCGCCGAACAGGTGCAACACCGGCTGGCAGCCTTGCGCGCCGAGCTGTCCCATCGAAAGTTAGCCGTGGAACAAGGCCAGGTGCTGGATATCCAGCTGTCGTTGTTGCCCGACGGCACCCGCCTGCACCTGAACCTGGATATGCTCGCCGCCGACGCCCTGAGCCTGCGCACCCTGCTCGGCGATCTGGTGCAGCTGTACCGCCAGCAGCCCCTGCCCGCGCTGGACTACACCTTTGCCCGCTACCTGGCCGACCAACGCCAGGAACAGGCCAGCGTCGAGCAGCGGGATCGCCACCAACAGGCGCGCGACTATTGGTTGCAGCGCCTCGACCAATTACCCGGTGCTCCGAGCCTGCCGATCAAGCCCCAGGGCGATGACCGCCAGGTCCGCCGTCGTCACCATTGGCTACCGCCGTCAGAACGCCAGGCCTTCGAGCGCCGGGCGCGGGAGCACGGGCTCACGCCGGCCATGGCGTTGGCGGCGGTGTTCAGTGAAGCCCTCGGCGCCTGGTGCGATACCCCCGAGTTGCTGCTCAACCTGCCACTGTTCAATCGCGCACCGCTGCACGCCGATGTCGAACGCCTGGTGGGGGATTTCACTTCGTCGATCCTGCTGGCCTGGGACGGCCGGGTCGCCGGCACCTTTGCCGCACGCGCCACCGCCCTGCAACGCCGCTTCCACAGCGATGTCGCACACAGCGCATTTTCCGGCCTGGAGGTGTTGCGCGAACTGTCCCGCCAACGCGGTGAACAAGTGTTGGCTCCCGTTGTATACACCAGCGCACTGGGCCTGGGTGAGCTGTGCGCCGAGGGTGTACAGGCGAGTTTCGGCCAACCGACGTGGATCATTTCCCAAGGCCCGCAGGTGTGGCTCGATGCGCAAGTCACCGAGCTGGACGGCGGTATCCTGGTCAACCTCGATGCACGTGAAGGGCTGTTCGCCGACGGTGTGCTGGATGGCATGTTCAAGGCCTATACCGACCTGTTGCAACGCCTGTGTTTTGATCCCGTCGCGTGGCATCAGGCGCCGTCTGCGCTGATCCCCGCCGAGCAACTGGCCCTGCGCCAAACCGTGCAAGGCCAGCCTGCTCCCCTGCCCGTCAAGCGCCTGCATGAAGCGTTTTTTGCCCAGGCACGCCTGACGCCCACCTTGCCCGCGCTGCTGCAGGGCCACCCTCCCGTCATCAGTTATGGCGAGCTGGCCGAGCGCGCCCTGCAAGTTGCAGCGTACCTGGAAGACCAAGGCATCCAGCGCGGCGATGTCGTGGCGCTGCAACTGCCCAAGGGCCCCGAGCAAGTCATCGCGGTACTGGGGATCCTCTCCTGCAGCGCCACGTACCTGCCCATCGGCATCGATCAGCCCGACGCCCGCTGCCAGAAAATCTGCGAAAGCTCAGGTGCGCGGTTGCTGCTGAAGGCCCTGCCACCTGTGGGCCCCGCGCTGGACGCGCCCCGGCCCGGCGCGGTCAGCGACCTCGTCTACATCCTCTACACCTCTGGTTCCACTGGCGAACCCAAGGGCGTGGAAATCAGCCACCTGGCCGCCGCCAACACCGTGGAAGACCTGCAACGGCGGCTCCAACTGACCGCCGATGACCGCATCCTCGCGCTCTCTGCGCTGGAGTTCGACCTGTCGGTGTTCGACCTGTTTGCTGCGCTGTCCACCGGCGCGGCGGTGATTGGCATCGAGCCCGAAGCGCAGCGCGATGCCGAGCGCTGGCGTGAACTGGCCTTGCTGCACCGCGCCAGTGTGCTCAACTGCGTTCCGGCGTTGCTGGACATGTTGCTCGGTTGCGCCCCGGCCGACGCCCGCCTGCCACTGCGTGCAGTGTTGCTCGGCGGTGACAAAGTCGCCCCGGACCTGGCGCCACGGTTGTGGGCCCAGGCGCCGGGCTGTCGCTTCATGGCCTTGGGCGGCGCCACCGAAGCGGCGATCCACTCGACGCTGTTCGAAGCCCTCCCCGGCCAGCCATTGGCTTGGCACTGCCTGCCTTACGGCAAACCGCTGGACAACGTCAGCCTGCGCATTGTCGATCACCAGGGCCATGACTGCCCGGACTGGGTGGCCGGGGAGCTGTGGATCGGCGGCGCCGGGGTGGCCCAGGGTTACCGCGGCGACCGTGTGCGCAGCGCCGAGCGTTTCGTCGACTATCAAGGCCTGCGCTGGTACCGCACCGGCGACCGGGCGCGCTACCACCCCGACGGCACTGTGGAGTTCCTCGGGCGTAGCGACTTTCAGCTCAAGCTGCATGGCTACCGCATCGAGGCCGGCGAAGTCGAACAGGCACTGCTGGCCTGCCCTGGCGTGGAGCATGCCGTCGTGTTGCTGGCCGGCCAGCAACTGGCAGCGGTGGTCCGTCTGGCGCACGGCGCCGTGCAACCTGTGCAGATCGACCTGCCGGGCCTGGCCGAGCGCCTGCCGGCGTACATGATTCCCTCGCTGATCCTCGGCTGCGCGCAGTTGCCCTTGACCGGCAATGGCAAGGTCGACCGCAAGGCCTTGCACGCGTGGCTTGCCCAGCACAGCCCGGTGCAGCAGGCCAACCTGACGGCGCCCTGCGGCGTTATCGAACAACAGGTGGCCCGCGCCTGGCAGCAGTTGCTTGGCTGTGGTGAGGTGTGCCGCGAACACAGCTTCTTTGCCCTGGGTGGCGACTCCCTTAGTGCCACCCGCCTGGTGCGCCTGCTCGCCGAACAAGGGCTGGGCGGTGCACGCATCGCCCAGGTGTTTGCCAAGCCGGTGCTGGCGCAGTTTTGTGCCGACCTGCATCAACAGGCACAGGCCGAACCCGCACACACCGTTGTTGCAGACCTGGCGCAACGCCACGCGCCCTTCCCGATGACTGAGGTGCAGCAGGCCTATTGGCTGGGCCGCGACCCCAGCCTCGTGCTGGGGGGCGTGAGTTGCCACTTCTACCGTGAATACGACGTCGAGGACCTCGACCTGCCGCGCCTGCAACACGCCTTGCAGCGCTTGATCGAACGCCACGAAATGCTGCGCGCTGTGTTCGACCAGAATGGCCAGGCGCGCATTCTGCAACAAGTGCCGGCCTTCGTGATCGGCCAGGGCCACGCCAGCCTGGAGGACCTGCGTGAACACTGCGCTCATCGCGTGTTCGCCCCTCACCAATGGCCGCTGTTCGATGTGCAAACAGTGACCCACGGCCGGCACACACGCCTGGCGATCAGCCTGGACAATTTGATCCTCGACGCCCTGAGCATCCTGCGTTTCTACGCCGAACTCGATGCGTTGTACCGCGAGCCCGACATAGCGCTGGCCCCGTTGGGTCTGTCGTTTCGCGATTACCAATTGCAGAGCGCCCCGGCACCTGAAGAGCTGCACGCCGCGCAGCGCTTCTGGCAGGAACGCCTGCCCGAATTGCCGCCCCATCCGCAGTTGCCGCTGGCCGCCGACCCCGCCAGCCTGGGCCGACCACGCTTTGAACGCCTGCAAGGGCAGATCGATGCCAGCGCCTGGCAAGCGATCCTGTCCAAGGCCCAGCAACAGGGGCTCACCGCCTCGGCGGTATTGCTCTGCGCTTTTGCCGAAACCCTCGGCCGCTGGAGTGCACGCCCGGGCCTGAGCCTAAACCTCACACTGTTCGATCGCCGCCCCGTACACCCTCAGATCGACCAGGTCATGGGCGACTTCACATCGCTGACCCTGCTCGGGTATGTGCCCGTGGCGGGTGAGCGCTGGGTTGACCGTGCACGACGTACGCAACAATCCCTGGGCGAGGCGTTGGAGCATCGCTGCCTGGGTTCGGTCAGCCTGCTGCGCCAACTGGCCCGGGGCAATGGTGAGCAACAGGTGAGCATGCCGGTGGTGTTCACCAGCGCCCTGGGCGTCCCGGATGGCACGGCGGCGCCGGTGGACGGCCCGTTTGCCCACCAAGTGTTCGGCCTGACACAAACCCCGCAAGTGTGGCTCGACCACCAGGTCGTCGAAGCCAACGGTGGCATTGCCCTTAACTGGGACCGTGTGGTCGGCCTGTTTCCCGAAGGCCTGGTTGAAGCGATGTTCGACGCTTACCTGCAGAGCCTCAACTGGTTGGCCGAGCACGCCTGGGACAGCGCGCCACCCGACCTGCTGCCCCAGGTCCAAGCGCAACGGCGTGCCCAGCTCAACGCTCCGGTCGGCTGCGTGCAGGGGGATCCGACGCTGCACCAGGGCTTCTTCGATCAGGCGCGCCAGAACCCGCAGCGCCCGGCCTTGTTATGGGGTGAACGCGGCACGCTGAAGTACGGCGAACTGGCCGACCGCGCGCTGCGTATCGCCCACAGTCTGATGGACGCAGGTGTCGCACCCGGCGACCTGGTGGCCGTGTCCCTGGCCAAAGGGCCGCAGCAGGTAGCCTGTGTGCTGGGCATTCTGGCGGCCGGCGCCGCCTACTTGCCGGTGGGTGTCGATCAGCCGTTGCAGCGCTGCCAGCGCATCCTGCAACAGGCCGGTGTGACCCTGATGCTCGCGGAGCACGACCCACGACTGCCCGGCGTCAAACACCTCAAGCCCTCCACCGCGTTGAAGGCCGAACCGCTGGCGGCGCCACGGCCTCTCGCAGCGAGTGAACTGGCCTATGTGATCTACACCTCCGGCTCCACCGGCCAGCCCAAGGGCGTAGAAATCACCCACCGCGCGGCGATGAATACCGTGGCCGAGATCAACCGCTGTTATGGCGTCCAAGCCAGCGACCGGGGCCTGGCCCTGTCGGCGCTGGACTTCGACTTGTCGGTGTACGACCTGTTCGGCCTGCTTTCGGTGGGCGGCGCCCTGGTGCTGATCGACGAAGACCAGCGCCGCGATGCCCGCGCCTGGCTCAAGGCATTGCAACAGCACCGCGTGACCCTGTGGAACAGCGTGCCGGCGCTGCTCGACATGCTGCTGGAAGCCAACGCCCAGGACCGCCAGTCCTTGGACCTGAGGGTCGCACTGCTGTCCGGCGACTGGATCGGCCTCGACCTGCCGCAGCGCCTGCAAGAGCAGGCCCCCGGTTGCCGTTTTATCGCCCTCGGCGGCGCGACCGAAGCGGCGATCTGGTCGAATCACTTTGAAGCACGCCAGGCAATGCCGGGCTGGCGTTCGATCCCTTACGGCGTGCCGCTGGCCAACCAGGCCTATCGGGTAGTCGATGCCCTGGGCCGTGACTGCCCGGACTGGGTCACGGGGGAATTGTGGATCGGCGGTGCCGGCGTCGCGCGCGGTTATCGCCACGCGCCGCAGTTGAATGCCGAGCGCTTTGTCGACGGTTGGTACCGCACCGGTGACCTCGGCCGCTACCACCCCGATGGCCTGTTGGAGTTTCTCGGGCGCGCCGACAGCCAGGTGAAGATCCGTGGCCATCGTATCGAGCTGGGTGAAATAGAAGCTGCCTTGGCTCGCCATCCCTGTGTGAACAGCGCCGTGGCGCTGGTCGCCGACCACCGACTGATGGCCGCCGTTACGGCCAGCACCTGCGCCGAGGTGCTCGCACAGCATCTGGAACAGTGCCTGCCTGCGTACATGCGCCCGGAACAGATCCTGGTGCTGGAACGCCTGCCGTTGAGCAGCAATGGCAAGGTCGACCGCCGTGCGCTGCTCGCCCCTATGAGCGCCGCTGCCCAGCCACGGGACGCGATAGATGAGCAACCACTGAGCGCCGGCGAACAGGTGATCGCCGAGCTCTGGCAGCACTTGCTCAAGGTGCCGAGCGTCTCGCGCCACGACAACTTTTTCCGCCTGGGCGGCGACAGCCTGCTGGCCACGCGTTTTCTCGAAATGCTGCGCAGCCGTCTGGGTGTGGAACTGCCCATGGGCCAGTTGTTCGGCGCCGCCAGCCTGTTGGAAGTGGCGCAGACCCTCGAACGCCTACCCACCCCGCACACCGTTGAAGAAGGCGTTATCTGATGCCTGCGCAACCCACCTTTTTTCCAGGAGCTGTCCCCATGCCCGCCGCCAAACTGCTAAGCGAACTCAAGTCCCTGGGCGTCGAACTCTGGCCTCAGGATGGCCAACTGAAATTCCGCGCGCCCCAGGGCCTGCTCGACACGGAACGCCTGGCGCAACTGCGCGAACACAAGCAACAGATCCTGCACCTGCTGGAAACACAGGAACGCCCGCTCGTGCAGGCCGATCCGGCGCAGCACCACACGCCCTTCCCCCTCACCGATGTGCAGACTGCCTACCTGATGGGCCGCCAATCGTCCTTCGGCTACGGCAATGTCGCCTGCCATGGCTACCTGGAACTGAGCTGGCCAACCCTGGACCCGCAGCAGGTGGAACAGGCCTGGAACCGCCTGATCGCCCGCCACGACATGCTGCGCGCGGTGATCGCCAGCGAAGGTTCGCAGCGTGTGCTGCCCGACGTCGCCCACTACCCGCTGGCCATCGCCGATCTGCGTGGCGCCACCCGCGAGCAGCACCAGCACGCATTGCAACAGATTCGCCAGGCCATGGAACAGAAGCTCTACCCCACCGAGGTCTGGCCGCTGTTCGAACTGCGTATGAGCCGCAGCGACAACGGCGACACGCTGCACTTCTCCATGGACTCCCTGATCGCCGACTGGGCCAGCGCGCAGCTGCTGTTCAATGAGCTGGAACTGTTGCTGCAGGATCCCCTGGCAGCTTTGCCTGCCCTGGACATCACCTTCCGCGACTACTTGCTGGCCGAGCGCAGTTTGCTCGAAGGCAGCCGCCACCAACGTGACCGTGACTACTGGCTGGCCCGCATCGACGCATTGCCCGCCGCCCCACAACTGCCGGCGCCGCTGAGCGGCGAAGACACCCGCATACCCCGTTTCCAACGGCACTCGGCGCAGCTTGAACCGCAGCCATGGGCCGCCCTGAAAAACGCTGCCAGCGAACGCGGCCTTACCCCATCCATCGTGGTGCTGGCGGCCTACGTCGCCACGTTGCAACGCTGGAGCCAGCAGCCCGCCTTCAGCCTCAACCTGACATTGCTCAACCGTCTGCCACTGCACCCGCAGGTGGATCGCCTGGTGGGCGACTTCACCTCGGTCAGCCTGTTGCAGGTCAACGATCCCGAAGGGCTGGACTTCACCGCCCAGGCACGCCAGTTGGGCAGCCAATTGTTTGCCGACCTGGAGCACCGGTTGTTCTCCGGCATCCAGGTCATGCGCGAAATCGGTCGGCGCCGCGGGCGTGAAGCGGCGGCCATGCCGGTGGTCTTCACCAGCGCCATCGGCCTGGGGATCGAGGCACCGCCGGCCAGTCAACGCCGGGTGGGCCACGGCATCACCCAGACGCCGCAGGTCACCCTCGATTGCCAGGTGATGGATGACGCAAACGGCCTGCACATCCATTGGGACGTGCGCCAAGGCGTATTCCCCGACGGCCTGGTGGACGACATGCAACAGGCCTTTGTCGCCGAGTTGCAGTTGCTCGCCCTCGACCCGGCCGCCTGGGAACATCCGGTGCAAGTGCCGCTGCCGGCCTGGCAACAGCGTGAACGCCTGGCGGCGAATGCCACCGCCGTCCCGTTGCCCACCGGTCGCCTGCACGACGGCCTGCTGGCCATGGCTTGGGAACATCCTCACGCACTGGCGGTGATCGATGCCAGCGGCAGCCTGACCTACGCCGCCCTTGCCGAACGCGCACTGGCTGTGGCCGCCACCCTGCGTGAGGCCGGGTGCGACGCGCAGGAACCGGTGGCGATCCTGATGCCCAAGGGTCTCGACCAAGTGGTGGCGGCCTACGGCGTGTTGCTCGCCGGCGCGGCCTATCTGCCCCTGGACAGCAACGCTCCGGCCGCACGCCGCGACCGCGTCCTGCTAAGCGCCAAGGTGCGGCATGTGCTGGGGCATTACCTGGCGCAGCCAAACACGCCGTTGCCCGAGACATTGCAATGGCACGCCGTAGATCGGTTGCCCTCGGCGGGCGCGGATTTCGAGCTGATCGAGGGCGGCCCCGATGACCTCGCCTACGTGATCTACACCTCCGGTTCCACCGGTGAACCCAAGGGTGTGATGATCAGCCATCGCGCCGCGCTCAATACCGTGCAAGACATCAACCGACGCTTCGATGTCAACGCCGATGACCGCGTACTGGGCCTGGCGCAGTTGAGTTTCGACCTGTCGGTGTATGACCTGTTCGGCCCCCTCGCCGTGGGCGCAACCCTGGTGCTGCCGGACCCGGCACGTGGCGCCGACCCGTCGCACTGGGCCGAACTGGTGCAGCGTCATCAGGTTACGCTGTGGAACTCAGTGCCGGCACAACTGCACATGCTCACCGACTACCTGCACGCCGAACCCCGGCCACTGGACAGCCTGCGCCTGGCCTTGCTGTCCGGTGACTGGATCCCGCTGAACCTGCCACCGCAACTCCAGGCATTGTTGCCCGACTTGAAACTGGTGGGCCTGGGCGGCGCCACCGAAGCCTCGATCTGGTCGAACCTGCACCCCATCGGCGCCATCGACCCGGCGTGGCGCAGCATTCCCTACGGCCTGCCGCTGGCCAATCAAGGCTTTCGGGTACTCGACAGCCACTGGCGTGATGCGCCGACCTGGGTGCCGGGCGACCTTTATATCACCGGTGTCGGCCTGGCCCAGGGCTACCTGGGCGATCCAGCATTGAGCGACTCACGCTTCTTTGCTCACCCGGTCGACGGCCAGCGCCTGTACCGCACCGGTGACCGTGGCCGCTATTTGCCGGGGGGTGAGCTGGAATTCCTGGGCCGTGAAGACGGCCAGGTGAAGATTCGCGGGCATCGGGTGGAACTGGGTGAGGTCGAGGCCGCACTGCTCGCCACCCCTGGCGTGGACAGTGCGGTCAGCCTGGTCAGTGGCGACCTGTTGGCGTTTGTCACGGCCGCACGCGCCGAACCCGAGCCGCTGCCAGGCGCGCCGTTGCTTACGGCGGTCAAACGTTATGCCGACAGCCAGGTGGGCAGTTTCGATGCGCAACAGGTGCGCGAGTACCAGGCTGACCTGAGTGCCGCTGCATTGAGTTCGATGCTGGAGGTGTTGCTCAAGGCCGGACTGTTCAGCGGCGAGCGGGCCGAACCGGACGCCGCCACAATCCTGCACGCCTTGCAGGCCGAGCCGCGCCACCATTGGCTGGTTCGTCGCTGGTTGGGCGCGCTGTGCGAGGCTGGTCTGCTGCACTACACCCACTCGCACTACCGCCTCGCGCAACCCGCGCCCAACCCGGCGCTGGCGTGGGGCCGGGTGGAACAAGCGGTCGCCTCGGGGCTGTGCAGCCAGGCGCTGCTCGACTACCAGCTCAACCATGTGTGGCAACTGCCGCAACTGCTCAAGGGCGAGGTCAACCCGTTCGACTTGCTGTTCCCCCAAGGCCAACTGGACGTGGCCTTGCAGTTGTACGGCGGGGATGCCGTGTCGCGCTACAACAACCACAGCATCGCGGCGCTGATCAACCGCCTGGCCACCCACCATCAAGGCGACGGCCCGCTGCGCATCCTCGAAATCGGCGCCGGTACCGGCGCCACCAGCGCGCCGGTTATCGGCTTGCTCGATGGGCTGGAAGTCGACTACCTGTTTACCGACATGACCGCGTTTTTCCTGCCGGCGGCCAAGCAGCGCTTTGCCGAGCACGCCTGGGTACGCTATGGCGTATTGGACATCGACCAGGACATCCGCCCCCAGGGTTTGGCCAGCAACAGCGTGGATATCGTGCTGTGTGCGGGCATGCTCAACAGCGTCAAGGACATCGACAACGCCCTCGGCCAGATCACCGAGTTGCTTAGCCCTGGTGGCTGGCTGGTATTCAGCGAGCCGTCCGGCGAATGGCCGCCGATCCTGCTGACCCAGGGCTTCATGATGACACCGGCGAATGGCGACCACGACCAGGGCCGCAGTGGCCTGCGCGACGCCGATATCTGGCAGGCGCGGGTCAAGGCCTTCGGTGGCGAATGCCTGCCTGCCCTGCCCCAGGCCGACCACCCGCTGGCCGCCCTCGGCATGCAGGTATTCGCTGCGCGCTTCAAGGCCGGCGTGCAGCGCCTGAATGTCGACAGCCTGCGCCGCGCCCTGGCCGAGCGCCTGCCGGACTACATGCTGCCAGCGCACCTGCAGGTACTCGACCGCTTGCCGCTGACCGCCAATGGCAAGGTCGATCGCAAGACCCTGGCCGGCTGGCGCCCTGCCGCCGACGCCCAGGCCTCCAGCAGCCAGGAAGCGCCGAGCGATCCGCTCAGCGCCGAGTTGTGCCGCGTATGGGCCGACGCCCTGGGGCTGGCGCAGATCGGCGTCGAGGACAGCTTCTATGAAAAAGGCGCCGACTCGCTGATCCTCGCCCGCGTCGCCGGCCAACTGCGTGAGCAACTGCCCCAGGCCCAACGCCTGAGCTACGACACCTTGCTGCGCCAGATGCTCAACGAGCCGAATGTCGCCGCCCTCGCGCGCCTGCTCAATCAGGGCGAAGCCACGCCGGCCATGGTTGCCGTCAGCGGTGAAGCGCAACGCTCGTCCAGCAGCAACGCGCTGGTGGTGCCGTTTGGCGGGGGTGACGTCGGCCCGGTCCGGGTGATGTTCCATGCCGCCCTCGGCACCCTCGATTATTTCCAGCACCTGGGCCGCGCCCTTGCCGACCAGCAGGCCGGTCCGGTGATTGGCTTTGCCGTGGCTGACACCGAACAGTACCTGGCGCTGGAGCCCAAGCGCCTGATCGAAAGTGTGGCCGAGGACTACGCCGAACGCTTGATTGCCGATGGCCATCAACGCTTCCAACTGATCGGCTACTGCCTCGGCGGGCTGCTGGCCACTGAGGTTGCCCGGCGCTTGCTCGAACGCGGCATGGAGGTGGTCGACCTGAGCCTGATCGACAGCATCCCGATGTTCATCGACACCGACGAAGAGCTGGCGTACGAGGCGATCTTCGTGCCCAACCTGAACCTGGACCCAGTGAAAACCGTGTTCGGCGCGCACATCGAAGACTACGACGTGTACCGCGCCATCGACCTGTTGATGGCCCGCGACAACCGCCGCGTACCCGCCGGGGCCATGGCGGCGCTGAGCGGCGATCCGGGGCTGGACGCGCTGGCGCTGGCGGTCCAACAGCAATCGGCGCGCAGCCAGGAGGAACGCCTGGCCGAATACGCACGCCTGGCCTCGGGCCAGGCCGGGGTGCCGATCGGTCCCGAACTGGTACCGACGCTGTTCCGTGTGTGCCGCCACAGCATGCGAGCGGCGCGGTTCGACCCGCTGCCGTTCCTCGGCAACATGACCTACCTGCGCTGCCTGGAGCAGCAATCGTTCGGCATCACCGGCGGCGTCGGGCATTTGGCCGCGCCGTTCTGGGAAGACGCGTGCCTGGGCCACTTCGAGCTGATCGACGTGCCTGGCAACCACTTCAGCGTGATCGAACCGCCTCACGTCCACACCGTCACTGCGCACCTGCTTGAGGCCCTTCGGAAAAACTCATGACCACCGCCTTGGATACCCTGAAACGCCCGGTCAACCGCTTGATTCGCCTCGGTGTGGCGTTCGCCGCCCTCGGCGCATTGGTCAACCTGGTGCCCTTTATCGGCCTCACCGAACTGGGCCGATTACTGTTGGCCGGCAGCGCCGACAGCAAGACCCTATGGCTGTGGGCCGCGCTGGTGGTGATCGCCCTGAGTGTGGGGTGGATGGCCAGTGGCGTGGCGCTGTGGTTGACCCATGTGGCTGACCACCGGCTGCAATCGAGCTTGCGCGAAGCCATGGTACGCAAGCTCGGGCGCGTGCCGTTGGGCTGGTACACCGACACCACCTCCGGCGCCGTGCGCAAGGTGGTGCAGGACGACCTCGAAGACCTGCACCACTTGGTCGCCCACCATGCGGTGGAGCTCACCGCAGCCATCGTCACGCCGCTGGCGGGCCTGCTGTGGCTGGCGACGTTGAACTGGCGGCTGGCGCTGCTCGCGGTGCTGACACTGCCCATCTACGCGGTGGCCTACGCCCTGATGATGCGCGGTTTTGGCGCCAAGATGCAGTTGCTGGACAAGAGCATGACCCGGGTCAGCGCGGCGATTGTCGAGTTCGTGCACGGCATTGCCGTGGTCAAGGCGTTCGGCCAGGTCGGGCAGGCGCATCGCAGCTATCAGCAGGCGGTCAACCAGTTCAGCGAGCAGTACGCCGGCTGGGTCAAGCCGCTGCTGCGCCTGGAAGCCTTTTCCTCGATGGCCTTGAGTGTACCGGTGATCCTGCTGGTGAGCCTGGGGGTGGGTTGCCTGTTACTGGCGCACGGTTGGATCACACCGCTGGAGCTGTTCGCCGAAACCCTGGTGGCGGTGGTCATCCCGCAATCGCTGCTGGTGATCAACCAGAGCCTCACAGCCCAGCGTACGGCCCTGGCGGCAGCCGGTCGCATCGAAGCGCTGCTGGACGTTGAGGAATTGCCTACGCCCAAGGCCTGCGTCCAACCCCAGGGCAGCGATATCCGCTTTGAACAGGTGCAGTTCGGCTACGACGCCGAGCACCTGATCCTCAAGGGCGTCGACCTGCACTGCCCGGCCGGCAGCGTGACCGCATTGGTCGGCGCGTCCGGCGCGGGCAAGTCGACCCTGGCCAAGCTGGTGCCGCGCTTTCATGACGTCAACGCCGGCCGCATCTGCGTGGGCGGCGCCGATGTGCGCGAGATCGACCCGCGCCAGTTGTATCAACACGTGGGTTTCGTGTTGCAGGACGCACAACTGGTGCACGGCACGGTCGCCGACAACCTGCGCCTGGGCCGCCCGGATGCCAGCGATGCAGAGGTCGAGGCGGCAGCACGCTCGGCGCAAATCCATGCGCGTATCCAGGCGCTGCCTCGGGGTTATCAATCGGTGATTGGCGAAGACGCGATCTTATCCGGGGGCGAGGCGCAGCGCGTGTCCATCGCCCGCACCCTGCTGGCCGACACGCCGGTGCTAATCCTCGATGAAGCCACCTCCCACGCCGATCCCGAGTCCGAAGCATTGATCCAGGATGCGCTGTCGGCCTTGGCACGGGGCCGCACGGTGCTGGTGATTGCCCATCGTCTGTCGAGCATCAGTGGCGTCGACCAGATCGTCGTTCTCGACCAGGGCCGCGTCCTGGAAAGCGGCCGCCATGAACACCTGCTGAACGCCAACGGCGCCTATGCCCGACTGTGGCGAGCCAGCACCGAAACCCCTGCCGTGGAGATGTCCCTATGATTCACAGCCTTGTGACCTTACTGGGCCCGGCCCATGCCCCGCGCCTCTACCGTTACCTGGCGTGGCTGGTGACCAGCGCCGTGCTGCAAGGCCTGGCCGTGGCGCTGCTGGTGCCGATCCTGCACGCGTTGTTCGCCGGCGACCTGCCCACGGCCAGCGCCTGGCTGGCAGGCCTGGCGGCCATGGTGGTGCTGACCTGCATCGCCCACTACCAGCAGGCCATGAAGGGCTTTGCCCTGGCCTTGCTGGTGCTGACAACCTTGCATGATCGCCTCGGCCAGCACCTGGTCAGCCTGCCGTTGGGCTGGTTCAACTCGGAAAAGGTCGGGCGCCTGTCACGCAGCGCTACCAGCGGCACGTTGATGGTCACCGGTTTGTTCGCCCATTACCTGGGGCCGGTAGTGTCCGGGGTGGTGGTGCCGGCCACCGTGGCGCTGACGCTGTTCGTGTTCGACTGGCGCCTGGGCCTGACGGCTGTGTTGTGTGCGCCGCTGATCTACTTCACCCATCACTGGTCAGCCGCCGCCATCGGCAGCAACGATGCGCGGGTGGAAGCCGCCGCGACCCTGGCCGGCAACCGGGTGGTGGAGTTCGCTCGCTACCAGCAGGTGCTGCGCGCATTTGGCCGCACCCAGGACGGCTACGCGCCCTTGCAGGCCGCCAATCAGGCGCAAAAGCTGGCCGGTGGTTCGATGCTGTCGCAGACCTTTCCCAAGCTGCTCGCCGGTGGTTTGACCGTGCAACTGGCCTTTGCGCTGCTGGTCGGCGTGGGCATTGCCATGGCGGCTCATGGTGAAATTGATGCGATCCAGTTGGTGGCCCTGCTCGCCCTGGCAGCGCGGTTCGTGGGGCCATTGGCCGAAGCGGCAGCACGCAGCGGCCTGTTGCGCATGGCCGGCAACGACCTGGATCAATTGGTGAGTATCCTGCGTGAGCCGCCGTTGCCCGAACCCGCCGTCAGCCTGCCCCTGTCAGCGCCCGGCAGCCTGGCTTTCGAACACGTGAGCTTCGCCTACCCGAGTGGCCCGACGGTACTGCGCGACCTGACCTTCAGCGCCCCGGCGCATTCGATGACCGCGATTGTCGGCGCGTCGGGCTCGGGCAAGACCACCGTCACCCGCCTGTTGATGCGCTTTTTCGATACGACGGCGGGCAGCGTCAAGGTCGGCGGCGTGGACGTGCGCGAGCTGTCCAACGCGGCGCTGATGGCGCAACTGTCGCTGGTAATGCAGGACGTGTACCTGTTCGACGACAGCCTCGAAGCGAACATCCGCGTAGGCAGCCCGGACGCCAGTGCCCGCGACGTCGCCGAAGCGGCACGGCTGGCCGGTGTCGATGAAATCGTCGCCCGCCTGCCCCAAGGCTGGAACACACCGGTGGGCGAAGGTGGCGCATCGTTGTCCGGCGGTGAGCGCCAGCGCGTGTCCCTGGCGCGCGCCTTGCTCAAGCGTGCGCCCATCGTGCTGCTAGACGAAGCGACCGCCGCGCTCGACCCGCACAACGAAGCCTTCGTACAGGCCGCGATTCAACGCCTGATGCAACACTCGACCGTGCTGGTGATCGCCCATCGTTTGCCGACCATCATGGCCGCCGACCAGATCCTGGTCCTGGACGAAGGTCGCCTGGTGGAGTCAGGCACCCACGCGCACCTGCTCAGCCTCAACGGTCGTTACGCCGGGTTCTGGCATGACCGTCAGCGCGCCGGTGGCTGGCGCCTGAATGCGCAGGCCAAGCCATGCTGATCGGGGTGCTGGGCGCCAGTGGCGACGTCGGCCTGGCCAGCGCACAGGCCTTGTTAAGCCTGGGCCTGCAGGACCTGCGCCTGGGCGGGCGTGACGCGCACAACGGCGCGCGCTGCCTGGCGCTGCTCCAGCAACAATGGCCCGAAGCACGCCTGCAATGGACGGCCGTGGATTTCAACGACACGCCAGCCCTGGCCAGGTTCGCCCGTGGCTGCGACGTCTTGCTCAACTGCGCCGGCCCCGCCTGGCGCGTGGCGGACCGTGTCGCGCAGGCCGCTTTGAACGCCGATGCGCATTACGTCGACGCCGCGGGCGATATCCAGCTCGACCCGGCTTTATGGCGCGGGCGCAGCGCGGTGCTTGGTGCGGGCCTGCAACCGGGCCTTACCGGCCTGCTGCCACGCTGGCTGGCGATGCAGGGGTTCACACACGTGCTGGGGCTGAGCAGCTATTTTGGCCTGCGTGACCACTTCACGGCCGTCGCCGCCGACGACTTCCTGCAAGGGGCGGTAGACGGCTCCAGCGAGCCCTTGGCGGCCTGGCACAACGGCCGTTGCAGCCGCGCACTGCGACGCAGGCGCGACGTGCTGTTGCCGTGTTTCCCCGGGCCGGTGCATGTGCTGCCCTACTTGAACCGGGAAGGCGAACGCTTGGCCAGGGACCTGCGCCTGGAAACAGGCCAGTGGTTCAACGTGATGACCGACGGCCATGTACTCAAGGCGCTCGACCAGGCGCACAGCCTGCCGCGTGCCGAAGCGGTGCAACGCTTATGCGCGGCCAGCCAGTTGGACCTCAGTGGCCAGCCGCCCTTTGTCACGTTGTTGCTGCAACTCGATGGACTGCGCGACGGCCAGACGTGCACCCGCAGCCTGGTCGTCAACGGCGCGGGCAACGCGCCTCTGACCGGCGCCATGGCGGCAGTCACGGTGGTGAGTGTGCTCGAAGGCGAAATCCGCCCCGGCTGCCATGACGCCGCGTACGCGTTGCCGCCCGCCGCCAGCCTTGAGCGCCTGCAACGTGCTCAGGCGATCCGCGCGCTGACCCTGCTGGACCACCCGCTCGAACACCTGCAACACGCCGAAGAAGGTTGCCTATGAACACCGCCCTTAACGCACTGGAACAACTGAGCCTGGGCGTCATGGCCGACGTCCTCCTGCGTACCCAGGCCTTGCCGATGCAGGTGTGGCGAACCGCCGAACAGCTTAACCAATCGCTCGGCACCGCACCGCGCCACGCCTGGATTGTGCGGCGTTGGCTGGCAGCGTTGTCGCGTACCGCAGCCGTGCAGGTAGGCGGCGAGCGGTTGGCCTGGAATGGCACGCCGCCTCAAGCCGCCCTCGGCGATTTGCCAGGGTTGTATGCCGAGCTGGGTTTCCCGCCGAGCATGGCGCAACTCCATGCCCAGGTCATCGAGTGCCTGCCCGAGTTGCTGCGCGACCGCATCGCCCTGGCGCCGTTGCTGGTGCTCGCCGGGGACCCGGTGGCGGTACTCGGTGCGTATCAGCACAACCACTTTACCGCCGCGATCAACCAGGTGCTCGCGGCCCGTGCGCGGGAAACCCGCGCCGCCGACGACGTGTTGCAGGTGCTGGAGCTCGGCGGCGGTGCCGGCTGTACCACGCGTGCCGTACTGGCAGCCTTGGAGGACCGTGAAAAAGCTTATCGCTTCACTGATATCAGCTCACTGTTCACCGGCGTGGCTCGGCGCGAATTGCGCCTGGAGCCCGGTATGCAATTCGACCTGCTCGACCTGGACCGCGACTTCAGCGAGCAAGGCATCGCGCCCCGCAGCCAGCACTTGGTGATCGCCGGCAACGTGCTGCACAACGCCTGCGACCTGCCGC
The DNA here is from genome assembly GCF_001579805.1 of Pseudomonas azotoformans. NCBI lineage: Bacteria > Pseudomonadati > Pseudomonadota > Gammaproteobacteria > Pseudomonadales > Pseudomonadaceae > Pseudomonas > Pseudomonas azotoformans. The sequence continues at coordinate 4,777,656 of NZ_CP014546.1, read as the reverse complement.
GCAGCCTGTCGCGAATCCGCGCCTGCCTGCGCGACGGCGGCACCTTGCTGTTCAGCGAATCCATCGCCGACAACCCGGCGATGCTGACCTTCATGCACCTGTTGCTCTCACCCCCAGCCGGCGCGCCGCTGCGGGTCATCGATGAGGTGTTCATGCCCCCCGACGCCTGGCGCCAGGCCTTGTACGTCGCAGGCTTTGAGTTGCTCGACGTATGGCCCGCCGCGACCGACCCGCTGGCCGCCGCCGGACAACGCCTGTTCCATGCCACCGGAGTTTCCCGATGAACGTCGACACCCTGTTGATCGACCTGCCCACTGCGCCTTGGCAACTGCCTGCGTTTACCGACCTGGGCGTTCATCAGTTGGCGCCCGCGCGGCTGCTGGCCTTGCTTGAGCGCCAGTGCCCCGCTGTGGTGATGATGAGCGCCGAGCAGTTGGAGCGCCTGCTGGATTTTCCCGCACTGGCCTTGAGTGATCTGAGCCACCTGCAACAGGTGCTGTTCGTCAGCCACCGCCCGGGTGACTGGCAGCTCGCGGAGCGTGCAGCGGCGCAACTCGATTGCCGCGTGCAAGGTTTCACGGAGCAATGGCTCGACTTGGCCAGCGTCAAGCTGGCGCATCAACGCTGGCGTGAGCGCGCTTTGGGCCATCCTCAAGTCAGTGCCGTTGCGCTGCACGGCCAGACGCTGTTCGTGGTGCCGCATCCTTGCCCGAGCAGGCCGGTGGACGATCAGCTGGCCGCAACCGAGGCCGCCCTCGACCAAGCCTTCGAACCCGCGCAACTGGTGGAGTCGGTGCGACTCAATGATCGACTGGGTCACGCCGCGCTCCTCTCCATGCTCAATGGGCTTGAGCAGTGTGGGTTGCTGCCGGCACCGCTCAATGACGTGGCCCACAGCTTGGCACGGGCGGGTATTGCCCCTGGCCACCGGCCGTTGATCGCGCGCTGGCTGGATGTGCTGCAAGCCCAAGGCCTGTTGCGACGCGTCGCCGATCGATTGCTACCCACCCTCGACGCGAATGCCTGGAGCGATATCGCCCTGGAAGGTATTTGGGCGCAGTTGAGCGTGGACTGGGCGCGCAATACCGGCGGCAACGGCACCCTCGACTACGCGCGGGAGAATGCGCGGCAGTTGCCGTCGTTGATGCGTGGCGAGTCTGCGGCAGTGCACCTGTTGTTTCCCGAAGGCCGCACCGAACGCGCGGCGGCGCTGTATCGCGAGAGCCTCGCAGCGCAATACCAACACCGCGCCGTCGCGCACTGGATCGGCGCCTGGGCCGCACGCCAGCCGGCCGATGTGCCGCTGCGCGTGCTGGAAGTCGGCGCCGGCACCGGGTCCACCACCCAAGCGGTGTTGCCCGTCTTGGCGAATGCCAGCGTGGACTATCTGTGCACCGACGTGTCGCGCTACTTCAGCGAGCAAACTGCCGAGCGGCTCAAGGACTGGCCATGGGTGCGTCACGGCGTGTTCGATATCGATCGCCCGGCCCTGGCCCAGGGTTATCCCAGCCAGAGCTGGGACTTGATCGTCGCCGGGGGCGTGCTGAATGCCGCCCGCGACACCGAGCGCTCCCTGGCCACCCTGCTCGCTTTGCTCAAGCCGGGTGGCTGGCTGGTGTTCAGCGAACCGACCCAGGAGGAGTTCTGGGTGATGGCTTCCCAGGCTTTCATGCTCAACCAGGCCAGCGACGAACGCCAGCTCAGCAGCGCCACCTTCCTCGACCTGTCGCAGTGGCAAAGCGCATTGGCGCGAGCCGGATTCCACGGCAACCGCAGCCTGCCCGTCGCCACACACCCGCTGGCGCGCCTGGGCCATCGCGTATTCGTGGCCCAGGTCCCGGCGGAACGCCTGAGCCGCACCGCACTGGTGGCCCACCTGGAAGACCCCGAATTGCAGCTTGAGCTGCTCGACCATTTGCCCGACCTCAGCACTGCCAAGGACTTGCCATGACCCCGCTGGCCTACCCGTTCAACCGCTTCACCGACCTCAAGCTGGCGGAACCCTATCGCCATGCCCAGCAGGCACCGGGGCTGTTGCGCATCCAAATGCCCATCGGCGCCCCGGCCTGGCTTGCCACTCGCTATGACGATGTGCGCCTGGTACTCGGCGACCGGCGCTTCAGCCGCAGCGAGGCGTTTCGTCGCGACGATAGCCCGCGTGCCTTCCCACGCATCGCCGGCGGCATCGTGATGATGGACCCGCCGCAACTCACGCGGATTCGCTCGCGCGCCGCCCAGGCTTTCACCCGTCGCCGCGTCGAAGCCCTGCGCCCCCACGCCCGCGACTACGCCCATCAGTTGATCGACCGCATGCTCGCCGCCGGCCCGCCGGCTGATCTGGTCAACGACTACGCCCTGCCGTTGCCCCTGGCGCTGATCTGCGAACTGCTGGGTGTGCCGGTGCAGGACCGTGACCGTTTCAAGGTGTGGAACGACTCCCTGCTGTCGACCCGCCCTGAAGACGCGGATCAGACTCAGCGTCATCTGGGCGAGCTGGCCGCATACATCAAAAACCTGGTGGCCGAACGTCGACGCGAACCACGCGATGACTTCATGACCGCCCTGACCCAAGCCGACGAAAAAGGCGAGTCCCTCAACGAGGAGCAATTGCTGCTGTTGTGCATTGCGATCCTGGTCGCCGGTTACGAAGGCAGTGCCTCGCAGATCCCCAACTTTATCCAGGTGCTGTTGGACAACCCCGCGCAGTGGCAACAGCTCAAGGCCGATCCCGAGCAGATACCGCAGGCGGTCGAAGAGCTGCTGCGCTACATCCCGCTGGCCTCGGCGGCGATGTTTGTGCACTACGCGCTGGAAGACATTCAGGTCGGTGAAACCCTGGTGCGCCAGGGCGACGCGGTGTTCGCCTCGATCGGCGCCGCCAACCATGACCCGGCCCGCTTTGAAAACCCACAGGCGCTGGACCTGCAACGGGATGCCAGCGGCCATTTCGGCTTTGGCCACGGCCTGCATCACTGCATCGGCTCAGCCCTGGCGCGGGTCGAATTGCAGGAGGCGCTGCACGCCCTGGTGGTGCGCCTGCCCAGCCTGCAGCGCTGCGGCGACGTGCAATGGAAAACCGCCACATTCTTTCGCGGCGCCCACTGCCTGCCGGTGACCTGGTCATGAGCCGCCCGACTGCACGTAAACGCGTGATCGTCGCCGGCACTGCATTTGGCCGTATCTACCTGCAAGCGGTGGCACGCGCCCAGGCCGACTATGAACTGGTGGGCATCCTGTCACGCGGCAATGCTTACTCGCGCGCCTGCGCCGCGCACTATGGCGTGCCGTTGTACGAGGCTGTCGAGCAAGTGCCGGACGACGTCGACATCGCCTGCGTGGTGGTGCGCTCCGGCGCCACCGGCGGCGCCGGCAGCGAGCTGGCCCAGCACCTGCTGCGACGCGGCATCCACGTGCTGCAGGAACACCCGGTGCACCACCGCGAAATCGCGGCGTGCATGCAGGCCGCGCGTCAAGGCCAGGCAGCCTACGCGGTGAACACGCTGTACCCGAACATCCTCGCGATCCGGCGTTTTCTGGCGGTGGCCGGGTACCTGCGCGAGCAGCAAGGGCTGGCGTACATCGACGCGGCCTGCAACAGCCAGGTGGCTTACCCGCTGCTGGACATTCTCGGGCGCCTGGCCGGTGGCCTGCGGCCCTGGGTGTTCGCGGCGCCAGCCGCCGGGGTCGGGGCGCAGCCTTTCACGCGGCTCAACGCGAGTTTCAACGGTGTGCCAATCAGCCTGCGCATCCAGAACCAGGTGCACCCCCAGGACCCGGACAACCATTCCTTCCTGTTGCATCGCCTCGAAGTGGGCTGCGAAGCCGGCGTGCTGAGCCTGGGCGACACCCATGGCCCGGTGCTGTGGAACCCGCGCCTGCATGCCCCACGGGATAACACCGACCGCCTGATCATGGCCGGCCCCGGCAGCGAACGCCTGGCCGGGCCGACGATGGTGGTGCTCGACCCGCAGCTCCCCGCGAGCTACCACCAGGTGTTCAACCAGCTCTGGCCCGACGCGGTCAGCCTTGCGCTGGGTGAACTGTGCCGCGACATCGACGACCCCACACGCCGCCTGCGCAGCGGCGTGTGGGCGACCGAGGTGTCCATGGCCTGGCGCGAAATGAACGGCCTGATCGGCATGCCTGAACTGATCGAGCCACCGGTGCCGCGTTCGCTGCCACAGGCCGAACTCCACGCGCGTGCCGACGCCGTGCAACCCCCTTGCGGTGACGACACCGCCCGACTGCTGGGAGCCCTGCCGTTTTGAACACTGCTCAACCCTCTTCAGCCTGCAGCCATGTGCTGCTGTGGGTGCGTGACTTGCACCAGGCCGTGGCGAATTTTCGTGCCGCCGGCTTCGAGGTCACTTACGCCACCGCCGAAGCCAGCGCGCAACACGCACACATCTGGTTCAGCCAGGGGCCGATCATCGAACTGTTGACCACGCCGCGTCATGCCTGGCTGTTCAAGTGGCCCATCGACTGCCTGGCCGGCCGGGGGGCCGGGCGACGCATGTTGCGTTGGGCCGCGCAGGGCGAAGGTTTCTGCGACCTGGCCCTGCTGTGCGAAGACCCGGCCCTGGCGCCTCGCCTCAAGGGCCTGGCGGCTTGCGGCGTGAGCATGGGACGTACGGTGAACTGGCGGCGCACCTGCGCCGATGGCAGCCAGACGCGCTTTCGTTTCGTGTACCCGCGCCATGATCGCTTGCCCTTCCTGGTCACGCCCTACTCACCGTCCCAGCACCCGGCGCACAGGGTCCACCCGAATGGCGCTACCGGGTTGGCCGCGATTCACTTGGGCGTACACCCCGACGATCACACCGCCCTTCACCTGCTGGCCGGCGATGACCCGCTGCTGCGCCTGCAACCGGCCACGCACACCGGCGTACAGGCGGTACAAATCACCGGCCTTGCGCACCCGCTGAATCTGCACGGGGCCCAGTTGCTGGGCTGCCCGACTGCCCAAGGAGATTGCCATGCTTGATGGATGCACTGATTGGCCCGACGACTTTATTCGCCGCTACCGCGAGCAAGGCTACTGGCGCGGCGCGCCTCTTGGCGAACTGCTGCGCTCGCAGGCCCGGCGCACACCAAACAAGGAGGCGCTGGTAGACGGCTCGCGGCGCTGGAGCTACGCCGAGCTCGACTATGAGGCTGACCGCCTGGCCGCCGGCCTTGCCGAACGCGGGCTGGTGGCGGGCCAGCGGGTGTTGGTGCAGTTGCCGAATATCGCCGATTTCTTCAGCCTGACCTTCGCGCTGCTGCGCCTGGGCGTGATCCCGGTGTTTGCGCTGCCGGCCCATCGCGAACATGAACTGGCACACCTGGCGCACCTCAGCCAGGCAGTCGCCTATGTAATTGTCGATCAGCATCTGGGCTTCGACTATCGCCCGTTGGCGCGCACGTTGCTTGAGCAAGTACCGAGCCTGCAACAGGTGTGGGTGGTCGGTGCCGCCGAGGAATTCGTGCCGCTGGCGCAGTGCGTGGCCAGCCCGCGTGAATGGCCTGCGCCAGATTCGCGGGAGGTGGCAGTGCTGCTGTTGTCTGGCGGCACCACCGGCCTGCCCAAACTGATCCCGCGCACCCATGACGACTACGCGTGCAATGCGCGCCTGGCGGCCCAGGCGTGTGGGTTCGATGCCGATACCCGATACCTCGCCGCACTGCCGGTGGCGCACAACTTCCCCCTCGCCTCTCCCGGTGCTTTGGGCGTGTTCAGTATCGGCGCCACCCTGGTTCTGGCGCCGGAACCGAGCCCGGACACCGCCTTTGAGCTGATCGAACGCGAACGCATCACCCACACCGCCCTGATCCCACCGCTGGTGTTGCTGTGGCTGGAAGTCGCGCAATGGTCCGATAACGACCTGGGCAGCCTGCAATGGCTGCAGGTCGGCGGCGCCCGGCTCAAGGCCGAGATCGCCGCACGCATCCGCCCGGTCTTGGGCTGCGGCCTGCAACAGGTGTATGGCATGGCAGAGGGTTTGCTGTGCTTCACGCCACTGGATGATCCGCAGGCGCGGGTGTTCGACACCCAGGGACTGCCGCTGACCGCCGACGACGAGATCCGCATCGTCGACGCCGACGACCAGCCGGTCGCCCCCGGCACCGTCGGTGAATTGCTGGTGCGTGGGCCCTACACCATCCGCGGCTATTACAACGCCGCCGAGCAGAACCAGCGCGCGTTTACCGCCGACGGTTTTTACCGCAGCGGCGACCTGGTGCGGCGCCTGCCCGAGGGGCATTTGATTGTCGAGGGTCGCAGCAAGGATGTGATCAATCGCGGGGGCGAGAAAATCCCCGTGGAAGAGATCGAGAACCTGCTGCTCGGCCACCCGCTGATTCGCGATGTGGCACTGGTGGCGCTGGCCGACGAGTTGCTCGGCGAGCGCAGTTGCGCCTGTGTGCTGGCCCATGGCGAGCGGGTTGACCTCGCCTCGATCAACGCCTGGCTGCGCGAACGAGGGCTGGCCGCCTACAAGTTGCCGGATCGCTTGCAGGTGCTGCGCGAGTTCCCGTTGACGCGCCTCGGCAAGGTCAACCGCAAGGCCTTGGCAGAACAGGTGCTGGCGCTATGAGCGGCGCTGCATCGCCATGGCTGCGTGTGCTGCGAGAAAGCCAACAGGCGCGGGCACGCCTAGTGTGCCTGGCCCATGCCGGGGGCAGCGCGAGTTTTTTCCGTCCGTGGCTGGCGCACCTGCCGGGGGATATCGACCTGCTGGCCGTGCAATCTCCGGGACGTGAAGAGCGTTTCAACGAAACGCATATCCCCTGCCTGGACAGGCTCGCCGAACACATTGCCGCAGCACTGCAAACGTTGCCCGCCCGGCCCTTGCTGCTGTTCGGCCACAGCATGGGCGCCGCCCTCGCCTACGCCGTGGGAGTGTGCCTGCAAGCGGCAGGCTATGGCGCCGCCCATGTGTTCGTCTCGGGTCACGCGCCGCCACACCGGCAACCAGACAGTGACCTGCACCGCCAGGACGACGCCGCACTGATCGCCGACATCCTGCGCCAGGACGCCGACGCCGCCGGCCTGTGGGCCAATCCCCAACTGCGTGCGTTGTTCCTGCCAACCCTGCGCAGCGACTACCAGGCCATCGAAACCTGGCGCCCCCAGCAGCTTACCCGCTTGTCGGCACCACTCGACGTGCTGCTGGCCCGCGATGACGCCGAAGTCAGCCTTGAGCAGGCCCGTGCCTGGGCTGACCTCAGCGACCACACCCCGGATATCCGCCTGTTCGACGGCGACCACTTTTACCTCAAGCATCAGCCGCGACCGGTGATCCATCACCTGTTGCAACGCACTGCCTACCTACAGGGAGACTCGGTATGAAAACCCCGGAACACTGCACTGGCCTTTCGGACATTCGTGAAGCCATCGACAGCCTCGACCAGCAGATCATCGAGGCCCTCGGCCTGCGCATGCAGTACGTCAAGGCCGCCTCCGCGTTCAAGCCCGACCAGGCCAGCATCGCCGCCCCGGAACGTGTCGCGGCGATGTTGCCGCAGCGCCGGCAATGGGCGCAGACGGCCGGGCTGGACGCAGAGTTTATCGAGGGGCTGTTCAACCAGATCATCCACTGGTACATCGCCGAGCAGACCGCCTTCTGGTTGCAGAAAAAGAGCAAGGTGGTATGAACCTGGACGCGTTGCTCAAGGTATTCCAGGCCGCACACCAGCGTGCGGTGGCGTATCAACGGCCCGTCATCGCCGTTTCTTCACACCCCGCGCCGACGCTGGAGGCCCTGGCCCTTTACGAAGCCCACCGGCAGGGTTTCTTCTGGCGCGCGCATTCGCCAGACCTGACACTGTTCGGCGTGGGCTGCGCCTGGCAGATCGAGGCCGGCGGCCCCCAGCGCATGCTCGACGTCGACCGGCAATGGTTCGCCCTGTGCGCCGACGCGGTGATCGACGGGCCCAAGGCACCCTTACTGCTGGGCGGCATGCGCTTTGATGAACAGCGGCCGTGCGCACCGCACTGGGCCGCCTTCGCTGACGCCAGTTTTCATCTGTCGCATTGGCTGCTCAGCGAAGACGCCGACGGCCGCTGGCTGCGCTGCCAGCAAGTGGTCGAACCCGACAGCGACCCGCAGGCATTGGCCCGCGACAGCATCGCGGCCTATGCGCAACTGCTCAACCCGCCCGCCGCGACGGCCACAGCGCCGGACGTCATCGAACGCAACGCGCTGCCCTCACACCAGTGGCAGAGGAAGGTTGAAACGGCGTTGCAGGCCATTTCAGGCGGCGCCTTGAACAAAGTGGTGTTGGCGCGGCATATCGAGTACCAACTGGACACGCCCCTGGACAGTGGTGCGGTGATGCAGCGTTTGCACGCACGGGGTAACGCATCCCACCTGTTCGCGCTGCACCGTGGCGAGCATTGCTTCATGGGCGCTACCCCCGAACGACTGCTCAGTTGCCAGGAGGGTCGCCTGACCACCCATGCCCTCGCAGGCAGCGCGCGACGAGGCACTACTGCCGACGAGGATCACGTTATCGGTGAACGGCTACTGGCCGACCCCAAGGAACAACATGAACACCGACTGGTAGTGCAGACCATCACCCAAGCCCTGGATGGCAAGGTACGCGACCTCCAGGCTGCGTCATCCCCCACCTGCTGAAGCTCGCCAACGTGCAGCACCTGAGCACACCGATCATGGCGCAACTCAACCCGGACAAGCGTTTGCTGGACGGCATCCACGCGCTGCATCCAACGCCAGCGGTGGGTGGATTGCCAAGTGCGACCGCCATGGATTTTATCCGCCGCCACGAAGGTTTCGACCGGGGTTGGTACGCGGCGCCGGTGGGTTGGTTGGACTCACAGGGCAATGGAGATTTCCTGGTCGCTCTGCGCTCGGCGCTGATGACCCCACGACACTGTCATTTGTTCGCGGGGTGCGGGATTGTCGAGGGCTCTCAGCCTGCCGGGGAGTATGAGGAAACCCAGATCAAGCTTGCCAGCATGGAGCAGGCATTGTTGCTCTCTCCACAGGAGTCAGCGCTTCGATAATCGTCCCGCGCGCTCAATACGTCGGCGCGGGTGCTGCATCGATCTTCACGCGCAGCAGGCTGTAGGGCTTCTGCCGCAAGTCCTTGCCTGCATGAAAAATCGCCTGGCGATGCAACTGGTTGGCCATGAAGTACAGATAGCCGTCCGGGCCGATCGAGAACGTGTCAGGCCAGAGCACCCGAGGGTCATGCACGATAGTTTGCCACTGGCCGTCCGCGAGGCGCTTGCGCACGCTGTTGTTTTCATAATCACCGGCATAAAGCGCCCCTGATGCGTCGGCCTCCAGCCCATCGGACGCGCCTTTTTCTTCGCCAAGGTCCTTGACCGCTTCGGCGAGTTGCGCCTCAGTGATCGATGCATCACGCAGCTGTACGGTGGGCACTGAATATAGGTGCCGGCTCGACAATGGGCAGAAATACAAAGTCTGGCCATCCGCCGACAGTGCAATGCCATCGGACGCCACGGCAAAGGGTTGTGAGCTGCCGTCGGGTTTGCGGACTTTGAGGATTTCACCTTCGACCTTGGGCACGAAACGCGTATCGACTGAGGTCGATGCCGCGCCGCTGAGCCGGCGCAACGCCGTGCCGCTGGCAATGTCCATGACGATGATTGCGCCAGGGCCGCTGAGGGACGAGTCGGTGAGGTAGATCACGCCTTCGTCGCCCACACGAAAATCAAAGCGCATGTCGTTGACGTAGGTGCTGGGCAGCATGACGTTTTCAGGGAAGACCAGCGTCTTCACCACCTTATTAGTGGCCAGGTCAACCGCGACCAGCTTCGCGCCACCGGGCTGCGGCGCCGAGAACCCAGGGGCTGCGGTATCGAGAATCCAGAGCCGCCCGCGTCCGTCCGCCACGACGCTTTGAACACTGATAAAACCTTTGGCCGGATCCTTGGGGTTGGCCTGGTTCATGGCCAGGTCGGGGTAAGGCACCACCTTGCCATTACGCAGCTCTGCAACGGTAAAAGGCACGTTGTCGCCCCAGCGCGGAAAGTTGACAAAGAGGCGCCCTGTCTCAGTGACCGTCACGCCGGTGGGCATGGCGTCATGGAAGGCGAATACCGGCTCGATAACGCCCTGGTGCTGTTCACTGGGCAATGCGGCATGGGCGACCTGGCTGCCGAGGGCAATTGTTGTCGCGAGGAAAAAACAGGCGAGTGGACGTTTTACGTGCATGGCGGTGCTCCAAGCCCTGTTGGTCAGGCCAGTGGGCTTCGGTTGGACAGGATGGACGGAATTACCCAGCGACTGTCGATAACAGTTTCATCAAAATGAAGAGAATGCGATCAGGGTCGCTTGAGTCGATCAGGGCATTGATCACAGAACTGGGAGGACATACCGACAGGCCTCAAGTGGAGGCGCCATAGCTTGAAAAGAACGGCGTCGACGCGCTTGGCAATCGTGATAAGCGTAGTGAGTGACATGATAGATATCCGCTGCTGGGGTTAGAGGTGTGACCAGCGTAACGAACTGCGTACCGCGATAGCAGTCTGTGAAAACGGATACACTTTCAATACTAAATTGAAAATCACCAGAGACTTCCGCTCTGTCTAAATTGCCAGGAGTGGCAGCGAGAGCCTCGCACTAAATAAAAATATGTGATGTTATGCACCATAATAATGCCTATTTATAATAATTAGCTTATTCCAAAAAAGACTTTCACTCAGGTTTTTTATAGGATTATCTTCGTTTCACAGACCGACCCCATACCTGGCGGAGGACGTATTCCCTAGCCCCCAGGTTGCCTACATGCCAGACATCGCACTCCCCACCGCCCTTAACAAATTTCACCTGTCACTCTTGGCCAGCTCCATGCTGATGGCAGCGGCGCCCGCCTTCGCCGAAGACGCCAAGCTCGACACCGTGACCGTGATCTCCACGGGTCTGCGTGGCCAGGAGCGCACAGTGGCCGACAGCCCGGCGCCCATCGATGTGATTAACAGCGACCAGTTGCTCAAGACCGGTCGCGCCGAGCTGTCCGAGGCGATTGCCAAGCTGCTGCCGTCGTTCAACTTCGGCACGAACATCGCCGGCTATAACTCGGTGACACGGCCCCTGAGCAACCGCAGCCTCGGCCCGGCCTACACGCTGGTGCTGGTCAACGGCAAGCGCCGCCACAACGGCGCCACCGGCCAACGCGGTTCGATCGATAACAGCGGTGCGAATGCGGTGGACATCGACCTGATCCCGGTCAGCGCGGTGGACCATATCGAAGTGCTCAAAGACAGCGCTGCCGCACAGTACGGCTCCGACGCAGTGGCGGGTGTGATCAATATCATCCTCAAGAACACCAAGAGCGGCGGCCACCTGGAAACCAGCTACGGCCAGCTGTATTCCGGCCAGGGCGAGACCATCAAGGTGGCGGGCGACCAGGGTTTTGAACTGGGCCAGGGCGGCTTCTTCCACTTCTCGGCCGACGCGCGCAAACGCGGCAGCGCGTCCTGGAACGACAAAGCCGACCGCAGCGTGCGGGCATTCAATGACCCCGCCAAGGAAGCAGCTTGGGACCGTGTCGCGATCAAGAATGGCGACCCGGATCTCAAGGCCTTCAACCTGGCCTACAACGCCGAACTGCCGCTGGAAGACCTGACGCTGTATTCGTTCTCCACCTACGGCGAACGCGATGCCGAGGCCGCCAACTATTTCCGCCTGCCGACCGGCACCGCCGCAGTCCCTGAGGTATTCCCGGACGGCTACTTCCCGCTCAACAACATCAAGGACCGAGACTACCAGCTGCTGTTCGGCGGCAAGGGCCTGGTGGCCGACTGGAACTGGGACTTGAGCACCACCTACGGACGCAATAACGTGCACCACTCCAGCGACCTCAATATCAACCCGTCGCTGGGCACGGCGTCCCCCACCAAGTTCGACAACCTGGCGACCTTTCGCTTCGAGCAATGGGTCAACAACCTGGATTTCACCCGCCGCTACGACAGTTTGTTCAACCTGACGCCGCCAGTGCAGGTGTCGGCGGGCCTGGAGCATCGTTGGGAACATTTCAGTACCTTCGCCGGCGACCGCGAGGCCTATATCACCGGCACCTACCCCGCCGCTTCCGGCGCGCAGGCCGCAGTAACGATTCGCCCTGAAGACGAAGTGAGCCTGATCCGCAACAACTATGCGGGCTACCTGGACCTGGGCTTCGACCTGACCGAGCGCTGGTTTCTCGACGTCGCTGGCCGCGTCGAACATTACGACGATGACTCGGGCAATACGTTCGGCCTGAAACTGAATTCGCGCTACGAATTGACCGACACCGTGGCCGTGCGCGGCACCGTCGGCACCGGCTTCCGTGCACCGTCCCTGACCCAGATCGGCTACACCGTGGCCGACAACCGGGTGGCGACCGACGTGAACGGTAACGTGGTGCCGGCGGTAACCCGCCTGACGCCGTCCGGCAGCAACCTGGCCAAGGCCCTCGGTGGTGATGACCTCAAGCCGGAGAAATCGCGCAACCTGGGGCTGGGCCTGACCTGGCAACCGGCGCCACGCACCAGCATCACCGCCGATGCCTACCTGATTGACATCGACGACCGCATCGCCCTGACCAGCAACATTTATGACCGTGGCAACGGCGCGATCAACGCCATCCTCGCCGCCCAGGGCGTGCCCACCGGCACCTGGGTCAACTACTACACCAATGCGTTCGACACCCGTACCAAGGGCCTGGACGTGGTCGCCGACCACACCACGCCACTGGATGCCTGGGGTGATGTGCGCTGGAGCCTGGGGTTCAACTGGAATAAGACCACCATCGAAGGCACCCGCGACACGCCGAGTGCGCTGGCCGGTTCAGGCGTGACCCTGGTGGGCCGTGACCGTGAAGGCGACCTGACCGACGCGTCACCCAAGACCAAGTGGATCCTGGGCGCCAACTGGAAGGTCGAGGACCTGGCGGTCAATCTGCAAACTGCCCGTTACGCCGCGGTCAAGACACTGGCGGTCAACCCGAGCGGCGACCGCAGCTTCGGCGCCAAATGGATCACCGACCTGGACATCAGCTACACCTTCGTCGACAGCCTCACCGTCAGCATCGGCGGTACCAACATCTTCGACGTGCGCCCCGACAAACACGCGGTGTACAGCAACCTCGGCCTGGCCGCCTACGGCAACCCGCCGTTCTATCCCGGCGGCGGCTACTGGTACACCAAGCTCGCCTACGACTTCTGATCCAAACGCCACCTGAGGGCACTCCATTGAATACCTCCAACTTGATGAGCCGTCTGCTGGCCCCCTGCGCCTTGGCGCTGAGCCTCGCCGCCTGCTCGCCCGGGACTGACACCCAGGCGGGCAAAACCCTGAACATCGCGTTTTTTGGCGACAACACCACCTTGGTCAGCGTCGACCCGTTCCAGGTGTATTGGCTGGAACACCGCGTGCTGCTGCGCAACGTCGCCGAGTCCCTGACCGACCAGGACCCGCAGACCGGCAAGATCATTCCCTGGCTGGCCAAACGCTGGGAAGTCAGTGACGACGCGCTGACCTATACCTTTCACCTGCGTGAGGACGTCACCTTCAGCAACGGCGAACGCTTCGATGCCAAGGCGGTGAAAACTGCGTTTGACAGCGACAAGGCCCTGGCGACCGAGCTGCCCGCCACTTTCGGCGCCACCTACCTGGCAGGTTACGACCATGCCGAAGTGGTCGATGACTTCACCGTCAAGCTGGTGTTGTCCAAGCCCAATGCGGGCTTCCTGCAAGCCACTTCCACCACCAACCTGGCGATCCTCGCGCCCGCCTCCTACGCACTGACGGTCAAAGAGCGCTCCCTAGGCAAGATCATCGGCACCGGCCCGTTCGTGCTGGCCAGCTACACGCCAGAAGTCGGGGCGCACCTGACCAAGCGCAAGGGTTACGCCTGGGCCTCGGCCAATATGAAAAACCAGGGCGAAGCGCACCTGGACGCGGTGGACATCAGCTACATCCCCGAGGAAAGCGTGCGCAACGGCCTGTTCCTGCAAGGCAAGACCGACATCCTGTGGCCGCGTAACCCGTTCTCGGAAGTTGACCTGAAGTTGTTTCAGTCCAAGGGCGCGACGATCCAGAGCCGTTCGTTGCCGGGGCCGGCGCTGAACCTGTATCCCAACACCCGTGGTGAACGCATCCTGGCTGACCAGCAAGTACGCCTGGCAGTGCAGAAGTCCCTCGACCGCAAGAGCTACGCGAGCACCGTCTATAACGCCGAATTCCCGGTGGTCGACGGCATCTTCGATGTGACCACGCCGTACTTCAAAAGCCAGGGCAACAAACTGGCCTATGACCCCGCGGGTGCCGAACGCCTGCTGGATCAAGCCGGCTGGGCCAAGGGCACGGATGGCTACCGGCAGAAAAACGGCAAGCGCCTGAGCCTGAGCTATAACATCAGCCCGGCCGAGACCGCCGGCGATGTGTTGATCCAGGACCAACTGCGCAAGGTCGGTATCGAGTTGAAACTCAGCGTAGTCACCCGGGCCGAATGGGTCGCCAACAACTCCGCCGGCAACTACGACCTGACCATTAATTACATGACCCGCGCCGACCCGATCATCCTGCAAACCATCCTCGATCCGCGCAGCGCCAACAGCTCAACCGTGGCCACCAACACCTACGAACCTGCGGTACTGGACAAAGCCAAGGCGTTGTTTGATGCAGGCATCACCGCCACCCAGAGCCCGCAGCGCGCAGCCGCCTATGGCGACCTGCAAGACCTGTTGATTGATGAGAGTTCGGCATTCCCGATCTACGAGCGCGTGTGGCAGGCGGCAACCTCGCCCAAGGTGAAAAACTTCCGCTGGACCGCCGAGGGTTTTGCGCTGTTGGGTGATATCGAGATCGGTACGCCATGAGCCGCTACCTGATCGGTCGGGTCGGCCAGGCGCTGCTGGTGTTGTGGGGTGCCTATAGCATCACGTACTTCATTCTCTATCTGCTGCCGGGCGACACGCTGTCACTGATGCTCAGCGCCTCGGGCATGGAAGCCGACGCGCTGTCGGTAGAAGACCTGGCAAAGGCGCGGGCCTATTACGGTTTGGACAAGGGCGTATTCGAACAGTATTTCGACCTGCTGTGGGGCGCCGTTCGAGGTGACTTCGGGCAGTCGCTTTCGCTTAACCGCCCGGTCGCCGAGCTGCTGGTTGAACGCCTGCCGCAAACTTTGTCGTTGGCGGGCTTGGCTATCGTCTTGTCGTTGCTGGGCGGTATTGGACTGGCTTACCTGACCGCCTATATCCGCTGGCAACCGTTGAAGAAAGCGTTGACGCGCTTGCCGTCCCTGGGCTTTTCGGTGCCGGTGTTCTGGATGGGGCTATTGCTGATCCAGGTGTTTGCCTTTGGCCTGGGTTGGTTTCCCGCCACCGGCAGCCGAGGCTTCGAAAGCCTGGTGCTGCCGGCCGTCACCCTGGCCATTCCCAGCGCGGCGGTGTACGCCCAGGTACTGCAACGGAGCTTCCAGGGTGTCTGGAAAGAGTCCTACATCACCACCGCCTACGCCAAGGGCCTCAGCCGGGGTCAGGTGCAGGCGCGCCATGGGTTCAAGAACGCCGCGCTGCCGATCCTCACCCTGATCGGCTTGCAGGTCGGCAATACGGTGTCCGGCGCGGTGCTGGTGGAGACCATTTTTGCGCGATCCGGCATTGGTCGACTGGCCCAGGAGGCGGTGCTGCGCCAGGACATTCCGGTGGTACTGGCCATCGTCGCGGTGTCGGCTGCGGCCTTTGTATTGGTGAACCTGTTGGTCGACCTGCTTTACCCCTGGTTCGACCCGCGCATCTCCCACACGCCAAAGGTGTCTTAGACCATGACCATCCTTGAGCAGAACCTGCGCGGCACAGCCATCCCGGTCAGCCAACCGCTGTGGCGTCGCCGCAGCCGGTTGCAGCGCGCGACGGCCGTGTTGTTGCCCTTGCTGCGACGGCCTGGTTTCAGCCTGGCACTGTTGCTGGTGCTCTTCGCACTGATTTCAGCCGTGGCGCCACACCTACTGACAAGCTTTGACCCCTACGCCACCTCGCCTGTCGACAAGCTGCGCGCACCAGGCCTCACCCATTGGTTTGGCACTGATGAACTGGGCCGCGACCTGTTTACCCGTGTGGTCTACGGTTCGAGCCTATCGATGCTGGCCGCCTCGCTGGCCGTCGGCATCGCCCTGCTCGGCGGCTTGGGGCTGGGCATTCTGTCGGGCTTTGCCGGCGGGCGTATCGACTCGGTGATCATGCGCTTCGTCGATGTGCTGCTGGCCTTGCCAGGCGTGCTGCTGGCCCTGGCGATTGTCACGGCGATCGGCTTCGGCACCGTACCGGTGGCCATCGCGGTGGGCGTCGGCATTATTCCTGGGTTCGCCCGCACCACCCGCGCCGAGGTGTTGCGGGTCAAGACGTTGCCCTACGTGGAAGCCGCGCGCCTGGGCGGTGCAAGTTGGAGCCGTACGTTGTTGCGCCACATCCTGCCGAATGCCTGGGGCCCGGTGGCAGTGTTGGCGACGCTCGACTTTGGCGCTGCGATCCTGGCGACCGCGGGGCTGAGCTTCCTCGGTTTCGGCGCAGTGCCCCCCGCCGCCGAGTGGGGCACGCTGATCGCCAATGGTCGGCACTTCCTCATCACCGCCCCGTGGGTGTCGCTGCTGCCGGGCCTGTTCCTGGTGGCCGTGGTGTTCAGCCTCAACCATATCGCCCGCACCTTCGAGGAAACCCCGCGATGAATGCTTTAGTGGATGTTCGCCAACTCAGTGTCAGTTATCGGCACGGCAACACGGCGGTCGATCGCCTATCCCTGAGCATTGCCCAGGGCGAGACCGTGGCGATTGTCGGCGAGTCCGGCTCCGGCAAATCGACCCTGGCCAACGCGATCCTGGGTCTGCTGCCGGAGAGTGCGCAGATCAGCGCCGGCCAACTGTGGGTAGACGGCCAGGACCTGACCCACGCCAATGAACGCAAAAAACGTGCCTTGCGCGGCCGCACTATCGGCCTGGTGCCCCAGGACCCGATGGTCAGCCTCAACCCCACGTTGCGTGTCGGCCAGCAGATCGCCGAGGCGCTGATCCTGGCCAAGGGCAAACGCTACCCCGCTGTCGATGCAGACATTGTCGAGCTGCTGCAACAGGTCGACATCGACAAACCCGTGCTGCGCGCCCGTCAGTATCCCCATGAACTGTCCGGCGGCATGCGCCAGCGCGTGCTGATCGCCATTGCCCTGGCCGGCAACCCGCGCCTGATCATCGCCGACGAGCCCACCAGCGCCCTCGACGTCACCGTGCAGCGCAAGATCCTCGACCACCTGCAACGCCTGGTCAGCGAGCGTGGGATTTCGCTGTTGATCATCACCCACGACCTGGGTGTGGCAGCCGACCGCGCTGACCGGATCCTGGTGATGCAGCAGGGTGAACTGGTGGAACAGGGGCCGCCACGGCAGATTCTCGATGCCCCGCAGCACGACTACACTCGCGCGCTGATTGCCGCCGCGCCCGCGTTTGCCAAACGTCGTGAACCGTTGGTACGGGTTGACCCGGCACAACAGCCGATATTGCGCCTGCAAAACGTGGGCAAGACGTTTGCGCTGGCCAAGGTAAAAGGTGAGCAGTCGACTTTTGTGGCGCTTGAAGATCTCAACCTGCAGGTGTATCCCGGCCAGACCCTGGCCATCGTCGGCGAATCGGGTTCGGGCAAAAGCACTGCATTGCGCATCGCCCTGGGCTTGGAAAAACCGAGCCAGGGCCAGGTCTGGTTCGAACAGCAGGACGTCACGCACCTGAGCTGGCGCGACTTCCGCCCGCTGCGCCAGCGCCTGCAACTGGTGCAGCAAAACCCGTTCGCCGCGCTGGACCCGCGCTTCACCGTGTTTGACAGCATCGTCGAACCACTGGTCTCGTTCGGCTTGCTCAAGGGGCCAGCGTTGGAACAGGCCGCGCGGGAATTGATCAGTCGCGTACACCTGCCAGTCAGCTACCTGGACCGCCTGCCACGCGAACTGTCCGGCGGCCAATGCCAACGCGTCGCCATTGCCAGGGCGCTAGCGTTGAAGCCGGACCTGTTGCTGCTGGATGAGCCGGTCAGCGCGCTCGACGTGTCGGTGCAGGCGCACATTCTGGATCTGCTGGAAGAGCTGCAACGGGAGATGGGCATTGCCTATGTGCTGGTGTCCCACGACCTGTCGGTGGTGGCCAACTTTGCCCATGAAGTGCTGGTGTTGCGCAATGGCCGGGTGGTTGAGCAGGGTTCGGTGGAGCGGATATTCAATCGGCCGGCGAGTGATTACACGCGAGAGCTGATTGCTGCGATTCCGGGTCGGCACCTCACCGCAAGCGCTGCCTGACAGCGACTACGGCGGATTTGGCTGCATACGCGGGGTCATCAATCACACCGACATGCCGGTCCAGCAACAATGGCAACTGCACCTGCAAAAACGCCACCCAGGTACGCACCTTGGCATCCAGAAAGCGTCGCGAGGGGTACACAGCGAAGACACTGCGTTCACGCAGTCGGTAATCCGCCAGCAGGCGCACCAGCGAGCCATCCTGCAACGCCTGCGATACACTGAAAAACGGCAACAGGCTGATGCCCATGCCTTCCTGTGTCGCCTTGACCATGGCGTCGGCCACGTTGGTCCTGAAGCTGTCACCGGGTGCAATCGCGATTTCACCTGATGCTCCGGTGAACAACCAGGCATCTTCCTGGAAGTCTTGCAGATGCAGGCGCTGATGCTGCCTCAGGTGCTCCGGCTGTTCGGGGACGCCGTGCTGTTGCAGGTACCGGGGCGAAGCGCAGGGCACGCTGAACAACTGGCCGATGGTCTGGCTGACCAGCGCGGAGTCCGGTAGCGAGCGGGCAATCGAAATCACCACATCGTGACCTTCCCCCAGCGGGTCCGGGTTGTGCTGGGAGAGGGTCAGTTCGATGCCGACGTGCGGATAATGCTCGCTGTAGCGGGCAACCAGCGGGGTGATCAGCACGCCCAAGCCGCTCATGCAATGCACACGCAGACGCCCTCGGGGGTTGAGGTGAGCGCCACTGGCTTCTGCCGTCGCCTCCCTGACGTCTTCCAGAATGTCACGACAGCGCAGCAAAAAACGTTCGCCCGACTCTGTCAGGCACAGACGCCGTGTGGTGCGTTGCAGCAGGCGCGTCTGGAGGTGTTTCTCAAGCTCGGAAACCAGCCGGGACACCTGCGCCCCAGACAGCGCCAGAGACTCAGCGGCGGCGGCGAAGCTGCCACTGTCGACGACACGGGCAAATACCTGCATGCCATTGAGCATGTCCATCAGTGTTGCCCCGCGATTGCTACGTAATCCGTATGAGTCATTTACCTGGCCCTGTCTTTAACGCTGCGCGGTTCTGACTAAACTGAAGCCAACTGACCGAGGGCCACCGTATGAAGATCAAATTTTCCAGCCTTATCCTGCTTTTCGGCGCCAGCGGTGCCTTTGCCCAGGGCAGCCCTGAGAACGCTGCGCCGGATATCCAGCGCATCGTTTCCGTGACGCCCGTGCCAGGCAGTTGCCAGGTCGAGCCAGCGACCCTGGTGTACGTCGACAGCCAGGGCGTCAGCCATAGCGTGAACTACCTGGTGATGGGCACGTGCCAGGGCGGCGTTTAAAGCAGCGTCCAGGTGTAACTGAGGATCAGCCGGTTCTCGTCGATATCGCTGCGGTAGTTGGAGCGCGCCATGACATTGCGCAACCGGATACCCAGGCCGCGCAGGGCACCGTTCTGCACGGCGTAGCCGATATCCAGGTCACGCTCACGGTCCTTGCCCTCATAACCCGCGCCGGTGGTCACGTTGTCGCCGGTGATGTAGCGCACTGTCGTGACCAACCCTGGGAGCCCGAGTACCCCGAAGTCATAGTCGTAGCGCACTTGCCAGGAGCGCTCGTCGGTGTAGGCAAACTCGTAGGTGGGCACCTCGTTGCCCAGCGGCGTGACGTTGGCAAACACCCGTGGGAACGCGCTGTCACCGTACATCGCCTGGTAGCCGACATAGACGGTATGGCCACCCCGCCTGACCGACAGCAGCGAGAAAAACGCCTGGTTGTCGATCTTGCCGAGCAATTTATCGCCGTCCTCTCGCGCTGCGTAGTAACCCAGGTTAGCCCCCAGCACCCAATCACCCATCGGCTGGCTGTGCTTGAAGCCAAGAAAGTTCTGCGCATAGATGTCTTGCAACTGGCCACGCCAGAGGCTGACGCTGGTGCGATTGCCATTGAAGGCGTAGTCGCCGCCGACATAGTTGAAGGCGTCGCTGTCGGCACTGCGCTGCGGTACATGGCCGAGCATGGCGATCATCTTCTCGTCGCCGGCCTCATTACGCAGGCTGGTGGTGGTCAGGTGCCCGGCCTGCAGCGTAAGGCCAGCGACCTCACTGGAGCTGATGCTCACCCCTTGATAACTTGGCGGCAGCAGGCGGATATCGCTGAAGGCGAGCACCGGCAGGTTGGGCTGTAACTCACCCACTTTCAGCTCGGTCTTGGAAACCCGTGCCTTGAAGGTCAGGCCGAAGCGGCTGTAGTCGTCTGCCGCACGGCCATCGTCCTTGACCGGTAACAAGCCGCTGTTGACCCGGTCCGGGCTGCTGTCGAGCTTGAGGCCCAGGGTGCCGAGCGCATCCAGGCCGAAGCCGACAGGCCCTGGGGTGTAACCGGATTTATAGGTGAGGATAAAACCCTGCCCCCACTCTTCGGCCTTGGATTGTTTGTTGGCCCCGACAATGTCGGAGAAGTCACGGCTGAAGTAATAGTTGCGGGCTTGCAAAGTGGCACTCGAGCCTTCGAAAAAGCCGCCTTCGGACGCGGTCGCCGCCAGGGGCATGCCGAGTAGGGGCAGCCAGATACGCTGTAGGGTCTGTTGATTCATGTCGTTGCTCTTTTAATTGTTGTTATCGACGATGGCAGATCAACGCACGCCAGCAGCCTCCAGATGGCTGCGCGGCCGACGCTGACTCAGGGCGTAGGTCATCATCGCCAGCGCAGCAATCGCACCCGGAATGGCAAAGACCAGGAAGTTGAGCTGCAACGGCAGCTCCGCAGACATCAAGGCGCCGCCCAGCAACGGGCCGACGATTGCGCCGTTGCGACCGATCCCGGACGCCCAACCCAGGCCGGTGGCACGCATGGACAAACCGTAGAGCTGCGCCGCAGCGGCATACAGCAGGATTTGCGTGCCGATGGTGGTGGCGCCCGCGAGGAAAATCAGCAGGTACAGGACCGGCATCGGGCTGTTGATCCCCAGCAAGCTGATGGAAACCACACCGGTGACGAAGAAGCCGATCATCACCTTGATCAGGTTCAACCGGTCACCCAGCCAGCCACCGACAAGCGCCCCGGCCATGCCGCCCAGGTTCAATGCCACCAGGAACGACAGACTGGACCCCAGGCTGTAACCGGCGCCCGCCATCAGTTTGGGCAGCCAGGAACTCAGTGCGTACACCATCAACAGGCAGCAGAAAAACGCGGTCCAGACCATCGCCGTGCGCACGCCCAGGCCATGGCGAAACAGCTCCACCACCGAAGCGCCCTTGGCTTTTACTTCGTTGAGCAACAGTTCATCACCTGCCTCGATCTGCGTACCCGGCGACAGTCGCATCAGCAACGCCCGCGCCTGCTCCTGGCGACCCTGACGCACCAGAAAACCGATGGATTCGGGCAGCCAAAACACGATCAACGGCAGCAGCAACAGCGGAATAGCCGCCGCGAAGAACATCGACGACCAGCCATAATTGGGCAGCATGAAAATCCCGACACTGGCCGCGAGCATGCCGCCCAAGGAATAGCCGCTGAACATCACCGCCATCAGTGTGCTGCGCAGTTTCTTCGGCGCATATTCGTTCATCAGTGCCGCCGCATTGGGCATCAGGCCACCGCAGCCCAGGCCCGCGATAAAACGACAGATGCCGAATTCGGTGGGACTGCTGGCAAAGCCGTTGATCACCGTGGCAACGCTGAACAGCGCGAAGCACACGGCGATGCCTTTTTTGCGCCCGAACCGGTCCGCCAGGCTGCCAAACACCAGCGCGCCGAACATCATGCCGAACAGTGCATAACTGCCCAGCGCACCGGCCTGCAGCGGCGACAGGTTCCATTCTTTCATGATGGACGGCAGCACCACGCCGTAGATAAACAAGTCATAGCCGTCAAAGATCAACAGCAAGGCACACAGGCCCACCACCCTCCAGTGAAAACGGCTGAAGCGGGCATTATCGATAATCGAATGAACGTCATGGGTACGCATGGCAGTGCTCTCTTTATTGTTGTTGTGAGTCAGTGTCTGCAGGGGTAACGGCGCTCAGCCTAGGTCGCCGCCTCCTACGGGCAAGGTCACGCCGGTGATGTAGGAGGCTTCGTGAGAGGCCAGGAACAGGATCGCGCCGACTTGCTCGTCAATGCTGCCGTAGCGTTTCATCGGGCTACTGTCGAGAGTCTGATCGACGATCTGTTGATACCAAACGCGTTCCTGTTCGCTTTGCGCCTGGCTGTTGCGCGGAATGCGGCGTGGCGGAGCTTCGGTGCCGCCGGGTGCCGTGGCGTTGATGCGAATGCCATGGCCGGCGGTTTCCAGGGCCAGGCAGGCGGTCAGCGCATTCACCCCGCCCTTGGCCGCGCCATAGGGCACCCGATTGATGCCGCGCGTGGCAATCGACGACACGTTGACGATGGCGCCGCTGCCCTGCTCCAGCATGTAAGGCAACACGCAGTGGCAGCACCACAGCGTGGGGAACAATGAGCGGCGCACTTCCGCTTCGATTTCCGGCTCTGCGTAGTGCTCGAAGGGTTTGGCCCAGATGGTGCCGCCGACGTTGTTGATCAGGATGTCGATGCGCTCGAAACGCGCCTTGGCCTGCGCCATCACCCGTGCGCATTCGGCGTGCTGCTCCAGGTCGGCGGTAAGAGTCAGCGCCCGCGTGTGCTGCAATTCATGCACAAGCTCCGAACGATCGACCGCCACCAGCCAGGCGCCCTCCTCCAGCAAGCGTTCGGCAACGCGCCGGCCAATGCCCTGTGCTGCGCCTGTGACCAGCGCGACCTGGCTATTGAAACGTAGTGTCATGTGGGTTTCCTCAGGCGGCGTCGCCGGTGACGATGGCGTTGGGCGTGAACTTCTCGTAGTAGAAGCCGGCCGGGCTGACGCCCTGTTGCTTGAAGTGCTGTCGCACGGCATCCACCATCGGCGGCGGGCCGCACAGGTACACATCGACGTCACCGTGGTTAAGCAGGTCGTTCGCCATGTGCTGGGTGACATAGCCTTGGCGCGGATGGGGGGTCTGCGGGTCGGCCACGCAGGTGACGACGCTCAAGTTCGGCAGGCGCTGGGCAAACGCTTGCAGCGCCTCGACCATCACCAGGTCCGCGTCACGGGTCACGCCGTAGATCAGCGTGATCGTGCGCGTCTCCTGACGCTCCGCCAGCACTTCGAGCATCGACAAAAACGGCGCCAGCCCGGTGCCACCGGCCAACAGCAACAAGGGCCGTGTCACTTCGCGCAGATAAAAGCTGCCCAGGGGGCCGGTCATCGGCACTGCGTCACCCACCTCTGCCTGTGCAAGCCAGCCGCTCATCAACCCGCCGGGCACATGCTTGATCAAGAACGAGGCGCACGTGTCGCCGGGGCGGTTGCTGAACGAATAGGAACGAGTCTGCCCGCTGCCCGGCACGCCGATATTCACGTATTGGCCCGGCAGGAAAACCGGTGCCTGGTCCAGCTCGAAACACACCTCCAGCGCCGCATCGGCGTGCGGGGTAATACGGGAGAGCGTTGCGGCAAACTGCGCAGTGCCGGTCTTGCAGGCACTGGAGGGCACCGGCACCGCTATCACGCAATCGGACTGCGGCACCATCTGGCAAGTCAGCACCTGCCGTTGCTGGGCTTCGTCTTCGCTGAGGGCGTCGTCGATGTAATCGTCCCCCAAGTCGTAGACGCCGGTTTCACAGCGGCATTTGCAGGTGCCGCAGACACCGTCCGAGCAATCCATGGGCAGGTTGATACGTTGGCGAAAGGCCGCATCCAATACCTTTTCACCCACCTTGCAGTCGATGAAACGGGTGACCCCATCCTCGAAGTTCAGGGCAATGGCGTACGTCATGGGGCTGTCCTCAGATGTGGTAGATATCGATGACCTGATGGATGTAGTCGTTTTTCAGCACCACCTTCTTGCGCGTGATCAGCGGCTGTTCGCCGCGCATATCGAGGCTGTAGAACGAGGTGCCGAAGTACGTGTCCGTGGTCTTGTAGCGGTGGCTGAGGGTTTGCCAGTTGAAGCGCAACATCACGTGCTCGCCGTCGTCGGCCAGCACTTCGAGGTTGGTGATCAGGTGCGCGGTGCGCGGCTCCGGCGTACTGGCGCTGGAGCGTTCGGTCTTGATGCGGAACACGCGGTCTTCCAGTCCGTCACGGCTGGGGTAGTAGATCAGCGAGATTTCGCTTTGCGGGTCTTCGGTGAGGGTGTCGTGATCGTCCCACGCCGGCATCCAGAATTCGACCTTGGGCGAGTAGCACTCCAGCCACGCGTCCCACTGGCGATCATCCAGCAGGCGCGCTTCGCGGTAGAGAAAGTCGAGCAGGCGGTCGCGGGAGGTACTCATGACAGCACCGCCTTGTCGCTGGCAATCAGGCCCTGCTGCTCGTGCTGGATGGCGCGTTGCAGGCTCTGCGCCCAATGGGCGTGCTGGCGTACGAACAGGCCTTCGTCTTCGGTCTTGATCCCGCTGAGCTGCGGGTGCATGCCCATGGCCTGGGCGTTTTCATCGGCGCCCTCAACCCACTGTTTGGCGCCACGGCTGAGGTCGTTCCACAGGGTGGTCGCGCCTTGGTAGCCGGTCTGGCAGGCGCGGAATTCTTCCAGGTCATCCGGCGTGCCCATGCCGCTGACGTTGAAGAAGTCTTCGTACTGGCGGATACGGGTGGCGCGCTCCTCGGCGCTTTCGCCGATGGGCGCCATGCAATAGATGGTGACTTCGGTCTTGTCGACGGCAATCGGCCGTACCACGCGAATCTGTGTGGAGAACTGGTCCATCAGGTACACGTTGGGATAGAGGCACAGATTGCGCGTCTGATCGACGATAAAGTCGGCGCGCTCCTTGCCCAGACGCTCTGCAAGGGCCTCGCGGTGAGCATGCACCGGGCGTACTTCGGGGTTGAGCAGGCGTGTCCACAGCAGGATGTGCCCGTGTTCGAAAGCATAGACGCCGCCCAGGCTTTTCGACCAGCCATTGGCGTCCACGGTGCGGGTGCCTTCGGCTTCGTAGTTGCGCCGGCCCATGGTCGCCGAGTAGTTCCAGTGCACCGAACTGACGTGATACCCGTCGGCGCCGTTTTCGATCTGCAGCTTCCAGTTGCCGTCGTACACATAAGACGAACTGCCGCGCAGCACTTCCAGGCCCAAGGGCGCCTGATCGACCATCTGGTCGATGATCACGCGGGTTTCACCCAGGTAATCGCTGAGTTCCGGTACGGATTCGCTGAGGCTGCCAAACAGGAAGCCACGGTAGTTTTCGAAACGACCCAGGCGCGTCAAGTCGTGGGAGCCGTCGCAATCGAAGCTGTCCGGGTAAGCGCCGGTCTTGGCATCCTTCACTTTGAGCAACTTGCCGGCATTGCTGAACGTCCAGCCGTGGAACGGACAAGTAAACGAGCCTTTGTTGCCTTGCTTGCGCCGGCAGAGCATGGCGCCACGGTGCGCGCAGGCGTTGACCAGGCCATGCAGGGTGCCGTGTTTATCGCGAGTGATGACCACCGGTTGGCGGCCGATCCAGGTGGTGAAGTAGTCGTTGATCTCGGGCACCTGGCTTTCGTGCGCCAGGTAGATCCAACCGCCTTCGAAGATGTGTTTGATCTCCAGGGCGAACAGGTCAGGGTCGGTAAAGATATCGCGGCGGCAGCGGAACACCCCGGTGGCGGGATCTTCCTGGACGGATTCGCCGAGTTGCCGGGCGAGGCGGTCGAGCGTGCTGATCATGGGGTAGGCCCTCGGTTGTTCTTGTATCAGGCGCCTTCACTGTAGGGGCACGCTCCACTCCTCAATATCCGTTGGCTGCAAAACGTTATCCGCCGGGCGCAGGCTGTCAGCGCTGGCGTTTCCAGGTCTGCGAGGGCAATTCGCCGAAGCGTTTGCGGTAGGCTTCGGCAAAACGCCCCAAATGCACGAAGCCATGATCCAGTGCCACTTCGGTCACGCTACGAGCCGAGGGCAATTGCAAGCGCGCGTGCACGCGCTCCAGCTTGCGTTGACGCACGTAGTCGCGCGGCGACAGGCCGACCTGACGTTCAAACAGGGTATAGAGCGAACGCTCACTGACCTTGGCGGTGGCCATCAGTTGTTCGACGCTGATGTCTTCGGTCAGGTGTTCCTCAATGAACTGGCGCACCGCTTCGAAACCACCGCCTTGAGCCGCTTGCGGGGCAACGCGCAACACGTTGCTGGCCAACAGCGCCAACAGTTTATTCGCCACGATGCGTTCATACAGGCCTTGTACTTCGCACGCGGCGGCGTTTTCAGCCTCATGGCAGATCAGCCCCAATAGTTGCAGGAACCCACTCATCTCACTCAGCGCATGTCGCGCCGTGGCGAAACGGATGCCCTGTTGCGGCAGCGTCCAACGCTGTTCCAGGCAGGCGTTCTCCAGCAGGCGCACCGGCAACTTGATGATGAATTTCTCGCAGTCGGCGGAATAGGTCAGGTCCACCGGGTCATCCGGGTTGATCAGCAGGATCTCACCGGGTTGGAAGACCTGCTCTACCCCACGGGCATTGGAGCGACAGTGACCGCTCAGCAGGATTTGCAGGTGATAGATGGTTTGCAGCGCATCCGACGTCACTCGCACCGGCGCACCGTAGCTGATCCGGCACAGGTCCAGGCTGGAAAAGGTGCGGTGGCTGATGCTCGCCTGTGGCCGCCCACGAGGTGGTAGGCGAATACAGTGGCTGCCGACATGCTGGTTGACGTAATCGGAGACCGCATAGGCATCGGCACGTTGGAAAATCTGGCTGCGCTCACTCAATAGCACGGTCATGGTTGCGCCTCTTTTATAGTTATAGGGTTCAGGCTGACGCTTGGCGGTGCAAGGCGTCCAATATGGATAAGGTCTCAATGAATACTCAGCGGGTATGGAAACCCCGCAATTGCGCGTTCCACCGCGCTATTTGAAGTCGCGGGCGCAGCAGTTGGATTTATTCCGAAACAATCTTAAGGTGTCCTGCACCGGCCAGACCCTGAGCGGCGCAATCAGGTTCCTTACCGGTACAGCAAAAGACTTTTGCCATTAATCTCATTGATAGCCTGCTAACGAAACCCCCATGCTAGAGGGCTAACCCCGCGCTTATATCATTCCGAATGATAGTTACCTTTGCTTCATTCGATTCGTGACATAGCACATCGCCGCGCATGATCCGCCCATCTCAAATACATTGGCGGATGCACCTCATGGAACAGTCACTCAAACATTTGCGCTTCCCCCTGGCGATCCTGGCCGTGGTGGTGATGAGTGCGTGCGGCAAGACCCCGGACCAAGCGGCCGCCATGCCAGCGGCCAAAGTCAGCGTGGCCAAGGTGCTGGAGCAACCGGTCAACGAGTGGGATGAGTTCACTGGTCGCCTGGAAGCCCCGGAAACCGTGCAGATTCGTCCGCGCGTGTCTGGCCAGATTGACCAAGTCGCTTTCACCGAAGGCGCTTTGGTCAAGAAAGGCGACCTGCTGTTCCAGATCGACCCACGTCCGTTCCAGGCTGAAGTGCGTCGCCTTGAAGCCCAGTTGCAACAAACCCGCGCCGCGGCCACCCGCAGCGATAACGAAGCTCAACGCGGTGAACGCCTGCGCCAGAGCAATGCGATTTCCGCCGAACTGGCTGACTCGCGCACCACCGCCGCCCAGGAAGCCCGCGCCGCTGTCGCCGGGATCCAGGCGCAGCTGGACCTGGCCAAGCTGAACCTGAGCTTCACCCGCGTCACGTCGCCGATCAGCGGCCGTGTCAGCCGTGCCGAAATCACCGCCGGCAACCTGGTGACCGCCGATGTCACCGCGCTGACCAGCGTGGTCTCGACCGACAAGGTCTACGCCTACTTCGATGCCGATGAGCGCGTGTTCCTCAAGTACACCGAACTGGCTCGCCAAGGCCGTCGCGGTGCGACCACCCCGGTGTACCTGGGCCTGTCCAACGAAACCGGTAACCCGCACCTGGGCCAGATGAACTTCGTCGACAACCAGGTCAACCCGGCCACCGGCACCATCCGTGGTCGCGCCGTGTTCGATAACAGCAAGGGCGAATACACCCCTGGCCTGTACGCCCGCCTGAAGCTGGTCGGCAGCGGCACCTACTCCGCCGTGCTGATCAACGACGAAGCCGTCGGCACCGACCTCGGCAAGAAGTTCGTGCTGGTGATGGAAGGCGACAAGCCGGCGTATCGCTCGGTAGAACTGGGGCCGAAAATCGAAGGTTTGCGCATCGTGCGCAGCGGCCTCAATAAAGAAGACACCATCATCGTCAAGGGCCTGCAACGCGTGCGCCCAGGATCGCCGGTCGCTCCGGAAACCATTCCGATGGCCAGCAAGGAAACCCTCGCCGCCTTGGCCCAACAACGACAAGCGCTTGAAGCCAGCAACCTGGAACAAGTGGCGCCGGATAAAGCCGCGCCGAAACTTGCCAGCGCTGCGACTCCACGCGGTTAAGGGATACGACTCAAGATGAATTTTTCCAAGTTCTTCATTTCGCGGCCGATCTTCGCAGCAGTGCTTTCGCTGCTGATCCTGATCGCCGGCGCGATCTCGCTGTTCCAATTGCCGATCAGCGAATACCCGGAAGTGGTGCCGCCGACCGTCGTGGTCCGTGCCAACTTCCCGGGCGCCAACCCCAAAGTCATCGGTGAAACCGTGGCCGCTCCGCTGGAGCAGGCGATCACCGGCGTCGAGAACATGCTGTACATGTCCTCGCAGTCGACCGCCGACGGCAAGCTGACCCTGACCATCACCTTCGCCCTGGGCACCGACCTGGACAACGCGCAGGTGCAAGTGCAAAACCGCGTGACCCGGACTCAGCCGAAACTGCCTGAGGAAGTGACGCGCATTGGTATTACCGTGGACAAGGCATCCCCCGACCTGACCATGGTGGTGCACTTGACCTCCCCGGATCAGCGCTACGACATGCTCTACCTGTCCAACTACGCCTTGCTTAACGTGAAGGATGAGCTGGCGCGGCTGGGCGGTGTGGGTGATGTGCAACTGTTCGGCATGGGCGACTACTCCCTGCGGGTGTGGCTGGACCCGAACAAGACCGCTTCGCGCAACCTGACCGCCACCGATGTGGTGACCGCGATCCGTGAGCAGAACCGTCAAGTGGCCGCCGGTGCCCTGGGTGCGCAACCTGCACCGACCGCCACCGCGTTCCAGTTATCGGTGAACACCCAGGGTCGCCTGGTGACCGAGGAAGAGTTCGAGAACATCATTATTCGCTCGGGCGCTAACGGTGAAATCACCCGCCTCAAAGACATCGCACGGGTGGAGCTGGGCTCCAGCCAATACGCCCTGCGTTCGTTGCTGAACAACCAGCCGGCCGTGGCGATCCCGATCTTCCAGCGCCCTGGCTCCAACGCGATCGAGATCTCCAACGAAGTACGCGGCAAGATGGAAGAGCTGAAAAAGAGCTTCCCGCAAGGCATGGACTACAGCATCGTCTATGACCCGACCATCTTTGTGCGTGGGTCCATCGAAGCCGTGGTGCATACGCTGTTCGAAGCGCTGATCCTGGTTGTATTGGTGGTGATCCTGTTCCTGCAGACTTGGCGCGCCTCGATCATTCCGTTGGTGGCGGTGCCGGTATCGTTGATCGGTACGTTTGCGGTGATGCACCTGTTCGGCTTTTCGCTCAACGCGCTGTCGCTGTTCGGCCTGGTACTGGCCATCGGTATCGTGGTGGACGACGCCATCGTGGTGGTGGAGAACGTCGAGCGGAACATCGAGCTGGGCCTGGAACCGTTCCCGGCCACTGAAAAAGCCATGAGCGAAGTGACTGGCCCGATCATCGCCACCGCATTGGTGCTGTGCGCGGTGTTCGTTCCAGCCGCCTTCATCAGTGGCTTGACCGGGCAGTTCTATAAGCAGTTCGCCTTGACCATTGCGATTTCGACAGTGATCTCGGCCTTCAACTCGCTGACCTTGTCCCCTGCCCTTGCGGCCGTGTTGCTCAAAGGCCACAACGCGCCGAAGGATGCGTTCTCCAAGTTCCTCGACAAGCTGCTGGGCGGCTGGTTGTTCAAACCGTTCAACCGCTTCTTCGACAAGGCCAGCCATGGCTACGTCGGCACCGTTCGCCGCGTGATCCGTGGCAGTGGTATCGCGCTGTTTCTGTACGCCGGCCTGATGGTCCTGACCTGGTTGGGCTTTGCCCACACACCAACCGGTTTCGTACCGGCCCAGGACAAGCAATACTTGGTGGCCTTCGCTCAATTGCCGGATGCCGCGAGCCTGGACCGTACCGAAGACGTGATCAAGCGCATGTCCGACATCGCGCTGAAACAACCCGGCGTGGAAAGCGCCGTAGCCTTCCCCGGCCTGTCGATCAACGGCTTCACCAACAGCCCGAACAGCGGCATCGTGTTCGTGACCTTGAAACCGTTCGACGAGCGTAAAGACCCGAGCATGTCCGCCGGCGCGATTGCCGGTGCCCTGAACGGCAAGTACAGCAGCATCCAGGAAGCCTACATGGCGATCTTCCCACCGCCGCCGGTACAGGGCCTGGGTACGATTGGTGGTTTCCGCCTGCAGATCGAAGACCGGGGCAACCTGGGTTACGACGAGCTGTACAAAGAAGTGCAGAACATCATCACCAAGAGCCGCACCACGCCGGAGCTGTTCGGCCTGTTCACCAGCTACACGGTTAACGTGCCCCAGGTCGATGCCGCCATCGACCGTGAAAAGGCCAAGACCCACGGCGTGGCGATCAGCGACATCTTCGACACCCTGCAGATCTACCTGGGTTCGTTGTATGCCAACGACTTCAACCGCTTCGGCCGGACCTACCAGGTCAACGTGCAGGCTGAGCAGCAGTTCCGCCTGGATGAAGACCAGATCGGCCAGCTGAAAGTGCGCAACAACAAAGGCGAGATGATCCCGCTGGCGACCTTCATCAAGGTCAGCGACACCTCGGGTCCGGACCGCGTGATGCACTACAACGGCTTCATCACCGCAGAAATCAACGGCAACGCTGCACCGGGCTACAGCTCGGGCCAGGCTGAAGCGGCGATCGAGAAACTGCTGAAAGAAGAACTGCCCAACGGCATGACCTACGAGTGGACTGACCTGACCTATCAGCAAATCCTCTCGGGTAATACCGCGCTGTTCGTGTTCCCGCTCTGCGTACTGCTGGCGTTCCTGGTACTGGCCGCCCAATACGAAAGCTGGAGCCTGCCATTGGCGGTGATCCTGATCGTACCGATGACGCTGCTGTCGGCCATTACCGGGGTGATTATCTCGGGCGGCGACAACAACATCTTCACCCAGATCGGCTTGATCGTACTGGTGGGCCTGGCGTGTAAGAACGCGATTCTTATCGTCGAGTTCGCCAAGGACAAACAGGCAGAAGGCCTCGACCCGCTCGCTGCGGTACTGGAAGCCTGCCGTCTGCGTCTGCGGCCGATCCTGATGACCTCGTTCGCCTTCATCATGGGTGTGGTGCCACTGGTGTTGTCCAGCGGTGCCGGTGCCGAGATGCGTCATGCCATGGGTGTGGCGGTGTTCTCCGGGATGATCGGTGTGACCTTCTTCGGTCTGTTGCTGACGCCAGTGTTCTACGTACTGATCCGTCGCTATGTGGAGCGCCAAGAGGCACGCAAAGCGGCCAAGGCCTTGAAGCTGGAGACACAGCAATGAGTGTGAAAGTATTCCTGCCGAGCTTGCTGGTACTGGCGCTGAGCGCCTGTGCCGTGGGCCCGGACTACAAAGCCCAGACCCCGGAGGCGGCCAATATCACGGCCGCTGCCGATGCCAAAACGTATGACCACGCCAAGTTCGAAGGCATTTGGTGGCAGCAGTTCGAGGACCCGACCCTCAACCAGTTGGTGACCCAATCGCTGCAAGGCAACCGGGACTTGCGCGTCGCTTTTGCCCGTCTGCGGGCGGCCCGCGCGATTCGCGATGACGCCAGCAATGACGCCATGCCGACCATCACCAGCCGGGTCAGCAGTGACCAGGGCAAAGGCCAGATTCCGGGCCAGACCACCAGTCGCGTCAAGACCGAGCGTTACGACCTCGGTCTGGACATGGCTTGGGAACTTGACCTGTTCGGTCGCATCCAGCGCAACCTGGAAGCCACCGACGCCGACCAGCAGGCTGCCGAGGCTGACTTGTACCAGCTGCAAGTCACCATGATTGCCGAGCTGGTGGATGCCTACGGTCAACTGCGGGGTGCGCAACTGCGTGAACGCATTGCCCTGGACAACCTGAAGAACCAGCAGGAATCGCGCACCATCACGGTCAGCCTGCGGGATGCCGGTGTGGGCGACCAACTTGACGTGGAGCGTGCTGACGCACGCCTCGCGGCCGTCGAAGCCAGCGTGCCGCAACTGCAGGCCGAGCAAGTGCGCGAGCGTAACCGCATCGCCACCCTCCTCGGCCAGCGTCCCGACAAGCTGACCGTCGACCTGGGCCCGAAAGACCTGCCGGCGATTGCCAAGGCGTTGCCGATTGGCGATCCAGGGCAACTGCTGCAACGTCGCCCGGACATCCTCAGCGCCGAACGCAAACTGGCTGCCGCCACCGCGCGTATCGGCGTGGCCAAGGCCGACCTGTTCCCACGGGTCAGCCTCAGCGGCTTCCTTGGCTTTACCGCCGGGCGTGGCTCGCAGATCGGCTCGTCCGCCGCGAATGCCTGGGCGCTGGGCCCAAGCATCACCTGGGCAGCCTTCGACCTGGGCAGCGTGCGCGCCCGTTTGCGCGGCGCCGATGCCGAGGCAGATGGCGCACTGGCGACCTACGAGCAACAAGTGTTGTTAGCCCTGGAAGAGTCCGAGAACGCCTTCAGCGACTACGGCAAGCGTCAGCAACGTTTGGTTTCGCTGATCCGCCAAAGCGAATCCAGCCGCGCCGCCGCCGACCTGGCCGCGATCCGCTATCGCGAAGGCACCGTGGACTTCCTGGTACTGCTCGACGCGCAACGTGAGCGCCTGGCCGCCGAAGACTCCCAGGCCCAGGCCGAAGTGGATTTGTACCGCGGCATCGTCGCGATCTACAAAGCGTTGGGCGGTGGTTGGCAGCCGGACACGGTGGTCGCCAGCGCCAAGTGATGTAAAGAGCTCCTTTGGTTGGTCGCATCCAGCCAATTTTTTGCCCCGTGGTCCATTCGGTCACGGGGCTTTTTTTGGTCCTTGATTAACGCGCTTCACCCAGAATCAAACTCCGATAATGCCCCGGATTCGACCCACTCCACTTACGAAACGCCTTATAAAACGAACTCGTATCAGCAAACCCCAGCCGCGCCGCAATCTCGGCAAAGCTGATCTGTGGTTCCGCCAACCATACAATCGCCAATTCCTTACGCACGCTGTCCTTGAGGCCCTGATAGGTCTGCCCTTCTTCTGCCAGGCGACGGCGCAAGGTTGAGGCCGAGATGCACAGGCTGACCGCGAGGCCTTCGGTTTCCGGCCAGGTATCGGGGGGCAATTGGCGCAGGTCGTGCTTGATGCGGGTGGCGAGGCTGTCGGGGTCGCGGTATTTGACCAGGATATTGGCCGGTGCGTGGGCCAGGAAACGCTTGAGTTCTTCCGGGGTGCGCTTGATCGGCAGGGCCAGGCAGTCGGCGGAGAAGATCATGCGTGTGCGGGGTCGGTCGAAACGCAGGTTGTCGGAGAACATCACCTGGTAGTCGTCGCAGAAGTGCGGCTTTGCGCAGCGAAACTCAATCGCCAGGATTGGAATACGGCGTCCTGCCAGCCAACAGGCCACGCCGTGGACAATCATCCAGTAAGTGAAGTAGGTGAAGGCTCGATTGGGTTCAGCCTCGGGCTCAACCAGCACGATCTCCGCCAGGCTTTGCTGACGCACCAACTCAGCGGGCAATCGCTCCAGCATCAGTGACAGGAACCCGAGCCCAGTTTCCAGGGCGGTGACGAGGGTCGGCTGCGCCATTGCAGCACGGCAGAGAAACGCCAGGCTGCCGGACCTCAGCTTGCGCGGGTCCATCCCGAAGAACTCATCATCGGTGCGCCGTGCCAGAAGACGCCACAGCCGCGCGTAGGTGGTGGCCGAAACCCGCGCGGCAGGCTCGGCCAGCCACTGCGGGTCAATGCCGGCTTTATGCAGCACGTCGGCACGGGTTACATCGCCGTCGCAGCTTTGCAACAAGGCTTCACGCACAAGATGAATGGAGATGGTGTCTTTTTCCGACATGGTGGACCGCGTATCCAGAGCTGCGCAAAGAATGGCACGCATCATAAGGGTGGACGCGCATTGCCACCACCGTTCAGCCACTGTTCAGCAAACGTCAAGAATTGTTGTTTAGCAATGAGTATCATTATGTTACAACTTAGCACCCTATCTAGTTGTGACGCGGTGCCGAATGCTCGTTCCTTTCCTCATCATGCTGCGCGAAGGCATTGAAGCCGCATTGATCGTTGGCATTATTGCCAGCTACCTGCAACAGACCGGCCGTGGCCAGTGGATGCCCGCCGTGTGGATCGGTGTATTTCTCGCCGCCGCACTGGCCCTGCTGGTCGGCGGCGGCCTGGAACTGGTCAGCGCCGAATTCCCGCAAAAGCAGCAGGAACTGTTCGAAGGCATCGTCGGCCTGGTCGCCGTGGGTATCCTCAGTTCCATGGTGTTCTGGATGCGCAAGGTGGCGCGCTCCATCAAGCATTCCCTGCACGAATCCCTCGATCACGCGTTGGCTGGTTCCAGGCATCAGGTCACCGCGCTGATTCTCATGGTGTTTTTCGCCGTGGCCCGCGAAGGCCTGGAAACCGTGTTCTTCCTGCTGGCCGTGTTCCAACAGAGTGAAGGCCCAGGCGCGCCGATTGGTGCCCTGCTCGGCCTGATCCTGGCGATCATCGTCGGTTTCCTGATCTACACCGGCAGCATGCGCCTGAACCTGGGCGCGTTTTTCCGCTGGACCGGCCTGTTTATCCTCGTCGTGGCCGCCGGCATCCTCGCCAATTCAGTGCAAGCCCTGCACGAAGCGGGCGTATGGAATCACTTGCAAACCGTGCTGTTCGACTTCAGCGCCGCACTGCCCATGGACAGCCCGTTGGGCTCGGTATTGGCCGGCATGTTCGGCTACCAGGAAGCGCCGACCATCAGCACCCTCGGCGCCTACCTGATTTACCTGGTGGTGGCGCTGGTGATGTTCTTCCTGCCCGCCGCACCGTCCAAGCCTGCCGCCTCGCCCTCTTCCATTTCCAGCCAGTAAGGACCGCCTCTTGTCCAAGCCTACTCCTCAACCCTCCTCGCCACCCCGCGCCCTGCGCTGGGCCGTGGCGGGTTCGGTGGTCGTGATGATCGCCGCCGGAGGCCTGTTCTATTACGCCTCGCAACTGGCGGCCAGCAAGCGCCAGACCAACCACAATGAAATCGCCGTGACCATCCATGGCCATGCCTGCGAACCGAATGAACTGACGGTGCCCGCCGGCCGCGCCAGCTTTCGCATCATCAACCGGTCCGACCGTGCGGTGGAATGGGAAATCCTCGACGGCGTGCTGGTGGTTGAAGAACGTGAAAACATCGCCCCCGGCCTGAGCCAGGTGATCAACGCCAACCTGCTGCCCGGCGACTACGCGATCACCTGCGGCCTGTTGAGCAACCCGCGCGGCACCTTGCACGTAACGCCGACCGCCGAGTCCGACGCGCAAGCCAAGGCCAAGCCGTCGATGGTGGCGTTTATCGGGCCGCTGTCGGAGTTCCGCGTGTACCTGAGCAGCCAAGGCAACGCCTTGGTCAAGGCCGTCACCGCCTTGCAACAGGCCGTCGACGCCGGCGACCTGGCCCAGGCTCAAGCGCTCTATGTTCCAGCGCGCGAGGCTTACCAACGACTGGCCCCCGCGTCGCAACGCCTGGCCGAGTTGGACAACGCGATCAACGCCCGCGCCGACTACTTTGAAAAACGCGAGCAGGACCCAGCCTTCAGCGGCTTCCATCGCCTGGAATACAGCCTGTTCCAACAACGCAGTCTCGATGGCTTGGCGCCGGTTGCCCAGCGCCTGCTGACCGACGTCACCACGCTCAAGCAACAATTGCTCGCCCAGTCGCTGCCGCCGGAGCAACTGGTGAGCATTGTGGTGCGCAACCTCAACAGCCTGGCCGATGTACGTGCCATCAGCGGTGAAGAGGAGCGCTACAGCCACGTCGACCTGAATGGTTTCGCCGCCAACCTGGAAGCTGCCCACAAGGTTGTCGACCTGATGCGCCCACTGCTGACCAAGTCTGCCGCCGACCTGCTGCCCAAGGTCGACAGCGCCCTCGCCGCCTTTGATGCCGAACTCCAGGTCTTCAAGGTCGACAAGGGTTACGCCACCTACGACAGCGTAACCGCCGATCAGCGCAAGCAGATCGCCGACAAGGCCAAGGCTCTGGCCGCTGCACTCGATGGAATCGACCCCGCCCTTGGCCTCTCCGGCCTGCAGTGAAGACGACCGCACACATGAGTGATTCAGAACAGTTTGACCTTACTCGCCGCCGTGTCCTGCTGGGCATGGCCGCCACTGGCGCCGCCATTGCCGGGAGCACCCTGACCTGCCCGGCCATGGCCGCCGAGCAAGTCACCACCGCACCGCGCAGCGACAAGACCCAGGACCACCACGATTTTTTCGGCAAGCACCAGAGCGGCATCGTCACCCCGCGCCCGGCGTGCGGCATGCTCGTGGCATTCGATGTATTGGCCAGTGATCGTGAGGACTTGGAGCGGCTGTTCCGTACCTTGAACGAACGCATCAGCTTCCTGATGACCGGCGGCACCGTACCGCAAGTCGACCCGAAACTGCCGCCGACCGACTCCGGCATCCTCGGCCCGGTGGTCACCCCGGACAACCTGACCATTACCGTTTCGGTCGGCGAATCCCTGTTCGATGAGCGCTTCGGCCTCAGCGCCGTCAAGCCCAAACGCCTGAGCCGCATGGTTGGTTTCCCCAACGATGCGCTGGAACCGGCGCAGTGCCACGGCGACCTGAGTCTGCAATTCAGCTCCAACACGCCGGACACCAATATCCACGCCCTGCGCGACATCGTGAAAAACCTGCCCGACTTGCTGCTGGTGCGCTGGAAGCAGGAAGGCAGCGTGCCGCCCCAGGCACCGAG
This sequence comes from Pseudomonas azotoformans, assembly GCF_001579805.1. NCBI lineage: Bacteria > Pseudomonadati > Pseudomonadota > Gammaproteobacteria > Pseudomonadales > Pseudomonadaceae > Pseudomonas > Pseudomonas azotoformans. The sequence goes on along the minus strand of NZ_CP014546.1, from coordinate 4,740,424 downwards.
CAAACCCGGCGAGCCTGCGCAGAGTGCGCGCAACTTCCTGGGTTTCCGTGACGGTTCGGCCAACCCGAACTCCAACGACGCCAAGGCCATGGACCAGATTGTGTGGGTGCAGCCTGGCAGCGACGAACCGGCCTGGGCGGCCAACGGCAGCTATCAGGCGGTGCGCATTATCCGCAACTTCGTCGAGCGTTGGGACCGTACCCCACTGCAAGAACAGGAAAGCATTATCGGCCGCGTCAAACCGACCGGCGCGCCCATGGACGGCGACAAAGAAACCCAAGTGCCAGACTACAGCAAGGACCCGGAAGGCAAAGTGACCAAGCTCGATGCCCACATCCGCCTGGCCAACCCGCGCACCCCGCAGACTCAGGCCAACCTGATCCTGCGCCGGCCGTTCAACTACTCCAACGGCGTCAACAAAAACGGTCAGCTGGACATGGGGCTGTTGTTCATCTGCTACCAGGCTGACCTGGAGAAAGGCTTTATCAGCGTGCAAACCCGGCTCAACGGCGAGCCTCTGGAGGAATACCTCAAGCCGGTCGGCGGCGGGTACTTCTTCACCTTGCCGGGGGTCACCGGGCCCAAGGATTTCATCGGCCGCACGCTGCTGGCTGCAACGCACCCTCACACCACTGCCCATACCTAAAACAAACCCAGAGCGGAAATCGTCCCATGAAAAAGTCGTCTATCGCGTTGTCGTTGTTGCTGACCCTTTCGCCGCTGGCAGCCTTCGCCGCTACCGCACCGCTGGACCTGGTAGGGCCGGTGTCGGACTACAAGATCTACGTCACCGAAGAAATCGGCGAGCTGGTCACCCAGACCCAAGCCTTCACCGACGCCATCAACAAGGGCGACCTGGCCACCGCCAAGAAACTCTACGCGCCGACCCGTGTGCACTATGAGTCCATCGAGCCGATCGCCGAGCTGTTCAGCGACCTCGATGCGTCCATCGATTCGCGCGTCGACGACCACGAAAAAGGCGTGACCGCCGAAGACTTCACCGGTTTCCACCGTATCGAATACGCGCTGTTCTCGCAGAACACCACCAAGGGCCTGGAAGCGCTGACGGCCAAGCTCAACACCGACGTCAATGACCTCAAGACCCGCGTCGACGGCCTGACCTTCCCGCCGGAGAAAGTCGTCGGCGGCGCAGCAGCCCTGCTTGAAGAAGTCGCCGCCACCAAGATCTCCGGCGAAGAAGACCGCTACAGCCACACCGACCTGTATGACTTCCAGGGCAACATCGACGGCGCGAAGAAAATCGTCGACCTGTTCCGTGGTCAGATCGAGAAACAAGACAAAGTGTTCCTGGCCAAGGTCGACAAGAACTTCGCCACCGTGGACAAGATCCTGGCCAAGTACAAGACCAAGGACGGTGGTTTCGAGACCTACGACAAGGTCAAGGAAAACGACCGCAAGGCCTTGGTGGGCCCGGTCAACACCCTGGCGGAAGACCTGTCCACCTTGCGCGGCAAGCTGGGCTTGAACTAAGCGACACACAAAAAAAGACCCAGCGCCTGTTGAAGGCGCTGGGTCTTTTTTTTGCCTGCCGGTTTACAGGATGCGGTACAGCAAGCGTTCGATCCGCACACGGCTGACACGGCGCAGGAACTTGCCGACTGCCTCCGGGTAGTCCGGCAGCGTTTGCAGGTCCTGATAACGCTCGATCCGCGTGGTGTGCTGGAAAATCTGCGCCAACTCAGTGCGTCGCGGCGCCAGCCATTCACTTTTGGGATCATCGATCAACAAGGCGTTTTCCAGGTCGAGGCGGAACGCGCGCGGGTTGAGGTTGTTGCCAGTGAGCAAGGTGTAGCGCTGGTCGACCCACATGCCCTTCAGGTGGTAAGTGTTATCGCCGTCACGCCACAGGTGCAGGTTCAACTGGCCGCTGTCGATCATCGGCTGATGGCGTTTGGCAAAGCGGCGCAGGCTGATTTCGTAGAGGTAAGGCAGCGCCGCAATGACCTTGAACGGCTCGCTGGGCGGGATGTAGAAGTCGTTGGCGGTCTTGTCGCCGACGACGATGTCGATCTTCACCCCGCGCGCCAGGGCGCGGTTGATTTCGCGGGTCACCGGCAGCGGCAGGTTGAAGTACGGGGTGCAGATGGTCAACTGATGCTGGGCGCTGGCGATCAGTTCGAGAATCACCCGGTTCAGGGGGTTGTTCTTGCCGACCCCGAGCAAAGGGCTGACTGACAGGTGACCATTGGGCAGTTGCCCGGCCGTGGTGTCGTATGCCGCGTGCTTCAGGCGGCTGCGCAGATCGCCGATGTCATTGCGCAGGCTGCGGGTGGTGGGCGGGTTGGGCAGGTCCAGGCGATTGACCGCCTTGGACGCCACCAAACCGTGCTCCACCAGATGCTGCATGGAATCGGCAAGCGCTTTGTTGTGAATCAAGTGGTAGCGGTCGAAACGGTACTTGTCGAACTTGTGCAGGTACACGTTGTTCAGGCTGGCGCCGCTGTACAGCACCGTGTCGTCGATCACAAAGCCCTTGAGGTGTAGCACACCGAACAACTCGCGGGTTTGCACCGGCACGCCGTACACTGGCACTTCGCTGCTGTGGCTTTGAGTCATGGCCTGGTACCAGGCACTGTTGCCCGGTTGTTTGCCGGCGCCGATCAAACCACGCTGGGCGCGCAACCAGTCGACCACCACCACGATGTCCAACGCCGGGCGTGCAGCCTTGGCGGCGTGCAGGGCGTCGTAGATTTCCTGCCCCGCTTCGTCCTGCTGCAAGTACAGCGCGACGATATAGATGCGCCGGGTGGCCTGGGCAATTTTCTCCAGCAGGCAGCGACGATAAGCGTCGGCGCCGGACAGCACCTCAAGGGCATCAGGAGTGAGGGGGAAACCGCGCAGTTTGGGCAACAGGGAGCGTTTGAAGAACGACGGCATAAGGCTCGCAATGGGTCGAATCCGAAGAGGCCCCGAGCTTACACCATGAGGGTGCTCAGGTCTCGCTGCGGCGCATGGAAAAATTTTAATTGACCAAGAAGAACGATCGTTCTACTGTTCGCAGCATGAACGACATGACCAATAATGAAACCCGCGACATTATCCTCGACGTCACAGAAAAGTTGATCTATCGCCATGGCATCGCCGCCACCGGCATGGACTTCCTGGTGAAGACCGCCGGTGTCTCGAGAAAAAGTATCTACCGCTACTTTGTCAATAAAGACGAGTTGGTGATGGCCGCGCTGCAACGTCGCGATGAGCGCTGGATGCAGTGGCTGCGCACTGAAGTGGAACGTCGCGAAGACACCGGAGAACGCCTGCTGGCGCTGTTCAGCGCGCTCAAGGACTGGTTCGGCACGGCTGACTTCCGGGGCTGCGCGTTCATCAACACCAGTGGCGAAACCGGTGATCCGCAAGACCCGGTGCGCCTGCTGGCCAAGGCGCATAAACAGAAACTGTTCGAGTACGCACTTGAACTGTGTCAAGCACATGGCACCCCCGACCCCGAACGGCAGGCCGCGCAACTGCTGATCCTGATCGATGGCGCCATTACCGTTGCCCTGGTGATGGGCGATTCAACGGCTGCCGATAATGCGCAATGCATGGCGCGAACGTTATTGGGACTTTGAACCCGCCAGTAGGCGCAACTTCCGATCAATCCTTATTCATTGAGGAACTGCCAATGTCATCGACTGTAGAAACACGTCCGCCCCTGCCGCCGTTCACCCGCGCGTCGGCCATCGAGAAAGTCCGCCTGGCCGAAGACGGCTGGAACTCCCGTGATCCGCAGCGGGTGTCCCTGGCCTACACGCTGGACACACAGTGGCGTAACCGTGCCGAATTTGCGCATAACCGCGAAGAAGCCAAAGGTTTCCTCACCCGCAAGTGGGCCAAGGAACTGGACTACCGCCTGATCAAGGAGTTGTGGGCATTCACCGATAACCGCATCGCGGTGCGTTATGCCTATGAGTGGCACGACGATTCGGGCAACTGGTTCCGCTCCTACGGCAACGAAAACTGGGAATTCGACGAGAACGGCCTGATGGCCAATCGTTTTGCCTGCATCAACGATCTGCCGATAAAGGAAAGCGAACGCAAGTTCCACTGGCCGCTGGGCCGACGCCCGGATGATCATCCGGGGTTGTCCGATTTGGGGTTGTAAAACAGTTGGGGCCGGTTTGCCGGCCCCACTGCTTAATCCTGATTCAACCCAACCCGATACAACACGCCATCATCTTCATCCGTCAGCACATACAAGAACCCGTCCGGGCCCTGCCGTACATCGCGGATCCGCGCCTTCAGGCCGCCGAGCAAACGTTCTTCGTGGATCACCTTGTCGCCATCAAACTGCAACCGGATCAACTCCTGGCTGACCAGCGCACCGATAAACACGTTGTGCTGCCAGGGCTTGAAGCGATCCGCATCGTAAAACGCCATGCCACTGATACCCGGCGACTTTTCCCACACATGATGGGGCGGCACTGTGCCTTCCACCGTTTTGCCCTTGGCTTCGGGAATCGGTGTCAGGGAGTAGTTGATGCCGTGGGTGGCCAACGGCCAACCGAAATTCTTGCCGCGCTCGATGATGTTGATCTCATCACCTCCGCGCGGCCCGTGTTCGTTTTCCCAGATCGTACCGCTCCACGGATTCAGCGCCAGCCCCTGGGGGTTGCGCTGGCCGTAGGACCAGATCTCCGGGCGCACGCCTTGCTGGCCGACAAAGGGGTTGTCATCCGGCACACGGCCATCCGGGTAAATGCGCACGACCTTGCCTTGCAACTTGTCCAGGTCCTGGGCCGTCGGGCGATCGTTGTTTTCACCCAGGGTCACGAACAGGTAGCCATCGCGGTCGAACGCCAGGCGCGAGCCGAAGTGGTTGCCGGTCGACAACTTGGGCTCCTGGCGCAGGATCACCTTGAAGTCGGTCAAGCCACTCAGATCTGCCGCCAGGCGTCCACGGCCCACGGCTGTGCCAGCGGTACCGCCTTTGCCGCCGCCTTCCGCGTAAGAAAGATACACCGTGCGGTCCTCCTTGAAGTCCGGCGACAACACCACATCCAGCAAACCGCCCTGCCCTTTGGCCCAGACTTGCGGCACGCCCTTGAGTGGCGCGGACAGCTTGCCGTCGGGGCTGACAAAGCGCAGGTGACCAGGGCGCTCCGTCACCAGAAAGCCTTCCTTGTCCGGCAAAAAGGCCACCGCCCATGGGTGGTCCAGGCCTTTGGCGATTGGCGTCGCGGTGATGCTGCCCTGTTCGCTGGGGAACTGCTGGGCGTCAGCGGCGTGAGCGGCCGTCAACGGCAGCAGCGTGGTGGCGCAAAGGGCGACTAACAGGCTTTTGCGTAGAAACATAAGGCGAGATCCTTACCGGCGATTGCCGTTGGCATCATAAGTGGGGGCTTTGGTTTCGGTGGCCGGGCGGCTGGGGGCGGCATTACGTTTGGGGTAGCTGTTGCCGATGCCGCCGTTTTCCAGGGTCGGCGTGCGTGTGGTCGGGCCGGTCTGGATACCGCGAACGGCCGGCGCATTTGGCTGGGTGCCCTGCATGCTATTAGGATTGGCCCGGTGGATCGGGCCGTTGTTGCCATTGTTGCTGCCGGGCAGGTTTTGCGCCTGGGCCACAGGCATTAGGGCCAGACCCAACAACAGCGCTGCTACGTGACGCATACAACTGTTCATGACAAAGCCTCTCTGGGGCGAGGAGTACGTGCTTTCGATAACACGCTACGCCTTGGGTTCGGCTTTCGACACTAAATAGTTTCTCATCAGGTGTAACACGATCTGTCCGCGCATCTGCTCGGGGAAACTTTTCCCACCGCCTTCGAGTCACCAGAACACAGCCTCTTCAAAAGGAATCGCACCTATGCCACGGGCAATCTGGAAAGGCGCCATCAGCTTTGGCCTGGTGCATATCCCGGTCTCACTAGTCTCGGCCACCTCCTCTCAAGGCGTTGACTTTGACTGGCTGGACAAGCGCAGCATGGACCCGGTCGGTTACAAGCGCATCAATAAGACCACGGGCAAGGAAGTGACCAAGGACAACATCGTTAAAGGCGTTGCGTACGAGAAAGGCCGCTACGTGGTGCTCAGCGAAGAAGAAATCCGCTCGGCCCACCCCAAATCGACCCAGACCATCGAGATCATCGCGTTTGTCGCCAGCGACCAGATCCCGTTGCAGAACATCGACACCCCCTACTTCCTCGCACCGGATAAGCGTGGCGGCAAGGTCTACGCCTTGCTAAGGGAAACCCTTAGAAAAACCCGCAAGGTCGCCCTGGCCAATGTGGTGCTGCACACCAAGCAGCACTTGGCGGCGTTGATGCCCCTGGACTCGGCGCTGGTGCTGGTGATGCTGCGCTGGCCCGCCGAAGTGCGCAGCCTGGACGAACTGGAACTGGGCAGCGACGTGACCAAACCGAGCCTGGCCAAGGGCGAACTGGACATGGCCAAGCGCCTGGTCGACGACATGAGCGCCGACTGGCAGCCCGATGACTACCGCGACAGCTTCCAGGAAAAAATCATGGCGCTGGTGGCCAAAAAGGCCAAGGCCGGCAAGATCGAGGATGTGGAGACCAAGGACAGCGAAGAGCGCAAGTCCGCCGATGTGATCGACCTGACGGAACTGCTCAAGCGCAGCCTGGCCGGTAAACCCGCGAAGAAGCCTGCCACGAAGAAATCCACCAAGGCCTCCTGAGTCATGTCCAAGCCCCTCAGCGAATACAACCGCAAGCGCGATTTCGGGATTACCGCCGAACCGGCAGGCAGTGCGCCTGGTACCAAACGCAAAGCCTCGGCGCTGTCCTTCGTGATCCAGAAGCACGACGCACGCAACCTGCACTATGACTTTCGCCTGGAACTCGATGGCGTGCTGCTCAGTTGGGCCGTGCCCAAAGGCCCGAGCCTGGATCCCAGCCAGAAGCGCCTGGCCGTGCATGTAGAAGATCATCCGCTGAGCTACGGCGGCTTTGAAGGCAGCATTCCCGCCGGTCAGTACGGCGCCGGTGATGTCATCGTGTGGGACCGTGGCATCTGGCAGCCCCATGACGATCCCCGCAAGGCCTACGCGGCCGGCAAGCTCAAATTCACCCTGGTCGGCGAGAAACTCTCCGGCGACTGGGCGCTGGTGCGCACGCGCTTGAAAGGCAGCGGCGACAAGCAACAATGGCTGCTGATCAAGGAAAAGGACCCGCAGGCGCGCGCGGCCGACGACTACGATATCGTCCAGGCCCAGCCGAACAGCGTGCTCAGCGATGCTTCAGTGGGAACATCCAAGGCTCGGGCCAAAGCCAGGAAAACCCAGTTTCCCGAGCAATTCACCCCGCAATTGGCCACCCTGGTGGATCGCGCCCCCGAAGGCGATTGGCAATACGAAATCAAATTCGACGGCTACCGCATGCTTGCACGCATTCAGGACGGCGACGTGCGCCTGTTTACCCGCAACGGGCATGACTGGACCGACCGTCTGCCGCGCCAGGTCAAGGCCTTGCAGGCTCTGAAGCTCAAGGACAGCTGGCTGGATGGCGAGGTGGTCAGCCTCAATGGCGACGGCCTGCCAGACTTCCAGGCGCTGCAAAATGCTTTTGATATCGGCCGTAGCCTCGACATCGTCTACTACGTGTTCGATGCCCCCTTTCTCAACGGCCAGGACCAACGCCTGGCGCCGGTCGAGGATCGCCGTGCCGCTCTAAAGGTCGCGCTGGCCGGTAGCCGCAGCAAATTGCTACGTTTTTCCGAGGCATTCACTGCGCACCACCGTGACATCTTTGAAAGCGCCTGCGACTTGGCCCTCGAAGGCGTGATCGGCAAGCGCCTGGGCAGTCCGTACGTCTCCAGCCGCAATGCCGACTGGATCAAACTCAAATGCCGGTTGCGCCAGGAGTTCGTGATTGTCGGCTATACCCGGCCGCAAGGCTCACGCACGGGGTTCGGCGCGTTGTTGCTGGCAGTAAATGATGAGACTGGCCTGGTGTACGCAGGCCGCGTGGGCACGGGTTTTGATCAAGCATCGCTCAAGACTATCTATGCGCAACTGACATCGTTGGAGCGCAAGACATCGCCGCTTGAGAAGCCGCTGACCAGCACCCAAGCACGAGGCGTGCATTGGGTAGCGCCCACGTTGGTCGGTGAGGTGCAGTTTGCCGAGTGGACACGCGAGGGCGTGGTCCGCCAAGCCGCATTCGTCGGGCTGCGCACCGACAAGCCGGCAGCGCAGATTGTTCATGAACAACCGCGAACGGCCAAATCCATGAAGCCTGCCAAGAAGACCCGCAGTGATGTGAATATCACCCACCCAGACCGCGTGATCGACAAACAAAGCGGCACGCAAAAACAGCAACTGGCGCAGTTCTACGACAGCATCAGCCAGTGGATTCTGCCCTTTCTGCACCATCGGCCAGTGTCACTGCTGAGAGCACCCGAAGGTATCGAGGGCGAGCAATTCTTCCAGAAACACTCGGAGCGCCTGGCGATACCCAACATCAAGCAGCTCGACCAGGCACTCGATCCCGGCCATGCGCGGCTGATGGAAATCGACAACGTCGGCGCGCTGATCGGTGCCGTGCAAATGGGCTCAGTGGAGTTTCACACCTGGGGCGCCACCTCGGACAAGATCGAAACCCCGGACCAGTTTGTGCTCGATCTCGACCCGGACCCGGCATTGCCCTGGAAAACCATGCTGGAGGCCGCGCAACTGACCCTGTCGGTGCTGGATGAGCTGGGGCTGCAAGCGTTCGTCAAGACCAGCGGTGGCAAAGGCCTGCACCTGATCGTACCGTTGGCGCGTCGGGACGGCTGGGACACCGTCAAAGCATTCGCCAAGGCCATCGCCCAGTTCATGACCGAGCAGTTGCCGGAACGCTTTACCGCCACATCGGGGCCCAAGAACCGGGTCGGCAAGATCTTTATCGATTACCTGCGTAATGCACGGGGAGCCAGCACCGTAGCCGCGTATTCCGTGCGTGCGCGGCCGGGTTTGCCGGTGTCGGTGCCGGTCAGTCGTGAGGAGTTGAAGGGGCTGCGCGGTGCTCAACAATGGACAGTCGCCAATCTGCAGCAACGTTTGAATACTTTGAAAACGGATCCCTGGGCGGGATATGCCAATCGACAGAAGATCAGCAAGAGGATGTGGGACAAACTGAGCGCCCATCCACCGAAGTGAATAGCGCCCGTGAAGCGGGCCTCAGATCAGCAGGAAGATGGCCGCCAATCCAGCAAAGATCGCCCATTTTTCCAGGTAATAGCGCGTGCGATTGCGCTTTTTCAATTCCTTGCCGCGCAGACGAATCTTGTACAGGCGTGTGAACGCGCGGTTGAGCCCACCGGTCTTGTCCCCGGCATCGTTGGGCGAGCCAGCGGCCGCCATCACGTTGCGGCTGAACCAGCGGTTGAACGCAGCGGCCCAGCGATACTTCATCGGGCGCTCAATGTCGCAGAACAGGATGATGCGGTTCTGCTGCGTGGTGTTTTCAGCGTAGTGGATGTAGGTTTCGTCAAACATCACCGGCTCACCGTCACGCCAGTAGTAGTTTTCGCCATCCACATTGATGTAGCAGCCAGGATCGTTCGGAGTATCCAGGCCCAGGTGATAGCGGTACGAACCGGCATACGGATCACGGTGGCGTACCAGCTTGGAGCCCGGTGGCAGCTCGGCGAACATCGCGGCCTTGATCGAACCGATGCTTTGCACCAGCTCAGTGGTGCGCGGGCACAGCTTCATCGCTGAAGGATGACTGTCGCCATACCATTTCAGGTAAAAACGCTTCCAGCCCGACTTGAAGAACGAATTGAAACCCACGTCGTTGTACTGGTCCGAACGCTTGATCTCCCCGGCACGCATGAGGTTCTGCCCTTCCAGGCGGATTTCTTCCCAATGCTCCTGGAGCGGGCTCAAATCGGGAAAATCGCTGGGCGACAGATACGGTCGGCTGGGCAGCTTGGAGAAGAGGTAGAGAAAGCAGTTGATCGGTGCCAGGAAGGTCGAATGATCACTGAGCTGGCGACCCAGCTTGTGCCGCACCCGGCCACGCAGGTGTACATACGCAATCGAGGCAACGTAGAGAACAACAATGATGAGTTTCAAGAGATTTCGTCACAAGTCAGAAGAGAACAGGCTGCTCCTGCGTGCCCACAACGGCCGAGGTTGGATAGCAGCACCTGAAATCACAATTCACACAATGGGCCCGACCGGCTGAGTGACAACCCGGCTCGTGGCCCTTTGCAGTTATTTAGCCACAGGTTGTAACTAAAAGTTAACTAAGAATTGTGAAAAGCTGTCTTGTGAATGTGTTGGGCGGGCTTGTTGCGCGACAAGCCTGCGATAGGTCCAACCCGGCCTAGCGACGTGGAGTCCGACGTTCGTCGAACACTGAAAAAGGTCCGGTTTCACGGCGCACCTGAGCAAAGTGCCAAATCAACGCGGTCAGTATTCCTAGCGTCAGCCCTGTCAACAGGCTCAACGCGATAACCAAGCCCTTTTTCGGTTTGATAGGGCTCAGCGGCGGCTGCGCCTGCTGGTCCACAGTCACCAGCTTCAGGGCGCTCATATCGATATTAAGGCTGTGCAGTCGAGCCTCTTCTGCCCAATACGGTTCAAGGTCTTGCAAGAACACATCTTCATTCTTGCGGCTGTCGAGTACTTCCACTTCGCGATTAACATCCAGCATGCGCAATGCCTTGCCAATTTCTGCAATGCGGCTGTTGGTAAAGTCGTTATTGGTACGTCGTGCCAACGCTGCCCGCTCGGCCTCAAGCGCCTCGGTGCCCATAAAGTAAAGCGGGATCTTCTGATTGGTCACTTCGGTGCGCACCACCTGGATCGAGCCTCGCTGTGCCTCAGCCCCCATTGCGGAGGGCGTGGTGGGATGCTTGATGCTAATCGTCCTGGCTATCGAGATAGCCTCCGCTAATTCAGCCAAGCGGCTGTTGCGTTGTGCTTCCATCTCCAGACGCAAGGCGCTGAGCTCGTCTCGCAGTTGAGCACGCTTGACCTTATCCGCCTCCAACAACCTAGCGATTTGCGACGCTTTATCTGCTTCATAGTTGGCGCGGGCAGCGTCGATCTTGCCTTTGAGCTCGTTGAGGCGATTATTGACCATGACCTTGAGGTCGGCCCCCACTTGTTCGCGCTGTTGTGAAATAGCGTGAGCCACGAACCCGTTGAGAATTGCAGCCCCGTCAATCCCGTCGGGGTACTGCATTTCCAAGCGGACATAATTGTTGAGCGCGTCGGGATTCTTGGACTCCATGAGTACCAAGTGAATAGCCTTGTTGTTGAATACCTCAAAACTCTGCTCCAGGCTGCGCCCAGGCTGTTGGAAGCGCCCGAAGAGCTTCGGGTTGGCCCTGAAAAAGCCTAGCCTTGCTTCGTATGAGTCGAGTTGCGCGCCTACCTTGGTCAATGCGTCAGCCGGTGGCAACTTGTAGACTTCTGAACGGTTGAGAGCGTCCAGATCATTGATTGCCGCAGGCCGCAGTACACTGCTGACTTGATACACCTTGGGGGCCAGATACACATAGCCTACTCCCAGAAAGCCTGCGAGGATCGTGCAACCAATGACAAGTTTTTTGTGCTTCCAGATCGCGCCGAACAGCTCAAAGAGATCGACTTCATCTGAAGGTAAATAACGATGAAGCTGGGGAGTGTTGTTCAAAGTTCATGCACCCTGATGAGTTGAAATCCAGCGCCCAACAAACAGACCTGAATAACGACTGAATAAACAGGAGGCAACGTCCGGACACACAATACACATAGCCTTCTTTCGACAAAGGGATCACCCAGGCTTACCGAGGTTTCATACCTGTGCCACAAAAGGTTTCGTTTCAGTTACACGGGAGTCATTACTGATAGACACCCAAAGTATTACGGTCCGTTATGAGACGTTACCCGACGGGCAGGCAAAATATCGCTAATCACCTGTCGTTCAAGGAAAAACCTCTAAATCTCTAAAAAACAGGACCATTCCTACGCAGCGCTACACATTAAGCTATAAAAAGTGCCGAATTTCCTGCAGTGCTCGGCGACTGAATCCCAGAAAAAAAGGAATTTGTATGTCATCCATCTCAGATCCAGATGTTCAAGCACTTCAAGGTGCCTGGGAGCAAACCTCACTCGAAGACAGTGGCGTGCTCAATCCCGTCGATGCTCACAGCGCGCCTGGGGCAATCACAACCATTACCGGCGACCGCTTCGAAGTGAAGACCGTCAGTGGCGAGGTACTGCTCGCCGGCCGTTTTTATCTGGACAGCACTGCCGTTCCCAAACGCATTACCTGGATCGACTCCATCAGCGATGACGCAGGCAAGCATTTGCCGGCCAGCTATCGCCTGGAAGCGAATGAATTCGTGTTCATTGCAGCCGATGAAAATATGCCCAGGCCCACCCTATTCAGTACTGGGCCAGGTCAAACCATGCGCACTTTTGTGCGTCGTGCCTGATCAGCGCATCAATCCGAACCAGCGACAGTATTTTCACAAGGCCTTCACTTTCAGGTCTATAGGGTGAAGCCTACCTACTCCAGTGAATCCCTTAGCCCGCCTCTTCTTGCGGGCTTCTTTTTGCCTGTTGAAAATCGACATATCCGGCGCGTTTGGTGGCGGTCAACGTAAAACACATCGGCAGTTGCGCAGGCTGGTGTTCATATTGGTCGTACAGCTCTTCGCGATTGGAGTGCGCATACTCCTGCAGGTGGCTGATCTGCAACTGTGCGCAGATTGCGGCAGTGACCACGTCGCCCAGGGTATGCACATACCAATAGGATGTGGGTCCTGCCACCTCACCCTGGCCTTCATAGACAATCGACTCCTGCAGCACAAACGGTTCGCGCTGAAAGTAGGAACTGGCCGGCAGGAACGGGTTTTGTGCCCGCGGATCGAACACTTCCAGGAATGGATGGGTTTCATACATCACCAGCGTGCCGCCGGGTTTCAAGGTGCTGGCAACGTGGCGCATGAACTGCGCCACATCCGGCATCCAGCCCAGCACGCCGATGGTCACCAGCGCGATATCGAAACGCGCCTGCAAACGTTGCGGCAATTGGTGGATATCACTTTCGATGAACTCAGGGCTGTGCGGTGAGACGTCGGCCAGTTCACGGGCCTGTTGCAGAAACGCCCGGGATTGATCCACGCCCACCACCGAACGCGCACCCAGGCCATACAGCGAAAGGCTTTCGCGGCCATTGTTGCAGCACAGTTGCACCACATCCTTACCGTCCACACCCACGGCTTGCAGCAAGCCGGTCAGCGTCGGGTCCAGGCAAGAAAAGCCAGCCGCGCCGACACTGTTGAGCAGCGCGTTCCAGGTGTCAGTGGTTTTGTGCAGGCTGGCGGATTGGTCCCAGGCGTCCTTGTTGCAGTCGATTGCCTGTTGAGCTGAGGGCATGTCCATTGCGTCTCCAGATATTGATAACAGCGAGGCCCAGAAAATAAGCCAAGTGCCCTCGGATTAAAACCCCGAGAAGCGGGCGAAACTTAACGCAGGGCCCACAGGTCATTAACGCAATGCGTGTTCAGCCCCTGAACGCCGCCTCCGAAGACCTCGCCGTGGCCAAACACTCCGACCTGAGTAATGCCTTGTCCCTGGACAGCCTGAATTTCTTCCTGGCGGATGTGCGCGACGGCCTCGGCCCTTACCTGGCCATTTATTTGCTGGCCGTGCACAAATGGGACCCGGCCAGCATCGGCGTGGTCATGACCCTGGCAGGTATCGCCGCCCTACTCACCCAAGGCCCGGCAGGTGCACTGATCGACCGCACCCGCAGCAAACGCGCAGTGGTGGCGCTGGCCGCCATCGTGGTGACCGGCAGCTGCCTGCTGCTGCCCTTTGTCAGTTCCTTCAGCCTTGTGGCGTTGACCCAGGCCGCCAGTGCTGTCGCCGCGTCCGTATTCGCGCCCGCCATCAGCGCAATCTCGCTGGGCATCACCGGGCCACGCGCGTTCACACGCCGTACAGGGCGCAACGAAACCTTCAACCACGCCGGCAATGCCGTCGCAGCGCTGTTGGCCGGCGGCTTGGCCTACCTGTTTGGGCCAGTGGTGGTGTTTTACCTGATGGCCTTCATGGCCGTGGCGAGTATCGTCGCGATCAGTTGCGTGTCGGCAGAGGCGATCGATCACGAGGTCGCCCGTGGTTTTGACCCGGAGCATCACACGGACCACGAACAACCCTCCGGCGTGAGGGTATTACTGGCGAACCGTCCATTGCTGTTGTTTGCGATCTGCTGCGCCCTGTTCCACCTGGCGAATGCCGCGATGCTGCCGCTGGTCAGCCAGAAGCTCTCGCAGATCAACCTGCAGATGGCCACGCCGCTGACGTCGGCGTGTATTGTCGCCGCGCAATTGGTGATGGTACCGATGGCCTGGCTGGTCGGACTCAAAGCCGATATCTGGGGACGCAAACCCTTGCTGATGGCCGGCTTCATGATCCTGCCGCTGCGCGGTGTGCTTTACACGCTGTCTAGCGATCCGTACTGGTTGGTGGCCGTGCAAATGCTCGACGGCATCGGCGCCGGGATCTTCGGCGCGTTGTTCCCGGTGATCGTCAAGGACCTGACCCAAGGCACCGGACGCTTCAACGTCAGCCTGGGTGCCCTGTCCACCGTCTTCGGTCTGGGCGCGGCATTGAGCAGCAGCCTGGCCGGTTTCGTCGTGCAACAGGCCGGTTACAACGCGGCCTTCCTGACCTTGGCCGGCGTGGCGGCACTGGCGTTGGCGCTGCTGTGGCTGGCGATGCCGGAGACCTTGGCAAAACCATCCTTCGCCGGACATACAACTGTCGCCTGACATATGCGACAATGCGCGCCAAATTCCAACACACATCCAAAATCTTCTGCTCAGCGACCGGGTTTCGCGCCTTGATGTCGCTGTTGACGCATGCCTGAAGGCTCCTGCCGCCACGCTCGCAACCCATTGATAGGTAAAGTAATTGATCTCCACAGCTAACATCACCATGCAGTTCGGCGCCAAGCCGCTCTTCGAGAACGTCTCGGTCAAGTTCGGCGCCGGCAACCGTTATGGTTTGATCGGTGCCAACGGTTGCGGCAAGTCGACCTTCATGAAAATCCTCGGCGGCGACCTCGACCCGTCCGGCGGCCAGGTCATGCTGGAGCCGAACGTACGCCTGGGTAAACTGCGCCAGGACCAGTTCGCCTACGAAGAATTCACCGTGCTCGACACCGTGATCATGGGCCACGAAGAGCTGTGGAAGGTCAAGGCCGAGCGCGACCGCATCTACTCGCTGCCGGAAATGAGCGAAGAAGACGGCATGGCCGTGGCCGAGCTGGAAACCGAGTTCGCCGAGATGGACGGCTACACCGCCGAATCCCGTGCCGGTGAGCTGCTGTTGGGCCTGGGTATCCCGTTGGAGCAACACTTTGGCCCGATGAGCGAAGTGTCCCCAGGTTGGAAACTGCGTGTATTGCTGGCCCAGGCGCTGTTCTCCGATCCTGAAGTGCTGTTGCTCGACGAACCGACCAACCACTTGGACATCAACACCATCCGCTGGCTGGAAAACATCCTGACCCAGCGCTCCAGCCTGATGATCATCATCTCTCACGACCGTCACTTCCTGAACAGCGTGTGCACCCACATGGCTGACCTGGACTACGGCGAGCTGCGCCTGTTCCCGGGCAACTACGATGAGTACATGACCGTGGCGACCCAGTCCCGCGAGCAACTGCTGTCGGACAACGCCAAGAAGAAGGCGCAGATCTCCGAACTGCAATCCTTCGTCAGCCGCTTCTCGGCCAACGCCTCGAAAGCCAAGCAAGCCACTTCCCGTGCCAAGGCGATCGACAAGATCCAGTTGGCCGAAGTCAAGCCATCGAGCCGCGTAAGCCCGTTCATCCGTTTCGAGCAGAACAAAAAGCTGCACCGTCAGGCCGTCATGGTCGAAAAAATGGCCAAAGGCTTCGACGGCAAGCCGCTGTTCAAAGACTTCAGTTTCCAGGTTGAAGCTGGCGAGCGCGTAGCGATCATCGGCCCGAACGGTATCGGCAAGACCACCCTGCTGCGCACCCTGGTCAACGAACTGACCCCCGACGCCGGCAGCATCAAGTGGACCGACGCCGCAGAGCTGGGCTACTACGCCCAGGACCACGCTCACGACTTCGAAGACGACGTGACCCTGTTCGACTGGATGGGCCAGTGGACCCAAGGCGAGCAAATGATCCGTGGCACCCTGGGTCGCATGCTGTTCTCCAACGACGAGATACAGAAGTCGGTGAAGGTGATTTCCGGTGGTGAGCAAGGCCGCATGCTGTTCGGCAAGCTGATCCTGCAAAAACCGAACGTGCTGCTCATGGACGAACCGACCAACCACTTGGACATGGAATCCATCGAAGCGCTGAACCTGGCGCTGGAGAACTACCCGGGCACGCTGATCTTCGTCAGCCACGACCGTGAGTTCGTATCGTCCCTGGCCACCCGCATCATCGAGTTGAGCGCCACCGGCGTGATCGACTTCAGCGGCACCTATGATGATTACCTGCGTAGCCAAGGTGTGGTGTTTTAAGAGCAGCCATTAGTTTTTAGCTGCAAGCGGCAAAATTGAGCCCCGTCCTGTGTGACGGGGCTTTTTGCATGTTTATGGCGCGCCATAATTAATAGATAGCCTGCTTTCTTTTCCCCCAAGCCCTTGCCATGATGCCCTCACCGCCCGCCCGCGAACGAGTGCCCATGTCTGCCGCCGCCCCCAGCTCCCTGTCGATCACCCTGCAGATCGTCTCTATCGTCTTCTACACCTTTATCGCGTTCATCTGCATCGGCCTGCCGATTGCGGTGATTCCTGGCTATGTGCATGAGCAACTGGGCTTCAGCGCCGTGGTCGCCGGAGTCACGATCGGTTCGCAATACCTGGCGACTCTGCTCAGCCGCCCCATGGCCGGGCGCATGTCGGACAACGTCGGCACCAAGCGCGCCATTGTGTTGGGGTTGGCGGGGATTCTGGTCAGCGGCGTGCTGACGTTCTTTGCGACATTGCTACAGAGCACGCCCACCTTGAGCCTGGGCATTTTGATTGTCGGCCGACTGTTGCTGGGCGTGGCTCAAGGGCTGATCGGGGTGGGCACCATCAGTTGGTGCATGGGCGCCGTCGGTGCCGAACACACGGCGCGCTCGATTTCCTGGAACGGCATCGCGTCCTACGGCGCCATCGCCATTGGTGCGCCGCTGGGCGTGGTGATGGTGGCCGAATACGGCTACAACAGCCTCGGCATTGCACTGGCCGTATTGTCCGCGCTGGGCCTGGTGCTGATCCGCAATAAACCCTCGGTGCCAGTGGTGCGTGGCGAACGTTTGCCGTTCTGGGCAGTGTTCGGGCGTATCGCACCCTTTGGCGCCAGCCTGTGCCTGGCCTCCATCGGCTACGGCACCCTCACCACCTTTATTACGCTGTACTACCTCAATCGTGGCTGGGCCGGTGCGGCGTACTGCCTGACGGTGTTTGGCGTGTGTTTTATCTTGTCGCGGCTGGTGTTTATCTCTGCGATCAGTCGGTTTGGCGGCTTTCGTGCCGCCATTGCCTGCATGACCATCGAGACCCTGGGCCTGACGTTGCTCTGGCTGGCGCCGTCGACGGGCGTGGCATTGATTGGCGCAGGGCTGACCGGCTTTGGCTTGTCGCTGGTGTACCCGGCACTCGGCGTGGAAGCCATCAAGCAGGTGCCCAACAGCAGCCGTGGCGCGGGCCTGAGTGCTTATGCGGTGTTCTTTGACTTGGCCCTGGCGATTGCCGGGCCGTTGATGGGCGCCGTGGCACTGAACCTCGGCTATGGCTGGATCTTCTTCTGCGCCGCGCTGTTGTCGGTAACTGCCTTGGGCGTGACCGTTCTGCTCAAGCGTCGCGCTTACTGATCAGCCGTCTGCATCCCGGCGCGGGTGGCTTGGCCGAGGGTGTGGCTGAAAAAACGCCCCGCCTCGGAAATCAGGTCACGGTGAATCCCTTCGCGGTCGACGCCGTCGGCATCGGTGCAGATCGCCGGCATGGCCGCCAACTGATCACTGTCACACGGCGCCATGAACACAAAGTGCCCTGCCCCGGCCAACAGCTTGAAGTCCGGCGGTTCCGGCAACTTGCGCGCCAGCGCCGCAGCGTTCTTGTCCACGGCCACCAGCTTGTCACCGTCACCGCTGTAGAGCAGAACTGGCACATGCACGTCGGCCAGGGTGTGACGGCCAAACATCAAGCTCAACGGCGCCATCAACATCAACGCATGAATACGCGGGTCGGATTGCGGCTGCAGGTCGTCGCGGTCCACTACCAATTCGCCCTTGGTGGTGCAGGCGTCGCGGTCTTCCGGACGCTCCTGGCAGTAGCGACGCAGGCGGTCGAAGTCCGGCTTGGCACCGGCCAGGATCAACGCGGTTTCACCGCCCGCTGAATAACCGATCACACCGACTTGATCGACATTGACGAAGGGCGACAGCATCGGGTCGCCCAAGGTGGCCGTGATCGCTTCGGAAATCTGGATCGGCCGGCCATACAGGTTACTCACCGTGCCCAGGCGGCTGTGGTCCTTGTAGTTGTCGCCAGGATGCAACACCGCCACCACCACGAAGCCTTTACGCGCCAGCGAAGTGGCCAGGTCATGCAAGGCCAGCGGCGTGCCGGTGTTGCCGTGGGACAGCATCAGCATCGGGAAGCGGCCGATGGCAATCTTGGAATCTTCCGTGGCGGCAACGCGATAGGCGCCCAGCGGCGTGCTGTGCTCAAGCCCAGTGGAGGGATAAAAAGCGATGGCCTTCATCGGCTGCAAATCCAGCGGATCCAGGAAGGTCATGCGATGGAAGCCCACGCTCCAATGCGGGTGCGGCGCAGGCGCGGCGTGCACTGAAACCAGGCCACCGAGCAGGGAAAGAACCATAACAGCACAAAGACGCATCATGAGGATGTCCACCTTTGCTGCATAAAAACCGGCATGTCGGGTTGAAAAGTCCATGGTTCAAGGCGCTCGACCGGGTGATAAACCCATGCGTGCATAACCTGGGCCAAAGTAATGACAGCGGGTAAACGAAAAAACTCCGTAGTCCGGTCGTTTTGAGGCGATCAGAATACAGAGTTTAGACGTCCCGCTTCAGAATGAAACGAGGAAAGGCACGGTTTTACCTAAGCTTTACGCAGCCGCGAACAATTGTTCGTTGATGAGTACGTTGGCGTCGCTCAAGGACTTGCTGCGGAACTCATCACCGTACGCCAGGCCATGGGCGCGGACGAATTCGATGTCGGTGATGCCGAGGAAGCCCAGCAGCACTTTCAGATAATCTTCATGGGCCACACCGGTCGCCTGGCCGACATGCAGGCCGCCCGAGGTCGACACAACGATGACTTTCTTGTTGCCGCACAGGCCTTCCGGACCGGCTTCGGTGTAGCGGAACGTCTGACCGGCGACGGCAATGCGGTCGATCCAGGCTTTCAGTTGAGTCGGGATGGTGAAGTTGTACATCGGCGCAGCGATCACCACCGCGTCAGCGGCGAGGAATTCTGCCAGGGTCTTGGCGCTGAGTTCTGCTTCGTGCTGTTGCGCAGCATTGCGCTGATCAGCCGGAGTGCCCAGGGCGCCCAGGGTCGCGCCGGAGAAGTGGTTGAAGCCTTCGGCAGCCACGTCACGGTAGGTCACTTCCACGCCTGGCTCAGCCGCTTGCCAAGCCTTGACCACACCAGCGCTGAGCTGACGGGACGCCGAGTTGTCGCCGAGGATGCTGGAATCGATATGCAACAGTTTCATGCGGGATCTCCAAGTGAGGATCGCGACGGGGCGATCAAGTGGGGTTGATCCTACAGATGATTCGAATAAACGATTAGACGGCTGAAATGCGACTGTTTGTCCTGCTGGCAGGACAATGCTCAGTGCGACGACACATAGATCGACGCTGACGTCGGTGCGGGCAACGCATAGGTGCGCTTCATCCACTGGATTTCTGCCTGGGGCGTGCGCCCGAAGAAACGTTTGAACTCGCGGCTGAATTGCGAGGCGCTTTCGTAACCGACTTGAGCACTGGCCGTGGCGGCGGTGATATCGCTACGCAGCATCAACAGGCGTGCCTGATGCAAACGCGTTGACTTGAGGTACTGCATCGGCGAGGTGTCGGTGACAGTGCGAAAATGCGCGTGAAAGCTTGGCACACTCATCATCGCTTCCCGCGCCAGCGCTTCCACGTCCAGATGCTGGTGATAACAGCCATGGATCTTACGAATCGCCCTCGCCACCTTGCCGAACTGCCCCTGGCGATTCAGGGCTGCGCGCATCGAGCCACCCTGCTCGCCCGTCAGGATTCGATAATAGATCTCGCGCATCAGCGCCGGCCCCAGAATCTGCGCATCCATCGGCACGCTCATCACTTGCAGAAAGCGCAGCAATGATTCACTGAGCCGATCATCCATGGGTGACGAATACATGCCCCGTGGCTGGGCCTCGATCAATGCGGGGAAGTCGTCCAGCGCCACCATCAGCTGCGCCGCGAGGGTGAAATCCAGGCGCAGGTACACCGCCAGCATCGGCTCGGCCTCACTGGCGTCGGTCTCCATGGTGAAAGGCACCGGCACCGACACCACCAGGTAGTGCTGGGCGTCATACAAATACACCTCATCCCCCAGGTAACCACGTTTCTGCCCCTGGCAGACGATCACGATGCCGGGGTCGTACAGCACCGGGACCCGATGCAATGGGCGATTGGAGCGCAGGAAACGCACGTCATCCAGTGCGCTCAGGTTATAGCCTTCCACAGGCGCCAAGGTGCCCATCAGCTCGATGATTCTGCCTGTTCGGTCCATGTTTTCGGGCCTTTGCGTAAAACGCCACGTTAACGCGCAATCCACGACGAGGCTACGGACTTATAGGAATAGGCAATCAGCACATTGGAATGGATATTCGCTCAAATCCCGCATTTGCGTAGCCTGAAACAGCACTTTCAGCCCTCGGAGACTCCCCCATGCTTATCGTCTACAACCCTGCCACCGGTGAAGAAATCGGCCGTGTCGCCAAGCACACCGCAAACGAGGTCAAGGCTGCCGTCGACCGCACCTGCGCCGCCTTCCCTGACTGGTCTTCCAAGCTTGCCAAGGAACGCAGCGACATCCTGCGCCGCTGGCACGACGCGGTAAAAGCCGACAAGGAAACCTTCGCCGAACTGCTCTGCCGCGAAAACGGCAAATGCCTGAGCGAAGCCCGCGGTGAAATCGACTACGGCCTGGGCTTTATCGAGTGGTACGCCGAGGAGGCCAAGCGCGTGTACGGCGACACCATTCCCACTCACGACCGCAATGCCAACGTGACGGTCACCAAGGAAGCCATCGGCCCGGTCGCCGCCATCACCCCGTGGAACTTCCCGTTCATGATGATCACCCGCAAGGTCGCCACAGCGCTGGCGGCTGGCTGCACCATGGTGATCAAGCCCGCAGAAGACACCCCGCTCACAGCCCTCAAGTTGCTGGAATACGCGCGCAAGGCCGGGATCGAGGCAGGCGTCCTGGAAGTGGTGGTGGGCGACCCGAAAGAAATTGGCCAGATCCTGACCGGCGACCCACGCATCCGCAAAATCTCGTTCACCGGCTCCACCGGCGTCGGTAAATTGCTTGCCGCACAGTGCGCAGCGAGCATCAAGAAAATGACCCTGGAACTGGGCGGCAACGCGCCGTTTATCGTGTTCCAGGACGCCAACCTCGACGAAGCGGTGAAAGGACTGGTCAGTGCAAAACTGCGCAACTCGGGCCAGGTGTGCATCTCGCCGAACCGCATCTTCGTGCAACACAGCATCCTCGAGGACTTCATCAAGCGTTTGAAGCACGCCGTGGCCGAGATCGAAGTGGACCAGGGCTTGCGTGAAGGCTTTGTGGTCGGCCCCATGGTCAATCAACTGGGCTTCGACAAGGTGGCGCGACTGGTGGAAAACGCCAAGGCCGCCGGGGCCAAGGTATTGATGGGCGGCCAGCCCCACGCCAAAGGTGGCCTGTTCTACGAGCCGACGGTATTGACCGGCTTGCAGGACGATTCTCCCCTGGCGACCGAGGAAATCTTCGGGCCGGTGTTCGCTCTCTATTCGTTCAAGGATGAAGCCGAAGTCATCGCCCGCGCCAACCAGACCGAATTCGGCCTGGTGGCCTACGCCTACACCAGCGCTCTGGGACGGTCGTTGCGCCTGTCGCGCCAGTTGGAGGCCGGCATGGTGATCCTCAACTCCGGATCAGTGGGCACTGCTTCCGTGCCGTTTGGCGGCATCAAGCAGTCCGGTTATGGCCGTGAAGGCAGCTATTACGGGATCGAGGAGTATGTGCACGTGAAGTACGTGTTGATGGCTGGCGCACATTTGTAGTGGATTTGCCCTCGTCAGACGCGGATAGTTCGTCCCACTGACAGGACAATAGGTTGCCCATGCAAGACCTCAACGACCTCTACTATTTCGCTAAAGTCGTGGAAGCCGGTGGCTTCGCTGCCGCCGGCCGGCTGCTGGGGATTCCCAAGTCGCGGCTGTCGCGGCGTATCGCCGAGCTGGAAGAACGCCTCGGCGCACGCCTGCTGCAACGCACTACGCGCCAACTCACCCTCACTGCCGTCGGCGAGCGCTACCTGCGGCATTGTCAGGCGATGCTGCTGGAGGCGGAAATGGCCGATGAGGCGGTGGCCAGCATGTCCAGCGAGCCCCGTGGACGGCTGCGCGTCAGTTGCCCGGTGGGCATGGCCCAGCACATCCTGCCGGAACTGGTGGCTGGATTTCTGGCGGCTCATCCCCAGGTGCAATTGGAGATGACCCTGGTCAACCGCCGTGTCGACCTGGTCGCCGAGGGTATCGATGTCGCTCTGCGCGTACGCGAGCTGGGCGATGAGGATCCGCTGTTGGTGACCAAGCGCCTGCGTCAGGCCCAGACCGTGCTGGTGGCCAGCCCCGCGCTGATGCACGGCCGTCAGGTCGCGACCCTTGAGGATCTCAAGCAGCTACCGATCCTCGGTGCACTGGAGGCGGATCGCCTGGTGCATCAACGCATCCTCGACCCCCAGGGCAACACTCACGACCTGGCGATGGAAGCCCGGCTGGGGATCGACGATTTCATCGTGCGCAAGGCCAGCGCCATCATGGGGCTGGGCTTTACCGTGCTGCCGATGATGTATTGCGAAGAGGAATTGGCCAGCGGCCGGTTGGTGCAACTGCTGCCGGAGTGGTCCTTGCCTGGCGGCTGGTTGCAAGCGGTGTACCCGCATCGTCGCGGCGTGTTGCCGGCCATTCGTGCCTGGATCGACTACCTGGAAGAAGGTTTCAAAGGTTGCGGAGACCGCCTGCTATGAGGATGACCGAAGAACAAGTCGCCGCCTTCTGCCTGAGCCTGCCGGGCGCGCGGGAGGATTACAAATGGGGCGGCGTACGTGTGTTTTCGATTGCCGGCAACAAGATGTTCGCGCTGCAGAACC
The DNA here is from genome assembly GCF_001579805.1 of Pseudomonas azotoformans. Classification (NCBI taxonomy): domain Bacteria; kingdom Pseudomonadati; phylum Pseudomonadota; class Gammaproteobacteria; order Pseudomonadales; family Pseudomonadaceae; genus Pseudomonas; species Pseudomonas azotoformans. The sequence continues at coordinate 4,717,073 of NZ_CP014546.1, read as the reverse complement.
TAAGGGGTGAGTCGTTGGCGTTCAAGGTCGACAAGGAATTGTTCCTCGGCCATGTGGACCGCCCAGGCATTCACCCGGCGCCGTATCTGGCGCGGGCGCAGTGGATCATCATGAATACGCCCTACCCGCTGGGTGCTGAGGAGTTGCGTGGGTTGGTGCGGCGTTCGCACCAGCTTGTCGTCAGCAAGTTGCCCAAGCGCACGCAGATTGGGTTGTTGCTGGACGATTGACGCAAAGCACCTAGGTATCTAAGTGACTATCGGTTGCTCTGCTTTTGATCTTGATCTTGATCTTGATCTGAGGCGCCCCGTAAACCGCGCTGGCCGAACGCAGGCTTGAATCCGTGGGTAACCCGGCAGGACGCCGGGTTAGCCGCGCTGGGCCAAGGATGGCCCATCGCGGCGGCCCACGGATTCAAGCCTTCGTTCGGGCACACCGAGCCTAGGCGAGGTGCCGAGTGGTGGGGCGAAGCGTTTTTGGTTACTTTTGGCTGGGCCGCATTCGGACTCTTCCAAAAGTGACCCGCCGTAAGGGCGGACCCCATATCAGCCGTTATCGCAGAAATGGATATGTACTCCGGTCTCAGAGCTCTAGCCCCTGACACATAGCCTTCGCGGGCAAGCCCGCTCCCACATTTTGATCGGCTTACACCTGATACAGCTCGGTCGACCAGCAGGCCGCCACGGGAGCAAGCTCCCTCGCCACAGGTCTAGAGCACTGAGAGCAAGGTGCCACCGAGGAACAGCTGATCCAGCCAGAACACCTCATGCAACAACACAATCACCCAAAACAACACCTGGTAAGACACCTTGCGCGTCTTGTGCCGGAACACCTGCTGGGCAATCAACGCCCCCGGCCAGCCGCCCGCCAGTTCCACGGCGTGCAAGATGTTTTCCGGAGTGCGCCAGCTGTCAGTGCGCGCCTTGCGTTTGTCGCTCCAGTACAGGAAGAACGCGATCACGCTGACCACGCCATAGGCCGCCAGCGGAATCACAGTCTCGCCGCGCTGCCATACCAGCACCGAACCCAGCAGCGGCGCTGCGCATAACAGCACGAAGATCGCCGCTTTCAGACGGGGATGCTGGATCATCATGCCTTGGCGGCCGCCCAGTCGATCCAGCCGAACTGCCAGGTCGCCAGGATCAGCAAGCCGAACGCAATGCGATACCAGGCAAACACGGCATAGCTGTGGCTGGCGATGAACCTGAGCAGGCCCTTCACCGCGATCATCGCGAAGATGAACGAGGTCACAAAGCCGATGGCAAACACCGGCAAGTCCGCCGGCTGGAACAGGTCACGGTACTTGTAGCCCGAATAGACCGCCGCACCGACCATGGTCGGCATCGCCAGGAAGAACGAGAACTCGGTGGCAGTCTTTCGCGACAGCCCGAACAGCAAGCCACCAATGATGGTCGAGCCGGAACGCGAGGTCCCTGGGATCATCGCCAGGCACTGGGCCAGGCCGACCTTGAGCGCGTCTTTCCAGGTGATGTCATCCACGGTTTCAGCGTGCACTTCATGCTCGCGGCGCTCGGCCCATAACATGATCACGCCGCCGATCACCAGCGCCGTGGCCACGGTGATCGGGTTGAACAAGTAGTGGTGAATCAGGTCGGCAAAAATCACCCCCAGCACCACCGCCGGCAGGAAGGCGATCAGCAGGTTGACGGTAAATCGCTGGGCCTTGCGCTGGGTCGGCAGGCCGCTGACCACTTCGAAAATCTTGCCGCGAAACTCCCACACCACCGCCAGGATCGCGCCCAGCTGGATAATGATGTTGAACGCGTTGAAGCGGTCGCCGGTAAAGTCGAGCAAGTCGGCGACGATGATCTGGTGGCCGGTGCTGGAAATCGGCAGGAACTCGGTCAGCCCCTCCACAACGCCAAGAATCAATGCCTGTATGGCGGTCCAAAAATCCATGCTTCCCCCAAAGGTCTTGCTCTATGGCAAGCCTCGTTAATCTTTTTAATGGTTCACTGACGACAAGACGCGGTGTTGAGTTTCAACCCCGACCTGCAAAAATCTTGTGAAAAATCAGACAGTACTCAGGTTTTCCGAATACAGGCCGAAAGCCTATCAGACAAGGCGGAAAAGTCGATGCGGCACCCACAATTATAAAAAGCACGGAGTGACAGGACGATGAACAGTTTGCGCAATATGTCGATCAGCCGGCGCCTGTGGCTGATCCTGATAGTCGCCGTGCTGATGCTGCTGGCCTTGGGTTTGCTGATGCTCAAGCAGATTCATGACGACCTGTACCAGGCCAAGCGCCAGCAAACCCAACACGTGGTGCAGACCGCCAGCGGGATCCTGACGTTTTATCACGGCCTCGAAACCACCGGCGTGATGACTCGCGAAGCCGCCCAGAAGCAAGCCTTGAGCGCGGTGCGTGGCTTGCGCTACGACCATGACGACTACTTCTGGATCAATGACCTCACGCCCGTGATGATCATGCACCCGGCCAACCCCAAGCTCGACGGCCAGAACCTTTCGGCCATCCGCGACCCCGACGGTTTTGCCGTGTTCAACGAATTCGTGATCCTGGCCAAGGCCAAGGGCGCCGGCATCGTCAACTATCGCTGGCCGAAACCGGGCGCCGAAGCGCCGGTGGCCAAGACGTCGTATATCCAACTGTTCCAACCCTGGGGCTGGATCATCGGTTCCGGCGTGTACGTGGACGATGTGCAGGCTGAGTTCAGCGGCCAGGTCTGGAAAGCCTCGTTCATCGGCCTGGGTATCGCCGTGGTGATGGCGCTGCTGGTCTCGCTGATCGCCCGCAGCATTGTGCGACCGTTACAGGACGCAGTGAACGCCATGGGCAACATCGCCAGCGGTGAAAGCGACCTGACCCGTAGCCTCGACACCCACGGCCAGGACGAAGTCACCCAGCTGTCCCGGCACTTCAACAGCTTCACCGCCAAGCTGCGCCAAGTAGTGGGCCAATTGCAGGTGTGCGCCAATGCCCTGGGCCAGTCCTCACAGGAACTGGGCAGCAACGCGACCCAGGCCCATGACCGCAGCCAGCAACAATCCCAGCAGATGGAATTGGTGGCCACCGCCATCAACGAAGTCACCTACGGCGTGCAGGACGTGGCCAAGAACGCCGAACACGCCGCCAGCGAAATGCGCGACGCCCAAGCCCAGGCCCAACAAGGCCAGGTGAATATCGACGGCAGCCTGCAGCAGATTGACCAGCTCTCCGGCACCATCAGCCAGGCAGTGGAAGTGATCCGCACCCTGTCTGCGGAAAGTACCCAGATCGGCAGCGTACTTGAAGTGATCCGTTCGATTGCCGACCAGACCAACCTGTTGGCGCTTAACGCGGCGATTGAAGCAGCCCGCGCCGGCGAACAAGGGCGTGGCTTCGCCGTGGTGGCCGATGAAGTGCGGCTGCTGGCCCAGCGCACGCAAAAATCCACCGCCGAAATCCAGGGCATGATCGAACGCCTGCAAGGCCACTCGGAAGCGGCGGTCAAGGTGATCAGCGACAGCCACAGCGCCTCGCAACTGACTATTGAACAAGCCGGCCAAGCCGGTGCCAGCCTGACTGCCATCGGCCAGGCGCTGCGCAACCTCAATGGCCTCAACGCCTCGATTGCCAGCGCCACCCTGCAACAGGCCCACGTGGTGGAAGACATCAACCAGAATGTCACCCAGGCCGCCGGCTTGTCCCACAGCACCGCACTGGCGGCGGAACAGTCGAGTGTGGCGAGTGCGCACTTGCGCGGCCTGAGCGAACAGCTCGACGGCCTGCTGCGCCAATTCAAGGTCTGAGCGAAACGGCGGTGATTTGTTTACAATCACCGCCCTCTTCCACTCTCCCAAGGAACCTCCATGTCCGGGCTTGAACTGTTCGCCGCCGCCCTCGGGGTGATTGCCGTGTGGCTGACCGTCAAGCAAAACCCCTGGTGTTGGCCCATCGGCCTGGTGATGGTGTTGCTCTACACCTGGGTGTTTTTCGACGTGAAACTCTATTCCGACATGCTGTTGCAGGTGGTCTACGCCGCACTGCAAGTCTACGGTTGGTGGCAGTGGACCCGCGCCGGCGCGATCAAGCAAGGGCGTCAGGTCACCAGCCTCGGCGTGCCGGCGATCATGGCCAGCCTGGCGGTGGGCGCCGTCGGCAGTCTGTTGCTCGGTGCCGCCATGGCGCACTGGACGGATGCTGCCCAGCCTTGGCTCGATGCCGCCCTCACCGGCTTCAGCCTGGTAGCGCAGATGTGGATGGCGCAGAAACGCGTGCAGTGCTGGCCGTTGTGGATTGCCGTGGATGTGATCTTTGTCGGGCTGTTCCTCTACAAAGGCCTCTACCTCACCGCCGCGCTCTACGCGCTGTTCACCGTGATTGCCGTGCAAGGCTGGCGTGAATGGCGCGCCGACCCGGCGTTGCACGCATGAAGGTGGTGGTACTGGCCGGCCCGGAGTCCAGCGGTAAAAGCTGGCTGGCGGCGCAGTTGCAAGCGCATTTCGGCGGGTTGATGGTGGGTGAATACGTGCGTTATTTCATCGATCACCATCAACGCGACACCACCCTGGCCGACATCCCGGCCATCGCCCGTGGCCAACTGGCCTGGGAAGACGCCGCCCGCGCCCAACAGCCTGATCTGTTGATCCTCGATACCCACCTGCTGACCAACAAGCTCTGGAGCCAGACCCTGTTCGGCGACTACCCGGCCTGGCTCGACAGCGAGTTGCTGGCCCGCCATTACGACCTGCACCTGTTGTTGTCGCCGGAGGATGTGGAATGGACCGCCGACGGCCAACGCTGCCAGCCGCAACTGGCGGATCGCCGGGCGTTTTTCCAGGGCAGCCTGGAGTGGATCGAGCACCATCAGCAGCCCGCCCTGGTGATTCGTGGCGACTGGATACAGCGCCGCGCCACCGCATTTTCGGCGGTCGAACAGCTACTCGCCGGCACGCTCCAGGTTGGCGTTCACCCTTAGCAGCAACGCCAGCAAGGTCGCTTCCTCCTCTTCACTGAACCCTTCCAGCGCCTGCGCCGTCCCCTGCTGCATGACCGCGCGGGCGGCGGGCATGCGTTTGCGCGCCGCGTCGGTCAGGGTAATGAGGCGGCTGCGTCTATCCGCCGGGTCGGCCACCCGCTCGATCATGCCGTCACGCTCCATGCGTCCCAGCAACTGCGCCATGCTCGACTGCTCGACACGGACGATGCGCACCAGCTCGGCTTGGGGCAAGCCTTCGCTGTGCTTGAGCGCCACCAGTACCGGAATCTGCGCGACAGCGAAGCCGAGTTCTTTTAGACGACCTTCGTAGAGACGGACGAAACCCCGGCCGGCCAGGCCGATCTGTTGCATGGGGTTGGGGGCAGGCGTTTGAACGATCATCAGGGCGTTGACTTTCCATAGGATCCTATGAACAGAATGTATAGGATCCTATAAACATCGCCAAGGACAATCTCCATGACGCCCCCATTACGCATCGCCATTATCGGCGCCGGCCCCGGCGGATTGACCTTGGCGCGAATCCTTTTTCGCCATGGCATCGCCGCCAGCGTGTTTGAGCGCGAACGCGATCCGCTCGAACGCCCGCAAGGTGGCACGCTGGACCTGCATGTCGAATCTGGCCAGCTCGCCCTGCAGCGTGCAGGCCTGGAAGACGCGTTCAAGCGCATCGCCCGATACGAAGACCAGGGCTCACGCCTGATGGATCATCACGGTGAGTTGCTGTTTGAAGACCCCAATCCGGACGCGGGTGACCGTCCCGAAGTCGACCGCACGGCCCTGCGCCAGGCGCTGCTGGATTCGCTGCCGCTTGGCTGTGTGAACTGGGGCGCAGGTATCCACGAAGTCCGGCCGGTCGGTGATGGGCGCTGGACGTTGCATCAAGGCCCTGTCACCTACGGCCCCTTCGATCTGGTGGTCGGTGCCGACGGGGCCTGGTCGAAAGTACGCCCGCTGCTGTCGACCTATCAGCCGCAATACAGCGGGTTGACCTTCATCGAGTTTGGCATCGACGATGTCGACCACCAGCACCCGCACCTGGCCAAGCTGGTTGGTCGAGGCAAGCTGGAAGTCGCCGGGGAAGCCAAATCGATCATGGTGCAACGCAACGCGAATGCGCATTTGCGTGGCTATGCAATCTTTCGCGTACCGCCCGACTGGGCAGCCGATCATCTCAGCCTGCACGCGCTAAAAGTCCAATTCAAAGGCTGGCATCCGCAGGTGCTGGCGCTGTTTGATGCGGCAAACGAGACGGTACTGGCGAGGCCTATCTACGCCCTGCCCGTGGGCCATCGCTGGTCCCATCGCCAGGGGCTGACGTTGATCGGTGATGCCGCCCACCTGATGTCGCCGTTTGGCGGCGAAGGGGTGAACGCGGCGATGCTGGATGCTGCCGAGTTGGCGCAGCACTTGCTCGAGGCCCCTGACTGCTCGACAGCAGTCCAGGGGTTTGAAAACCACCTGTTCGAACGGGTGATACCGGCAGCCCAGGGCAGCGCCGAGGGCGCCGCCATCCAGTTATCCCATGACAGCCTGGCGCTGTCCCTGGCCCACCTGCATCACCACCTCACGCCTCAGTAACCCAAGGACAGGCCCGTGTTGCGCCGCGGGTCATTCGCGCCATAGAAGCGGTTGTTGCCCACCGGCTTGCCACCCAGCGACGGCGCCCCGACCAGGATCGCCGCCAAGTGGTTGGCATCCTGCGGCCCGGCAAACTTGTGGCCCCAGCTTTCAAGGATCTTCTGGGTATCCGGGCTCACCGCGAAGGTCTCCAGGTTGGTGGTTTCCGGCATCCATTGCTGGTGGAAACGCGGCGCGTCCACCGCTTCCTGGATGTTCATCTTGTAGTCGATGACATTCAGGATCGTCAGCAAGGTCGCGGTAATGATGCGGCTGCCACCCGGCGTACCCACCACCATCACGGCCTTGCCATCCTTGGTCACGATGGTCGGGCTCATCGACGACAGCGGCGCCTTGCCCGGCGCGATGGCGTTGGCTTCACCCTGGACCAGGCCGTACATGTTCGGCACGCCGACCTTGACGGTGAAGTCGTCCATTTCATCGTTGAGGATCACCCCGGTCTTGCTCGCCATCACGCCCGCACCGAACCAGTCGTTGAGGGTGTAGGTGACCGAGACCGCATTGCCCCACTTGTCGACGATGGAGTAGTGGGTGGTGTTATTGCCTTCATGGGGCGATACGCCAGGCTTGATCGCCTGGGAGTCACCGGCTTTTTGCGGCTCGATGGCGTCGCGCAGTTTCGCCGCGTAGTTTTTGTCCAGCAGGTGCTCGATCGGGTTCTTCACGAAGTCCGGGTCGCCGAGGTAGCTGTTGCGGTCCACGTAGGCGTGGCGCATGGCTTCGATCTGGTAGTGCAGGCCCTGGGCCGAGTGATAGCCGAGGTCGGCCATCGGGTAACCTTCGAGGATGTTCATGATCTGGCAGATCACCACGCCGCCCGAGCTTGGAGGCGGTGCCGAGACCACGTGGTAGCCACGGTAGTCGCACTCGATGGGCGCCAGTTCCCGGGTCTTGTACTTGTCGAGGTCAGCCTGGGTGATGATGCCTTTGCCGGCCTGGCTGGAATCCACCAGGGCCTTGGCGACCCAGCCTTTATAGAAACCGTCGCTGCCCTTGGCCGAGATTTCCTTGAGGGTCTTGGCCAGGTCTTTCTGCACCAGCTTCTGGCCGACCTGCATCGGCTGACCGTTGTGCAGGAAGATCCCGCGCAGGTCCTTGTCTTTTTCGAACTCACCGGTGGCGGTGTGCAACAGGTCGATATCGCCCTGCTCCAGCTCGAAGCCGTTCTCCGCTAGCTTGATCGCCGGGGCGATGACTTGGGCGCGCTTGAGGGTGCCGTATTTGCTCAGGGCCAGTTCCATGCCCGAGACGGTGCCGGGCACGCCAACGGCCAGGTGACCCTTGGCGCTGAGGCCTTCAATGACATTGCCGTCTTTGTCCAGGTACATGTTGGCGGTGGCCGCCAGCGGGGCTTTTTCGCGGAAGTCGAGGAAGGTCTTGCGCCCGTCCGCCAGTTGCACGGTCATGAAACCGCCGCCACCCAGGTTACCCGCCGCCGGGTACACCACCGCCAGTGCGTAGCCCACGGCCACGGCCGCGTCGACCGCATTGCCGCCGGCCTTGAGCACATCCACGCCCACGTGAGTTGCCAAATGCTGGGCCGTCACCACCATGCCATTTTCACCGGCCACCGGGGCCTGAGACGCGGCGTGCACACCACTGACTGTCAAGACCAGGGCGGTGGCTATCAAGGTACGGCTGAAGGGTTGGTATTTCATCCATGGCTACTCTAGTTATTGAGACGCACCAAAATAGCCCGCCGCGAATTTAATCCCCAGCGCAATGGCGTTTTTATTACAGAACTTGTCGGTCATAGAACGGACACGAAAAACCCCATGCTATATTTCGCGCCCAGACTGTCTGACCAGGCACTTTCACATGGCGATCAAGAAGACCGGCATCCGCGCCCAACAGGCCGACCAGACCCGTGCGCGCATCCTGCAGGCGGCAGTCAAGGTGTTCACCCGCGACGGTTACTCCGGCGGGCGTGTCGACAGTATCTCCAAGGAGGCGGACTCAAACGACCGCATGCTCTATTACTACTTCGGCAGCAAGGAACACCTGTTCGTCTGCGTGCTGGAACACACCTACGAGCAGTTCAACAAAGCCGAAAGCAAGCTCAAGCTGAACCTCGATGCACCAGAGCAGGCGCTGCGTGACCTGGTGGCGTTCATCTGGCATTACTACGTCAAGCACCCGGAGTTCGTGGCGATCCTGAGCATCGAAAACCTGCACCAGGGCAAGCACGCGCAACAGTCCGGCGAGATGCGCAGGTTGTCCGGGGAAGCGGTCGGCGTGCTGCGCCCGATCATCGAGGCGGGCCAGGCCCAAGGCGTGTTTCGCCTGGATGTGGACCTCAAGCACGTGTACTTGATGATTGCTTCGCTGTGCTACTTCTATAATTCCAACCGCCACACCCTCAGCTCGTTCCTCGGTGAAGACCTGGCAAACAGAGGCCAGCAGCAGGATTGGCTGGGGTTCATCAGTGACCTGGTGCTGCGCGGCGTGACGCCTTAGTGGGTGCCTGGATTGGCGCGCAAATGCGCCACCTTCTGTTCCAGGCCATTCCACTGCGGCGCGTTCGGTGCGAATTTGCCGCGTAGGTACGCCGCCAGATCCGCCACCTGGCTATTGGACAAACTGTCCTTGAACCCCGGCATGTACCCCAGATCCTTGGTCGCCGGGTTGCTGATGCCCTGCAAAATCACCTTGATCAAATTATCCGGCTGATCGCTGTGTACATTGGTATTGGTCGCCAACGACGGGCTCACCCCAAACAGTTTCGGCCCCAGGCCATCCGCATGGCAGGCCTTGCAGGAGCCTTCGAACACCCGTCGACCGTTCGGATTCGGCACGCTGGCCGCCGCAGCCACCTGGGTCTCGGCAGCCGCATCACCGTTGAGCGAGGCCAGGTACACCGCCATCGCGCGGATATCCGCCTTGGGCAGTTTCGACAATTCACTGACCACCGGCCCCATCGGGCCAGCCGCCACGCCATGGGCGTCGGAATAGCCGGTGCTCAGGTAGCTAAACAGTTGGTCTTGGGTCCACGGCGTCGGGGCCTTGGACAAACCATTGAGGGCCGGCGCCTCCCAACCATCGACCCTGCCACCGGCCAGAAAGGATTTGCCGCCCTTCTCCGCGCCCATCAGGTTGCGCGGCGAATGGCAGGCGGCGCAGTGGCCCAGGCCGTTGACCAGGTAATTGCCGCGATTCCATTGCTCGCTGCGCTCAGGCTGCACCGAAATTTCACCGCGCCGCAGGTTCAGGGCATTCCAGCCCGCCATCAACGGCCGCAGATTGAACGGAAAGCTCATCGCATTCGGCGTCGGCGCCTGGCTCACCGGGGCCTGAGACATCAAATAGGCGTACAACGCCTGCATGTCCGCATCGTTGATATTGCGAAACGCCGTATAAGGAAACGCCGGATACAGATTGCGCCCGTCACGACCAATACCGTCACGCATTGCCCGCTCGAAGGCCGGGTAGGACCAGGCGCCAATGCCGGTCTGCACATCCGGGGTGATATTGCTGCTGTACAGCGTGCCGAACGGCGTCTGCATCGCCAGCCCACCGGCATTGGTCGCGCCGCCAGGCGTCGTGTGGCACACCGCGCAATCGCCCACCGCCGCCAGCAACCGCCCGCGCTCCAAAGTGGCCTTGGACCAAGTGCCGGCGCTGGGCGGTGCAATCGGCGCGATTTCACTGTGGAACGGCCAGGCCGTCGCCAGCACCGCGCCCAAGGTGGCGAACAGCGCACCAAACCACCATTTGCGGCGTTTCTCCGGCGACTTGGCCGGCTCGCCCAAGGTGCCCGCATTCAACGCTGCCAACACCCGCTCCGGGGTGATCGGCAACTCACGAAAACGAATGCCGGTGGCGTCATAGATCGCATTGGCAATCGCCGCGGCGCTGGGCACCGACGCCGACTCTCCGGCGCCCATGGGTGGCTGGTCCTGGCGCGGCATCATCATCACGTCGATCTGTGGCACTTCGGGGAAGGTCAGGATCGGATAACCACCCCACTCCTTGCTCGCCACCGTCGACTCTTCAAACGTCACCCGCTCCTTCAACACACGGCTGGTCGACTGGATCACATTGCCGTGGATCTGGTGCTGCACCCCGGCCGGGTTGATCATCATCCCCGAGTCATGCCCGATCACCACGCGGGTCACCGACACATCGCCCGTCTGTTTGTCGATGGCCACATCCGCCACCCACGCCGCCCAGGCCGCGCCGAATCCGGGGAATTTGCTGTGGATGTAGCGCGCGTAGGCAAAGCCACGACCACGCAGCAGATGGTCCTCGTTGGTAGTTTGCATCGGCGCGGTGCGCGGCGCCCAGTTGGCGCGTTCGGCGGTGGATTTCACCAGGTCGATGGCGCGCTCGTCCTTGAGGTAACGCAGGCGGTATTCCACCGGGTCGACGCCGGCGGCGAACGCCAGTTCGTCGATGTAGGACTCGTGGGCAAAGGTGTTAGGCAAGGCCGACACGCCGCGCATCCACGACGCGCGCACGATGGGCGCCATATCGTTGATGGTCACGCGCATATTCTCGATGTCGTAAGGCGGGATCGAGGTGCGGTCGCCCATCTCGAACATCGCCGCCACCGGCTCGACGCGGCCGGTCAGCAACAGCGCCAGGGTCGGCGCGCCATTGGAGGGGTAGCTGGTTTCAAAATCGTAGGCGGCAATGCTGCCATCGGCGTTGAGGCCGCCATCGACATCCATCAGTTGCGCGGTGCCCTTGGGCTCCCACAGGTGTTCCTGCTCGCGGGTCAGTTGTACGCGCACCGGCTTGCCCACCGTACGGGACAACAGCAAGGCATCGGCGCACACATCATCCGCGCAATTGCGCCCGTAGCAGCCGGCGGCTTCCATGCGGATCACATCGATCAGCGCTTCATCGCACTCCAGCAGCCATGCCAGGTCGGCCCTCAGCAGGTGCGGGTTCTGGCTGCCCGACCACACCCGGCTGCCGGCTGGCGAATAATCCGCCACGCCGCAGGACGGGCCGATCGAACCGTGCATCTGGTACGGCCAGAGATAACTGCGCGGCATACGTTGGCTGGCGCCGGCCAGGGCTTCGTCGACATGGCCCTGGTCAAGCACGGTACGGCGTACGCGGGGGTTGTCGCGGATCGCCTGTTCAACATCACTCATGTCCGGTAACGCGTGGTTCCAGGGTTTCCAGTGCACCTGCAATTCGCTGGCGGCCTTGACCGCCTGCTCTTCACGCAGCGCCACCACACCGACAAAATCGCGGATCACCACCACCGCGACGATACCGGGGATATGCGCGATGGACGACTCATCCACGCTCAACAGGCTGTTGCCGACAAAATCGCCGCAATCGAGCCCGGCATACGGTGGGCGAATCACTCGGCCATGGAGCATGCCCGGCACGCGCATGTCGTGTACGTAGGTCAGCTCGCCCGTGGCTTTGCCGGGGATATCCACTCGCGCAGCGCCCTTGCCCACCAGGCGGTAGTCCTCGATGGGTTTGAGCGGCGCGTCACCGCTGATGCGCAGTTGGTCGTGCTGGCCGCTGACCAGTTCGGCATACGTGGCGGTGCGCCCGTCAGCTGCGTGGATGACGCCAGCATCGACCTTCAGGCTGGCCGTGCTCACACCCAGGCGCCCCGCCGCCCGCGCCAACAGGAAACGCCGTGCTTCGGCTGCGGCATTGCGCAGGGGCACCGCGGATATCTGCAAAGTTGCACTGGCGATGGTTGCCCCTTGGTTGGGCACACGCTCGGTGTCGCCGAGCACCATCTTCACCTGCTCCATCGTCAGGTCGAGCTCTTCGGCGACGATCTGCGCCAACGATGTGCGAATGCCGGTGCCCAGGTCCACATGGCCATTGAACGCGTACACCAGGCCGTCATCGTTTACCGCAATGAACAGCCCCAGTTCCTTGGGTTTCACGGTGGGCGTGCCGCCCTTTGCCACCGGCCCCGAAGGCGGCAGCACGTCATCGACGATCAACAAAACGCCGGCCTTGGCCAGCCACTGGTCACGGGAAAGCGGGGTGTCGGTCATGGTCATCAATCCACGGTCATCAGGCGGGCCGCACGCAGCACGGCGCGCAGGATTTCGATATGGGTGCCGCAACGGCAGAGGTTGCCCGACAGCTCGTTGCGCACCTCGGCTTCGCTGGGGTTGGGGTTACGGTCGAGCAAGGCCTTGGTGGTCATGATCATGCCGTTGAGGCAGTAGCCACATTGCGCGGCCTGCTCGTCGATAAAGGCTTGTTGCACCGGGTGCGGATCCTGGCGTGAGCCCAGACCTTCCAGGGTGACAATCTCGCGGCCCACAGCCCCCGACAACGGAAACACACAGGAACGGGCCGCCACTCCATCAATGATCACGGTGCAGGCACCGCACTCCCCCAGGCCGCAGCCGTATTTGGGACCATTGAGTTCCAGGTCATTGCGCAGCACCAGCAACAGCGGCGTGTCCGCCATGGCGCTGACGTCGCTTTTCTGCCCGTTGACCTCAAGCGTTACCGTGATGTGCTGGCTGATCATTCGCTTCGCCCGTAACAGTTGGTGAAGTATTCACTACATCAAACAGTCAAAAAAAAGCGTCGTGGGCCTGGGGCCTCACGACACACTTGACGGATGAAGTGGCTACTACATGAACTCAGAGCAAGATCGATGCCAGCTGCGATTATTCCTGCGGGTCGTCGATCATCTTGCGCAACAGGAACAACACCGCGATCCGTTCGGCCGGGTTGAGATTGCTCAGGGTCAATTCGCTGATCTGCGCAGCGCGCGGCGCGGTCTGGGCGACCAGTTCGGCGCCTGCCGGGGACAGGTCCACCACCACTTTGCGCTTGTCCTGCGGGTCCGGTTCCAGGCTGATCAGCTCCTTGGTCTTGAGCCGCTCGACGATGCCGCGAATAGTCGCCTGGTCCACGGCGGTGGCCTTGACCAGTTCGGTCAGGGAGCTTGCACCGTGATCGCGCAGGGCACACAGGGTGACGAACTGCACGGCGGTGAGCTGGGAATCGCCAACATTCTGCTGAAAGATCGCCAGATGGCGCTGGTAGGCCTTGCGCAACAGGTGGCCGACTTGTTCAGAAAATACGTAGGAATCTGGCACGGCTGAGCTCGGTGGGTGGCTAACGTGGGGAGGCATGATACTCCATCCCCACACCTATGATCAGCGGGCGCGGGAGGCTTGCGGCGCAACCACATCCCCGGCAATCACAACCGCTTCATCATCCAGGTACACATCGCAATTGCGCAGCGGAATATCCATATGGCACGGCGTCTTGCGTGTCCCGCCCACTTCGGTATTCGGCCCGGTGGAGAACAGGAAATTGCCATAGAACGCCCGCGCGTCCATGCACATGCCGTCGTTCTTGTCGTGCAAGCCCATGGCCGTCCACTGCGCCCGTGGCTGCAGGCCCCAGCCGATATGGGAGATGCCGTACACCTCGGGGTCGTTGAAGTACTTCATGTAGTCGCGCAGGTATTCAGCCTCGAAACCACCGTGGATGTTGGTGATGAAGCCCTTCTCGATCTCCAGGGTGATCTTCTCGCGGGTATAGGTCTTGAACGGCAGCAGGATGTCACCGATGTCCAGCACCAGCACGCCTTCGGCGGTTTCTTCGTTGGGCCAGGAGAACAGGAAACCACTCGGCCAATGGTCCCAGCGTCCCGGCTCATCGGCAAAACCGTATTCGGTCACCGACGGGTACTGCCCCAAGGCGGCGCGGAAGTCACTGCCGGCACGGGATTTCACATGGATCGAGCGCGCTTTTTTCAGCAACTGTTCGGCCGCCAATACACGCACCTTGTCCTCTTCGGTCGGCAGCATGCGCGCCAGTACTTCCGGCGGCTCCACCGCCAGCAGAATGCGCGTGCCGGTCTTGAGGATCTGCTCCTGCTCTGGCGAGTGCAGCAGCATCATGGTGTCGACGATCAAGTCGGCGGCTTCCAGTGCACGCTGGGCGGCGATATTGCCGGTGAGCGCGGTGTCGCCGCAGTAGGCGGTCATGTCATTGCCCATCGCCCTGGGATGGTTGAACGACGGCAACTCCACCGCATACACCTTGGCCCCCAGGCGCTGCGCGGCGTCCATCGCGGCACGCACGGTGCGTGCGTCGGAGTAATGGCTCTTGAGCACGGCAACGCTCTGGGTCGGGTCGACCTTGGACAGCGTCAACACGTGTTCAAACATCTGGGTCAGTTCGCAATCGCTTACCGGCATTTTCCTGTCTCCTGTGGGCCTGCACCAAGTTCAGGCACTGCGCTTCACTCTAGTGCATTTTTATAGCGTATACGCCATTTAATAACGATAAGACCCGAATTGCAGTCAGACTGCAAGCGGTGCACAAAAACGTTACCTATCGAAACAAACCTAGCAATTGCTAACCACAACCCGTTACACAGGACAAATGCGGCCAAAAAATAAATTTGCAAAGACAGGCTTCCCATTTCAAAAAATGAGCGTATACACTTTATAACCTTGCGGACAGACGCCGCCGAAAATCAAAAAAGAGAGAGGAACACGCCCCATGGGAAGCACTCAGAAAATCGCCATCGTCGGCGCAGGCCTGGGCGGCGCCGCCGCGGCCACCCTGTTGCAGCAAGCCGGCTTCGACGTGGATGTCTACGAGCAGGCGCCGGAGTTTTCCCGGTTGGGCGCGGGGATCCACATGGGGCCCAACATCATGAAAATCTTCCGCCGCATGGGCATCGAAAAGCAGCTGGACCTGATGGGCTCGCACCCCGAGCACTGGTTCAGCCGTTGCGGCGAGAGCGGCGACTACCTGTCGCGTATCCCGCTTACCGGCTATGGCGCGTCCTACATCACCGTGCACCGTGGCGACCTGCATGCGCTGCAGATGTCCACCCTCAAGCCCGGCACACTGCACTTCAACAAGCGCCTGGAAACCCTTGAAGAAACCGACACCCAGGTACGCCTGACCTTCGCCGATGGCCAGGTGACCTACGCCGACATCGTGATCGGCGCCGACGGCATCAATTCCAAGATCCGCGAAGAACTGCTCGGCGTGGAAAAACCGCTGTACAGCGGCTGGGTCGCGCACCGTGCGCTGATCCGGGGTGACCAGCTCGCCAAGTACGACCTGAAGTTCGAAGACTGCATCAAGTGGTGGACCGAAGACCGCCACATGATGGTCTACTACACCACCGGCAAGCGCGACGAGTACTACTACGTGACCGGCGTGCCCCATGCCGAATGGGACTTCCAGGGTGCGTTCGTCGACAGCAGTCGCGAAGAGATGTTCGACGCCTTCAAGGGCTACCACCCCACCGTCCAGGCCCTGATCGAATCCACCGAAAGCGTGACCAAATGGCCGCTGCGCAACCGCAACCCGCTGCCGTTGTGGAGCCGTGGCCGTCTGGTACTCCTCGGCGATGCCTGCCACCCGATGAAACCGCACATGGCCCAGGGCGCAGGCATGGCCATCGAAGACGCCGCCATGCTCACCCGCTGCCTGCAGGAAACCGGCATCAGCGACTACCGCACCGCCTTCCAGCTCTACGAAGCCAACCGCAAGGAACGCGCATCCCGCGTGCAGGCCGTGTCCAATGCCAACACCTGGCTGCGCACCCAGGAAGATCCGGCCTGGGTTTATGGCTATGACCTGTACGCCCAGGAACTGAAATCGGGGGTGGCCGCGTGAGCACTTTTCTCTACGGCGGCAACGTGCAGGCCAACGGCATTCGCCAACACTACCTGCGTTACGGCGGCAAGGGCCCGGTGCTGATCCTGATCCCCGGCATCACCAGCCCGGCCATCACCTGGGGCTTTGTTGCCGAGCGCCTCGGCGCGCAGTTCGACACCTATGTGCTGGATGTGCGCGGTCGCGGCCTGTCTACGACCGGTCCCGAGCTGGATTACAGCGCGGACACCTGCGCCGAGGACATCGGTGCCTTTGCCGACGCATTGAACCTGAACAACTACCACCTGATGGGCCATTCCATGGGTGCACGCTTTGCCGTGCGCAGTGCCGTCAAACACCCTCAAGGCGTGAAGCGCGTGGTGCTGATCGACCCACCGGTCTCAGGCCCAGGCCGACGCGAATACCCGAGCAAGCTGCCGTGGTACGTCGACTCCATCCGCCAATCCCTGGTCGGCATGGACGCGCAGGCGATGCGCGCCTTCTGCGCCACTTGGACCCAGGAACAACTGCAACTGCGCGCCGAATGGCTGCACACCTGCTACGAGCCCGCCATCGTGCGCGCCTTCAATGACTTCCACGAAGTGGATTTCCACCAGGACCTGCCCCACCTCAAGGCCCCTGCCCTGTTGATGGTGGCCGGGCGTGGCGGCGTGATCCTTGATGAGGACATTGCCGAAATCCAGGACCTGCAACCGAGTATCCACGTCGCCCGCGTGCCAGACGCCGGCCACATGATTCCGTGGGACGACCTCGACGGTTTCTTCGTCGCCCTCGGCGACTTCCTCACACAATAAGAACGGAGACCCCCATGCAGAAGCCTTACCGCATCGGCCAGATCGTGCCGAGCTCCAACACCACCATGGAAACCGAGATTCCGGCGATGCTCACCGCGCGCCAGGCAATACGTCCCGAGCGCTTCACCTTTCACTCCAGCCGCATGCGCATGAAGCAAGTGCGCAAGGAAGAACTGGCGGCCATGGACGGCGAATCCGACCGTTGCGCTGTCGAGTTGTCCGACGCCAAGGTCGATGTGCTGGGCTACGCCTGCCTGGTGGCGATCATGGCCATGGGCTTGGGTTATCACCGCAACTCCGAACAGCGCCTGCGCAAAGCCACCGCTGACAACGACGCCAACGCGCCCGTGATCACCAGCGCCGGCGCCTTGATCGAAGGCCTGAAAGTCATGGGCGCCAAGCGCATTGCCATCGTCGCGCCGTACATGAAACCGCTGACTGAACTGGTGGTGAACTACATCCGTGAAGAAGGCTTTGAAGTGGTGGATTGGCGCGCCCTGGAAATCCCCGACAACCTCGAAGTGGCCCGCCACGACCCGGCCAACCTGCCGGCCATCGTCGCCGGGATGAACCTGGAAGGCGTCGATGTGATCGTGCTGTCTGCCTGCGTGCAGATGCAATCGCTGCCGGTGGTGGCCAAGGTCGAGGCACAAACCGGCAAACCGGTACTCACCGCCGCCATTGCCACCACCTACGCGATGCTCAAGGCGTTGGACCTGGAGCCCATCGTGCCGGGTGCCGGTGCCCTGCTTTCCGGTGCTTACTGAGGGGGTTTAAAGATGACCGAACAATCCGCCGACGCCAACTACCAGGGCGTATGGGGCAACCGCATCGGCTTTGGCGAAAAAGCCGCGCTGCTGATGATCGACTTCATGCAGGGCTACACCACCGAAGGCGCGCCGCTGTTTGCGCCTGGCGTGGTCACGGCCGTGGCGGAAAGCGTCGAGCTGCTGACCACCGCACGCCAACACGGGATTGCGGTGGTGCACACCAATATCCGCTACCATCCCGGCCATTTCGTCGATGGCGGGATCTGGGTGAAAAAAGCCCCGGTGATGAAGGACATGGTCGAAGGCAACCCACTCGCGGCGTTCTGCGCCGAGGTACTGCCACTGGCCGAGGAAGTCGTCATTACCAAACAGTACGCCAGTGCGTTTTTCGGCAGCAGCCTGGCGCCAATGCTGCATGCCCAGGGCATCGACACCGTCGTGCTGGCCGGCTGTTCCACCAGCGGCTGCATCCGTGCCACGGCGGTGGATGCGGTGCAACACGGGTTTCGCACCATCGTCGTGCGCGAATGCGTCGGCGATCGGCACCCGGCGCCCCATGAGGCCAACCTGTTCGATATCGACAGCAAGTATGGCGACGTGGTGAGCAAGCAGGAGGCAATGCGCAAGTTCAGGGAGCAATAAGACGTTATCAAGAACTGCGCCATAGAGCGCGGTCTTGCATCAAACTGGGGCCCGCGCCCCAGTCTTCTGACACTGCCTTTGGAAGTCGCTTCTACAGCACTCCGAAGTGCTGGAACAAAAGCGGCTGTATAAAAACCATAAGTCACCGCCAGGAGACACCCAATGCCCATTGCGAATGCAGCGCCCGCGACCTCGGTCGCAGACCCCGTCAACACGCTCTACCACAAGATCACCTGGAAGCTGATCCCCTTCCTGTGCTTCTGCTACCTCGCCGCCTACCTGGACCGCATCAACATCGGCTTCGCCAAGTTGCAGATGCTCGACCAGTTGCAGTTCAGCGAAACCGCGTTCGGCCTCGGCGCCGGGCTGTTCTTTGTCGGCTATATCATCTTTGAGGTCCCCAGCAACCTGGTGCTGGAGCGGGTCGGCGCGAAGATCTGGATCGCGCGCATCATGATCACCTGGGGCCTGCTCTCGGCCTGCACCATGCTGGTCACCTCCACGACCCAGTTCTATATCCTGCGTTTCCTGCTCGGCGCCGCTGAAGCGGGCTTCCTGCCGGGTGTGTTGTACTACCTGACCACCTGGTTCCCCACCCATCGACGCGGGCGCATCATCGCGTTGTTCATGATCGGCCTGCCGCTCTCCAGCGTGATCGGCGGCCCGCTGTCCGGCTGGATCATGGGCCACTTCGATCACATGGGCGGCCTGCGCGGCTGGCAGTGGCTGTTCCTGATCGAAGCGGTGCCCAGCGTGTTGCTGGGCGTGCTGACCTTCTGGGCCCTGCCCAACACCTACCAGCAAGCCAAATGGCTGTCGGACGAGGAAAAAGCCCTGCTGGAAAGCGAACTGCGCAAGGACGACGCCGATGGTGCCGCCAGCAAGCACAGCTTCCGCGACGGTTTCTTCAACCTCAAGGTGTGGATGCTCGGTGGTATCGACTTCTCGATCCTGCTCAGCGCCTACGCCATGGGCTTCTGGATGCCGACGTTCATCCGCAACGCCGGGGTCACCGACACCTTTCATATCGGCGTGCTCACTGCACTGCCGAGCGTGGCCGCCCTGCTCGGCATGCTGCTGATTGGCGCCAGCTCCGACAAACACCGCGAACGCCGCTGGCACATCATCGTGCCGTTTTTCATCGGCGCGGCGGCCATGGCCACCAGCACCTTCTTTACCCATAACGTGGCGGCCACCGTGGCGCTGTTCGCGATTGCCTCGGCGGCGATCATCGGCGCGGTGCCGGTGTTCTTCAGCCTGCCGGCGACCTTTCTCAAAGGCACTGCGGCGGCCACCGGTTTTGCCCTGGCCTGTTCGGTGGCGAATATCGCAGGTTTGGTGAGCAACTCGTTGATGGGCGTTGCGATCGACGTCACAGGCAGCAGCGCCGGTGCCTTGTGGTTTTTCGCCGGCTGCCTGATCCTCAGCAGCTTCCTGGTCATCGCCTTGCCGGCGAAACTGGTGAACCGTTGATAACAACAATTCTTTCGGATGAATCACCATGCAAGGTTTCCTGAAAAGCTGCGCGCTGCTGGTTGCCGTCGGCCTGTGTGCCGGCACCGCCCAGGCTGCGGAGAAAGTCATTTTCGACACCGACTTCAACGTGCTCAACGATGACGGCCAGGCCTTCATCATGCTCGCCCAGCTCCATGCGCAAAAACGTATCGAGTTGCTGGGCATGACCCTGGTCAGCGGCAACGCCTGGGTCGACCAGGAGCAGGTCGATGCGCTCAAGGCCGTGGAGCGCATGGGCGTGGAGAAAGAGGTTGGCGTCTACTCCGGCGCTGCCTACCCGTTGCTGCATGACTACGCCACCTACGAGGCGGAAAAGGCGCTGTTCGGCTCCGGCTGGCCGGGGGCATTCAAGAACCCCCGCCCGACTTCGCCCAGGCAGTTGATCGCACCGCCGGATGGCCTGGCGACGCACACCCCATTGCGCAAGGAAACCGCCGCGCAATTCATCGTCGACAGCGTGCGCGCCAACCCGCATCAGGTAACGATTCTGGCGGTCGGGCCGCTGACCAATCTCGCCCTGGCGATTCGTTCGGCGCCGGATATCGTGCCGCTGATCAAGCGCATCGTGTACATGGGCGGCGCCCTGGAGATTCCGGGCAATACCACACCGGCGGCGGAATTCAACTGGTGGTTCGACCCGGAGGCCGCGAAGATCGTGTTGCGCTCGCCGATCGAACACGTGATTTTCCCCAATGATGTGTGCGAGAAAGTCACCTTCGACAAAACGGTGTACCAGCGTGTGATTGCCCAGAAAGGCGCGATTGCCGACCTGTATAAGCACGAGTTCGGTCCCTTGTTCGACAAGAATCCGAGCTACCACAGCTTTACCTGGGACAGCTTGCCGGCGCTGTATCTGGTCAACCCGCAGATCGTGACTGAATCCCGCGATTTGTGGGTGGATGTGGATGCTACGTTCGGCGCTGATTACGGGCGCGCACTGGGCTACGCCAAAGGTGCGCCGGTGGGTACTCAGAAAGCCAAGGTGGTGTTTGGTGTGGATCAAAAGGCGTTCTGGGATGGCTATGTCAACTTGGTGACCCTGCCGACGCCGGTCAAGCACTGACCGGCCCGGGCGCTCCCACCTTGCGTGGGAGCGCTTTTTTGCTCAACCCGCCAGCGCAAACCCGCGCTGCAGGTCCTCGATCAGCGCCGCCACATCTTCCAGTCCGATATGCAGGCGTACCACCGGGTTCAGCCCTCGGTCCGCCGCGCTGTCGCGGTCCTGGGTATCGGCCACGGTGACCAGGCTTTCATAGCCACCCCACGAAGCGCCCAATCCGAACAATTGCAGACCGTCGATGAAGCGCTCGAGATAGGCCGGGTCAGCGCTGTTCAACTCAAATGACAGCAAGCCATTGCTGCCAGTGAAATCCCGCCGCCACAGCGCATGCCCCGGATGTTCGGGCAACGCCGGATGGAACACGCGCTTGACCTGCGGCTGCGCCTGCAACCACAGGGCGATGTCCAATGCCTGTCGCTCATGCACATCCAGGCGCGAGGCCAGGGTGCGTGCACCGCGCAGGATCAGATAGGCATCGTCCGCACTCACGGCATTGCCGAAGGTATCGCTCATCCGGCCCAGCGCCGGCCACGCGGCCTGGGTGGTGGACACGCTGCCCATCATCACGTCGCTATGGCCGCCGAGGTATTTGGTGAGGGCCATGATGGAGATGTCTGCGCCCAACGCCAGCGGGCGATACAGGTAGCCCGAGCCCCAGGTGTTGTCCACGGCCAGCAGGATATTGCGCGGTTTGCACAACGCGGCAATGGCGGGCAGGTCGCACAGTTCGTAGAGCAACGAACCCGGGACTTCGGCGTAGACCAGTTGGGTATTGGCTTGCAACTGGGCTTCCAGGCCTTTGCCGTCCGGCGAAAAATAGCTGACTTCAATGCCGAACGGCTGCAGGAACTCGCGAGCCAACTTGCGCACCGGCGAATACACCGCATCGGTGATCAGCACGTGATCGCCGGGGCGCAGATACGCCAGGAACACCTGGGCTGCTGCGGCCAGGCCGGTGCCGTAGAGACGGGTGCGATAGCCGCCCTCCAGTTCGGTGACCAGGTCTTCCAGGGCGTGGGAAGTCGGGTTGCCGCGTGCGCCATAGGTCAACACCCGCTCACTGTCACGGCGGGCACGGGCGTCACGCATCTGCGCCAGGTTGTCGAACAGCACGGTGCTGATGCGTGTAATCGGCACGTTGACCGCGCGGCCACCCTGGCCTTTTTCGGTACGGGCCGCATGTATCAGCCGGGTGCGCACCCGCGACGGTGCCGGCAGCGGTTTAAGGCTGGCGATCTCTGCCGTGCTCATCTGCGCCAGCAGGCCGATTTCCCAGGCCAGGTACTGGCGCGCGGCGTCCTTGTTGCCGCTGTGGCGGTCGTGGGTGAAGAACAGAAAGTCGATACACTGCGCGTCGGGCGGGTTTTGCGGGTCCTCACTCACCGGCAGACCGGCCGCGGCCCAGGCGGCGAAACCGCCGTCGAGCAGCTGCGCCTGCAACCCTTGGGCGGCGAAGGCGGCCAACGCAGGATCATCCGCCACCAGTACCAACGGACGCTGATCGGTTTCCAGCAACGAACGGATCGACCACCGGGAACCGGGAATATGCCCCTTTCGAAAGACCATGCTCGGGCGCAGGTCGATCAGGTTGACGTCCCCCAAGTCAAAAGCACGAGGGCTGATCAACGGCAGCGGCTCATACGCCACCGGCTGCAACACCGGCAAGGCCAGCCCGCTGTCGATGCCACCGTTCAATACATACGCCTCATGCCCCAACTGGCGCAGCCAACTGGCAACAATCGGTGCACGCACACCATCACTGTCCACCAGCACAATGCGCGCCTGGCGCACGCCGATGTAAAGGTCGGTGGACTGGATCAACTGCCCGCCCGGCGTATGTTGCGCACCCGGCAATGTGCCGAGTGCGAACTCTTCACCCGTGCGCACGTCGCACAGAAACAGACTACGTTGGGCGTCATCGGCCCACTGGCGCACCTGATCCGCCGACACCGTCACCCCCCCTGCCCGCTCGGCCAGTCGCTGCGCCGCCTGGCACTGCTGGGCAAGATCGCTGCTGACGTGATCCGCATATCGCCGGGTGCTGCCGTGTTCCAGTTGGAAATCTTCCAAGTACCAGCCCTGGGTGCCGTTTTCCAAGGCATAGATCGGATTCTTCAGACCCAGGTTGATCAAGGTCTGCGCGCCGATGATGCTGCGGGTGCGCCCGGCGCAGTTGACCACGATGGGCGTGCTGTCATCCGGCACCAGGTCATGCACGCGGTAGCCCAGTTCACCATTGGGGCAGCAGATGGAGCCGGGAATGGTCATCTTGCGGTATTCATCGAACGGCCGACCGTCCAGCACCACCAACGGTTCGCCGCGCGCTTGCCAGTCCGCCAATTGCCGAGCAGTCACATGCGGTGTGTGACTGGCCTCTTCGACCAACTCGCCAAACGCCTTGGATGGCACGTGCACCCCCGCAAACAGCTGCAAGCCGGCGGCCTGCCAACCTTCGGCGCCCCCCTCCAACACATGCACGCGGCTATAACCCAGCCCCCGTAAACGTTGCGCCGTGCGCGCCGCCACATCACCGCCATCCTGGTCGTAAATCACCAGGCGCACCTGGGGGTTAGGCGCCAGTCGGCGTACCTCCAGTTCCAGACGGCTATAGGGCAAGTTCACCCCGTGAAACAGGTGGGCTTCACCGTATTGGCCGTGTTCGCGCACGTCGAACAGGGCGATTTCCTGCCCGTCGAACAGCCATTGCTGCAGTTGACTGGGGGTGATGGTCTGGCTCATGGAAGTCCCAACAAATGAAGAAAAGAGTTACTGCAACGCCAACGAACGTTCGCCCGCGGCCACTTCGCGACCCTTGGCATAGGCACGCTGCACCGCCGGCCGCGCCTTGATGCGCTCACGCCAGGCCTGGATACGGGGGTAATCGGCCAAGGCCTGGCCCTGCCGCTGCGGTTGAATCCACGGGAAGATCGCCATGTCCGCCACCGAGTATTCGCCCGCCACATAGGGCACCTCGGCCAGGCGTTGTTCCAGCACCCGATACAAGCGCGTGGCTTCGGCGTTGAGCAGGTCGAGGGCAAACGCAATCGGCTCCGGAGCCTTCTCCTTGAACAGCTGCAACTGGCTCAGATACGGGGTGATATGCCCCACCTGCCAGAACAACCATTCCTGGACCTTTTGCCGCTCGGCAGTACCCGCCGGTGGCAAGAACTGACCGGCGCTGTCGGCCAGGTAATTGAGGATCGCGCCGGATTCGAACAGGCTCAGCGGCACCTCCGGGCGATAGTCGACAATCGCCGGGATGCGCCCGTTGGCGCTGATGCGCTGGAAGTCCGCCTGTTTCTGCTGGCCTTCGCGGATGTTCACCGGCACCAGGCGGTATTCCACACCCAGCTCTTCGAGCAGGATGCCGACCTTCAAGCCGTTGCCCGTGGGCCAGTAATAAAGGTCGATCATGCGTAGGCCTTGATCGACGGCGCCATCTGCGAGGCGTTGTAGTTGAGGATGCGACCGTCCGCTTCCACGCCATATCGGCCGTTCAGCGATTCCAGCGGCAAGCCATAGAGGTGGAAATGCAACGTCGCCTGCTCGCCCTCGACCTTGATGCCATGCAGGTCTTCACCGAGGAACGAGATCGAGGTGCCCGGCTGCACGATCACTTCTTTCTCCAGCGTCAGGGTGGTGAACCCCGGCTCGCGACCCTCATCGCTGCGCGCGTATACGTAGTTGATCTCCTGCCCTTCGATGGCACTGATGATCGCCCAGGTCTCGTGGTTATGCGGGATCGTGCTTTTGCCCGGTAACAGCGAATTCAGGTAGAGCGTCGGCGTATCACCGTCGTCATTCAGGCGATAGCGGAACGCCGTGCTGCCCTGCCCCGGCACGGGCGCGGGGAATTCATCAAAGTTGAACAGGTCGCGGCGCTGGGCGAGGTTTTCCAGCAGCCCAACGATTTCATCCAAGGCCGCGCGGTCTACGCCACGCTGGTTGATGACGCGGATCTGCTGCAAAAACGCTTCGATCACGTCGGCACGGTTTTCGATACTCATCACGAATTTCCTCTTATCAGACAGACAGGCTGTAACGGCTCAAATTGGTCAACAGGTACGGGTCGTGGGCGATGGGGCCACGGCGCCCCGTGTCGCCCAAGGCATGGCGCAGGAACGTCTGGGTGCGTTCGCTGGCCGGGTTCTGGAAGATCTGCTGCGCGCTGCCATGCTCGACAATCACGCCGTTTTCGGTGAAATACACCACGTCGCTGATCTCTTCGGCGAAGCGCATTTCGTGGGTGACCAACACGCAGGTCATGCCCTCTTCGGTAAGTTCGCGGATCACCGTCAGCACTTCGCCGACGGTCTCCGGGTCCAGTGCCGACGTCACTTCGTCAAACAGGATCAGCTCCGGACGCATCGCCAACGCCCGGGCAATCGCCACACGTTGCTGCTGGCCACCGGACAGTTGGCCGGGATAGGCATCGGCCTTGTGCTCCATGCGCACCTTGGCCAGCAAGGCGCGAGCGTCTTTCTCGGCGTCGGCACGGTTGCGGCCGAGCACCTTGCGCGGGGCGATCACCAGGTTTTCCAGCACCGACAAGTGCGGGAACAGGTTGTACTGTTGGAACACAAACCCGACGCGCTTACGCAACTCGATGCGCTGGGCTTCCTGGGCCAAGGTATCGACCTGGGTCTGGCCCACGCGGATGCTGCCGCGCTGAGGCTGCAATAAACCGGTGATGCAGCGCAGGATCGTCGACTTGCCCGACCCCGACGGGCCGATGATCGACACCGCCTGGCCGCGCAGCACGTCGAGGTCGATGCCCTTGAGCACCGGGTTGGCGCCGAACGACAGGTGCACATCCCGCAGGCTCACCAAGGGTTCAGTAGAAGGCATAACGGCGCTCCAGGTGTTGGGTGAGACGGGAAATCGGGTAGCAATAGGCAAAGAACAGCACCAGCAGGCTCAAGTAGATCAGCACGGTAAAGCCAGTCATGTTCACGGTGTTGCTGGCGATCTGCGCGGTGTCGATCACGTCGTGCACGCCCACCAGCGAGGCCAGCGCGGTGCCCATGGTGACCACGGCGTACAGGTTCATCCACGGCGGCAACATGCGCTTGAAGCACTGCGGCAGGATGATCGAACGAAACAACTGGCCACGGGTAAACGCCAGGGAGCGCGCGGCTTCCCATTGGGTGCTGGGGATCGAACCGATGGCGCCACGGAAGATCTCCGCCACGTTGGCGCTGGCCGGCAACGCCAGGCCGATGGTGACCTTGACCCAATCGGGGAACGACACGTAGCTGCTGCCGATGTGGATCTCGAACGGGAACACGTAGGTGGTGAAATAGATCAGCACCAGCCACGGCGCATTGCGAAACACCTGCACCCACAGCCGCGCGACAAAGCCCAACGGCGACAAGGCCAACGCACCGATCAACAACCCCAGCACCGAGCCCAGGGCAATCGCCACCACGCTGATCAAGATGTTCTGGCCGAAACCGGCCACCAGTGCCGGCGACCATTGCAGCAACGCCGACAACACCGGGAATGAATCAATGGCCATAGCCGGGCATCCTCAGGCGCGCTTCCAGCCAGCGCCCCACACAATTGACGATAAAACTCAGCAGGCCGAAAAAGCTCAGGATCAGGATCATCAGTTCCAGCACGTTATCGCTCTGGGTCCAGATCATGATGGCCGCGTAGGTGATGTCGCCCACCGCAATCGCGGAAGCCACGGCGGTCATCTTCACCAGATCGATCAGGTTGTTGATCAGCGATGGCAAGGCAAAGCGCAGCGCCAACGGCAACTGCACATTCCACAGCAATTGGCGGCTGCTGAAAGCCAGGGAACTGGCGGCTTCCAGGGTCACCGCCGGCACCGCCTCGATGCCGGCGCGCAAGGCCTCGGCATGGAACGCGCCTTTGTGCAGGGAAATCACAATGACCACCCAGGCAAACGGCGTCAGCGGGTTCGCCGCACCGACTGCCTGGGTCAGCAGCATGTTCAGCACCAGGAACGCGCAGTACAGCTGCACCAGGGTCGGCGTGTTGCGCGTGACTTCGACGAACACCCGCGCCGGTTTGGCCAGCCACGGGTTACCCGAGGTGAGCATCGCCGCAAGCGTGATGCCCGCCAACAGGCTGCCAATAATGGTGAACAGGCACAGCAGGCCGGTGGTCAGCGCGCCCTGGACCAGCGTGCCACGCTGGTAGGCATCCAACAGAAAGTTGTAGTTCAGGCCGATACCCGCAGCCCAGTGGACGAAAACCTCCATCATTGCAACTTTCCGCAGGCGCTTGCGATACGCCGTCCGGCTTCTGCAACGCTGTCAGTCGCCGTGGCGATGGACAGGCGGAACCACGGCGACAGGCCATAGGCACTGCCCGCCACTCCGGCGACGCCCTCCTCCAACAGCCAGGCCACCAGGTCATCGTCATTGTTGATGCGCTGGCCGTCCGGGCGAACGCGTCCCAGCAGCCCGGCGCAACGCACGAAGACGAAGAAACCGCCCTGGGGCTCCAGGACTTCAAGGCCGTCAACGGCTGCAAGCGTTTCCACCAGAATATCCCGGCGCAATTGATAAGCCGCGACGTGCTCCGCAAGAAAGTCCAGCCCACCGTTGTAAGCCGCCAATGCAGCCGCCTGGCCCACTGAGGACGCCCCAGAAGTGGATTGGGATTGCACCACTGCGATGGCATCGGTCAAGGTTTTCGGCCCCGCCCCAAAGCCGATGCGCCAGCCCGTCATGGCGTAGGTCTTGGACACGCCGCCCACCAGCAGACAGCGGTCGAGCAAGTCCGGAGCAACGTTCAGCAGACTCTGCGCCGGGCGGCCGTCGAAACGGATGTGTTCGTAGAGTTCATCCAGCAGGACCAGCACCTGGGGATGACGACGCAGCACTTCGGCCAACTCGCGCAGTTCGGTTTCGCTGTACACCGCGCCACTCGGGTTGCCAGGGCCATTGAGGATCAGCCAGCGCGTACGCGCAGTGATGTGCTGCTCTAGCTGGGCCGGCAGCAGTTTGCAGCCCTGCTCCAGCCCACATTCGATGAACACCGGCTCGCCGCCATTGAAGCGTACGCTGTCGGGGAACGATGGCCAGTAAGGTGTCGGCACCAGCACTTCATCACCGTCATCCAGGGTCGCGGCAAACGCGTTGAAGATGATCTGCTTGGCACCGTTGGCGATCACAATGGACGACAGTGGATAGTCCAGGCGGTTTTCATCCGCCAGCTTGCGTTGCACGGCCAAGCGCAAGGCTTTTACACCGGGCGTCGGCGTGTATTTGGTAGCGCCGCCGGCGATCGCGGCATAGGCCGCCTGCTTGATGTGTTCGGGGGTATCGAAATCCGGCTCGCCGGTGGTGAGATCGAGGATATCGCGCCCCGCCTCGCGCAACTCAGTGGCGCGGGATTTGGCGGCGGCGTTGGCGGACAGCGAGACCCGCTGCACGCGTTGGGACAGGCGTAGGGTCATGGCTGTACCTCAAGGACTTTGCCGGGGTTGAGCAGGTTGTGCGGATCCAGCGCCTGCTTGATGCGGCGCATCAGGTCCAGCTCCACCGGGCTTTTATAGCGGCTGAGCAGGCCGACCTTGCGCTGGCCGATACCGTGTTCGGCACTGATCGAGCCACCGTGGGCATGGGCACTGTCGTGCACCAGGGCGCTGAGTTCGGCGTAGTGCGCCATGTGCGCGTCCACTGTCGAATCCAGTGGATGCGCCACGTTGTAATGCAGGTTGCCGTCGCCCAAGTGGCCGAAGGTGAAGTGACGCACGCCGGGAAAATGCTGCTGCAACAACGCGTCGGTGTGCGCCACAAAGGCGACCACTTGCGAGATCGGCACCGAGATATCGTGCTTCATATTGCGCCCGGCACGCTTTTGCGCCTCGCTCATGTTTTCGCGCAGCAACCACAGGGCTTCGCTTTGCGCCAGGCTTTCAGCGATCAGGGCGTCGCTGATCAACTGCTTTTCGAAGGCCTCGCCAAGCACGGCCTCGAAGGCTTCGCGGGCATGGCTTTCGCCGTGATTGTCAGAGAGCTCAATCAGGGCGAACCAGGGCTGATTGGCCGTCTTGAACGGCTGCGGGCCCTCCGGAAACTGATCGCGCAACAGCGCCAGGCAATCAGCAGTGAGTAATTCGAACGCCGTCAGGCTCGCACCAAAACCGGCACGGGCATGGGACAGAAAAGCGACGGCTTGCGCCAGCTCATCAAACGCCAGCAACGCGGTCGCCTGGGCCTTGGGCAGCGGAAACAGCTTCAAGGTGGCGGCCGTGATAATGCCGAGGGTGCCTTCGCTGCCGATATACAGGTCGCGCAGGTCATAGCCGGTGTTGTCCTTGCGCAACCCGCGCAGGCCATGCCAGATCTCGCCTTCGGCGGTCACCACTTCCAGGCCCAGGGTCAGCTCACGGGTATTGCCATAACGCAGCACGCCGGTGCCGCCGGCATTGGTGCCGAGGTTGCCGCCAAGGGTGCAACTGCCCTCGGCGCCGAGGCTCAGGGGAAACAGGCGATCGGCTGCGCGGGCCGCGTCCTGGACATGTTGCAGGATGCACCCGGCTTCCACGGTCAGGGTGTCGTTGTCGGTGTCGACCGAACGCACGCGGTTCATGCGGTCCAGCAACAGCAACACCGAACGTCCGCTGGCATCCGGCGTAGCGCCGGCCATCAACCCCGTATTGCCACCCTGCACCACGATGGGCGCCTTCAGCGCCACGCAGGCTCGCACCACCGCCGCCACTTCCTCGGTGTTGGCCGGATGCACCGCCGCGATCACGTGGCCGGTATAACGACCCTGTTTGTCAGTGAGGTAGTGCGCCGCTTGCTCGCTGGTTTGCACATGGGCCGCGCCGAGCAACTGTTGCAAGGTGGCGAACAACGCATCACTCATGGCTGTATTGCTCATGCAAATCGCGCAGGGCCTGGGACGGCGCCATGCCGGTACGCTCGCCGAGGGCGATCAGGAAACCGCTTTTATGCCAACCCTTCACGATGGCATCGAGCTTGGGCCTGGGTGTCGTGTTCGCCCTTGCGGATCCAGATCACCGAGTTGGACGGAATCAGGTCGCCCGGCAACGGAATTTCATAGCCCTCCCATTCGGCATCACTGAGCAAGGCATGCATGGTCGGGCTAACGTGCACCGCCGCCACACATCCATTGCCGCGCAGCGACAACAGCGACTCGGACTGGCTGCGGAACGCCTTGATCTGCGCGCCGTAGGTCTCTTGCAGCGGTTTGATGAAGTTGCTGCCCTGGGACACGCACACCGGCTTGTCCTTGAGGTCGGCCCACTGCTGGATGCCAGCGCCTTTGCGGATCAACGCCGCGCCGCCGACTTCTTCGTAGGGCGTGGGCACGTAATCGAGGATCTCGGCACGCTCTTCGGTGAACTGCATATTGGCGATCAGGATGTCGACCTTGCCCTGCTGCAGGAACTGCACGCGGTTGGGCGCCAGTACCGATACGGTCTTGGTCTCGACGCCCAGCGCCTCGCCGATGCCCTTGGCCAGTTCGACGTTGTAGCCCAGGTGCTCACCGGTCTTGGGGTCCAGGGTGCCGAACGGCGGCCCGCTGAGAATCACCCCGACGCTGATGGCGTGGCGTTGCTGGATCTTATCGAGGGTGGCATCGGCCTGGGCGAAGCCGGCGCACAGCGCCAGGCCGAGTGCGGTGAAGGTTTTGAAGTGCATATCAGGCGCCCTTGAACTGTTGCTGCAATTCCACCAGCGCCGGCGAGGCCGGGCTGATGCGGTTGCGGGTCTGGGCGTCGATCAGCCAGCCGCTGCGGTGCAGTTCCTTGACGATCGGATCGAGCTTGGCCTGGGTATCGCTTTCGCCGCGACGGGTCCAGATCACCGAAGGCGCCGGGTTGAGTTCCGGGGTAATGACGCGGTAGTCCTTCCACTCAGGACTGTCATTGATCAACGGGTTGATCAGCGTCGAGTCATGCACCGCCGCCACGCAGTTGTTGCCACGCAGGGCCAGCAGGGATTCGGAAGAACTCTTGAATGCCTTGAGCTGTGCGCCGAACTCAGTCAGCGGCTTCACGTAGCTGCTGCCCTGCGAAGTGCACACGGGCTGATCCTTGAGGTCTTCCCAGCGGGCGATCTTGCTGCCCTTGAGCACCGCCGCCGCGCCGCCAATACGATAGAACGGGGTCGGCACAAAACCGAGGATCTCACCGCGCTCGGCGGTCCATTCCATATTGGCGATCAACAGGTCGACCTTGCCCTGCTGCAGGAACTGCACACGGTTGGCGGGCAGTACCGGCACCAGTTGCACCTCAGCCTTGAGTTGACGGCCCAGCTCGTTGGCCAGGTCGACGTTCAGACCCTTGGGCTTTTGCGTGGCCGGGTCAATGCTGCCGAATGGCCCGCCCGACAACAACACGCCGACCACCAGCACATGACGCTGCTCGATCTTGTCCAGGGTCGCATCGGCTTGCGCCGCCACGCTGCTGCCCAACGCGATGATCGACCCGAGGGCCACCGGCAACCATTTTTTCAACTTCATTGGACTTCCCCCTGGCAAATGATCGGCGTACCCCGATCTGATGGAGGGGCATGCTAGGGAGAGTGTGGGGGCAACGGAAATGCAAATATCTCATATCGTTATAACTTGCCGTGTCTGCACAACCTACAATTACGACATATGCCACTATTTACGGGGCGCGCTAAAAATACGCTTCACCCATACATAAATATCTGTAATGTTTAACTTCACACGCTTGATATAAAAACCGCCTCTGGAGCCGGCCATGTCGACCCTTGACCTTGAACTGCTGCGCACCTTTATTGCCGTGGTCGACCACCACAGCTTCGCCGGCGCCGGCATGCACCTGTCGCGCACCCAATCGTCCGTGACCCAGCACATGCAACGCCTGGAGCAGCAAGTGGGGGTCAGTCTGTTCGAGAAGCGTGGCCGGCAAAAGCAACTGACCGAGCCGGGCTTGCAGTTGCTGCGCCATGCGCGGCAGATGCTGTCACTGAATGACGATGCGTTGAATTCGCTGCGTGAGAGCAGCTTGAGTGGTGTGCTGCGTATTGGGTCGCCTCACGATATTGCTGACACGATCTTGCCGCCGATCCTTAGCCACATTGCTCGCTCGGCGCCGCGTTTGCGGTTGGAGATCGATGTGGGGCGCAGTCCGTTTTTGATGGATGACTTGCATCGGGGCAAGGTGGATATGGTGATTTCCACGCGATCTGATCCGAACCTTGAGGGGTTTGCGTTGCGCACATCGCCGGTGTGGTGGATTTGTTCGGCCCAGTATATTCACCAGCCAAGTGAGCCGTTGCCGCTGATTCTGGTGGATGAACCGAGCATTTATCGGCGTTATGCGTTGGAGGCGTTGGAGCGGGCGAATATTCCTTGGCGCCAGGCGTATCTGGCTTCGAATTTGATCGGGATCAAGGCGGCGACTCGGGCGGGGTTGGGGGTGACGCCGCGGAGTATGGAGATGTTGGGGCCGGATATGCGGGTGTTGGGGGAGACGGATGGGTTGCCGCGGTTGCCGGAGGTGACGTATTACCTTTGGATTCGGCCGAATACGGCGAATCCGATTGCCAGGAAGGCTTATGATTTGATTCGGGGGAGTCAGGGGTTGTGATTGGGGGCATATCCGTTATTTGGGTGATGGCTGAAATAGGTTCCGCCCTTACGGCGGGTCACTTTGGAAAAGAGCCCCAAAGTAACCAAAGGGCTCTTGCCCCAACACTCGGCACCTCGCTCACGCTCGGTGTGCCCGTAATCCGACAGTGATTTGGGGGGCCGCCGCCACGCGCCATCCATGGCGCGGGGCGGCTAAACCGGCATCCCTGCCGGTTTACCCCCCAAATCCCTGCCGAATTCCGGCCAGCGTGTTTAACGGGGCGCCTAAGATCAAGATCACAATCAAAAGCAGAGCGCGGCGGCCTAATAGCCGACCGAAACGTTGAAGCGTGTGCGTTTTCCTGTGGGAGCTGGGCTTGCCCGCGATGGTCGTCAACGATGATGCAAAAAAAGGGATACACACCAACGTATCTACGATGCGAAGCGAGTCGCTCTTGCTCTGGCTTTTGATCTGAGGCGCCCCGTCAAACACGCTGGCCGAACGCAGGCTTGAATCCGTGGGTAACCCGGCAGGACGCCGGGTTAGCCGCGCTGGGCCAAGGATGGCCCATCGCGGCGGCCCACGGATTCAAGCCGGAGTGAGGGCACACCGAGCCTAGGCGAGGTGCCGAGTGTTGGGGCAAGAGCCCTTTGCTTACTTTGGGGCTTTTCCAAAGTGAGCCGCCGTAAGGGCGGAACCCTAAGCAGCCGTTACCTAAATAACGGATATGCCCCAACCCACATGTCCAATCATGCCCCTGTCCGCCTCTCGCCACACCCTCAACAATGGCGCATCCTAAAAAGCACAAAGGCTCACCATGAATGACCACATCGAATTCACCCACCTGGAAACCGAAGCCGACCTCATCGCCAGCTTCCCAGTCATGCACCAACTGCGCCCCCACCTCACCGACGCCCCAGCATTCGCCGAACAAATCCAGCGCCAACGGCAAAACGGCTACCACCTGCTGGCAGCCAAAGAGTACGGCAAGGTAATCGGCCTCGCCGGCTATCGGCTGACCGAAAACACCCTGTATGGCCGCTTCATCTACGTAGATGACCTGGTCGTAGACGCCTCGCAACAAAGGCGCCGCCTGGGCGAACACCTGCTGGACCGCATACGCGAAGAAACCCGCGCCCGAGGCTACCGCTGGCTGGTACTGGACACCGGCATGCACATGGCCCTGGCCCAGCGCTTCTATTTCCGCCAGGGCCTGTTGCCCCTGGGCATGCACTTCTCCCAGGACCTGAGCCAATGACCCGCGCCCTGCTCCTCAGTTTCAGTCCCCACGGCAAGGCCGCGCAGACCTTCAAGCTGGCCCGCGCCTTGTTGCGCGACCTGGTCCCCGACGCCGCGGTGACCGAGCGTGACTATGGCGGCCAGGCACTGCCGCCCCTGACCCGTGAATATGCCAACGCACTGACCACCCCCGGCGGACTCAGCGGCAGTGCCACGGCACTCTCGGAACAATTGATTGTGGAATTGGAAGCCTGCGACCTGCTGATCCTGTGCACCCCCGTGCATAATTTCACCGTGCCGGCGGCGCTCAAGGCCTGGATCGACCATGTGGTGCGCATCCAGCGCAGTTTTACGGTGAATGAACAGTTCGCCAAAGTCGGCTTGCTGCAGGACCGGCGCACTTTTGTGCTGGTCAGTTCAGGTAACGCCCGCAAGGGCCATGAGCCGGACTTCCTGACCCCGTACATGAGCACCATCCTGTCGACGGTGGGCATTCACTCGGTGGATTTCGTCTACCTGCCGGCCATGGTGCGCGGTGAAGAAGCGGTCAACCGCGCCCTGGAACAGGCGCACCGGCAACTCGCGGTGGCAATCGGCTCTGGCCTATAAAAATAATGGCGCTAGAATCAGCGCCATTCTTGCGCCTGACTTCCTGATACGAGCCCCCCATGAGCTTTGATTTCGACACGATCCACCCCCGCCTCGGCACCGGCAGCACCAAGTGGAACCGTTACCCGCAAGACGTGTTGCCGATGTGGATCGCCGACATGGACGTCGCCGCCCCGCCCGCCGTCCTGCAAGCCCTGCACGCGCGCCTCGACCAACAGGTGCTGGGCTACAGCGTCGCCGGGCCGGATGTGCGCGAGGCAATCATCGCCGACCTGTGGGCCAAGTACGCTTGGCGCGTGCAGCCGGATGAGTTGCTGTTCCTGCCCGGCGTCGAGCCCGGCTTCAATATGGCGCTGCACGCGTTTGTAAAGCCGGGCCAGCCGGTGGTGCTGCAAACCCCCAACTACCGGCCGATTCGCCTGGCGCCGGGACACTGGAACCTGCCGCGCATCGAAGTGCCCTTCGAGCTGATCAACGGCGAATACCTCACGCCAATGCCTGCGATGCGCCAGGCGCTGACCGGCGCGGGTGCGCTGTTGCTGAGCAACCCGCACAACCCCATGGGCAAAGTTTTCCCGCGCGAAGAACTGCTGGCCGTGGCCAACGCCTGCCTGGAACACGGCGCGCTGATCATCTCCGACGAGATCCATGCCGAACTGTGCTTCGACGGCCGCCGCCACATCCCCACCGCCAGCCTCAGCCCCGAGATTGCCCAGCGCACCATTACCCTGATGTCGGCGAGCAAGGCCTACAACGTGGCCGGCCTGAAGACCTGCTTTGCGGTGATCCAGAACGCCGAGATCCGCGAGCGCTTCAATAATGCCCGTTGCGGCATGGTCGACAGCGTCAGCCCCCTGGGCCTGGAAGCCACCCGCGCGGCCTACAGCCAGTGCAGTGATTGGCTCGACGCGCTGGTGCAGTACCTGCAAAGCAACCGTGACTACCTGCTCGACGCCGTGCAAACCCGCCTGCCTGGCGTGGTCATGCATGCGCCACAAGGCACCTACCTGGCTTGGCTGGATTGCAGCGCCCTGGGCCTGGATGACCCACAGCAGTTTTTCCTGGAGCAGGCCAAGGTCGGCTTGAGCGCCGGGATCGAGTTTGGTGACGACAGCCAGCAATTCGTGCGCCTGAACTTCGGCTGCCCACGGGCCATGCTGGAAGAAGGCCTGCAACGCATGGAGCGCGCGCTGCGCAACCGTCAGGCCTAATTCACAACTTTTCGCAACGAGTGCCGAACCCCTGCTGTTACTGTTTTTGCCGACCGCCACAACCGGCTACAGCAGGAGTTCCATGGCATGACGACCCAGCCCCTCGATCGCTCGTCCGACCCCAAAGCCCTTCCCCGCACGCCGCCCAAGTCCGGCGCGCCGTTCCATGTGCTGCTCAAGAACAGCGCCAATAACAAGAAGGTCGAGGCCCACGACAAGACGCCGTCCGGGTTGGATGCCAGCAAGAAGGACGGCTATGAGTTGGCCGCCAAGGACGCAACGCCACCGCCGGCACTGGCCGACTACAAGGCCATCGGCCCGCCCGATGAAGTCGGTCCGGGGTTGATTCGTTATGAGACCCAGGACGGCAAGAAAGTCATCGTCAGCGAACAGGACAGCCCCGAGCTGTTCAAGCAGGTCAGTACCGACTTCAAGTCCCTCTCCGGCGTCGTCGCCAGCCAGAATGCCGGCTACCAGAGCCTCGGCGCCGATGGCAGCGCCCCGGCAAAACTCGCCGACTACAAATCCCTCGGCCCACCGGATGAAACCGGGCCAGGCGTGATCCGCTACGAGACCCAGGACGGCACCAAGGTTGTCATCAGCCAGCGCGACAACCCCGAGGCGTTCCAGAAAGCCAAGGACGCCTATGCCAGCTTCACCGGCCTGTCCACCAGTGAAGACGCCGGCTACAAGCGCGCCAGCGACAATGAAGTGTGGCCACCCTACGGCGGCACGGCGGTTGGCCCGGTCGATGAAGTCGGCCCAGGCCTGATCCGCTTCGAAAGCAACGGCCAGAAGATGGTGGTGGCCCGCGACGACAACCCCAAACTGTTCGATTACCTGGCCGGCCTGCACGAGGTCTACACCGATCCCGGCAAGAAAGCCGTGGTGGAAGGCGAGCTGAACAACGGCGCGGTGCTGGCCGACGCCAATACGCCAGTACCGGACCTCAACGATTACAAGAATTTCAACTGGAACAACGACCAGAAAGACAACATCCTCACCTATGAACTGCATGACGGCACCAAGGTGGTAGTGTCGGCCGACGTCAGTCCCGAGCTGTTCAAGAGCGTCGCCACCGCCAATGACACCTGGGCCAAGATCCATACCAGCGAAGGCGAAGGCTACAAGCTGGCCGGGCCGAATGACTTCCTGAAGAACACCGACATCACCTTCGGCTCCCCGGACGAATTGGGCGACGGCCTGATCCGCTACGAGACCAGCGAAGGCAAGGTCATCGTCTCCAAGGAGCTCAGCCCACAGCTCTACGACGATGTCGCGGCCAAGTGGGAAGCCTGGAGCGCCAGCTCGGTGGACGACACCCGCGCCAAGCACAACCTGCCCAAGGCCGATGAGCTGGATGTGCTGAACCTGGACACTGGCGTGCATGCCGATGAAAAGGACGATAAGTCGCCCACCCTCAGCGTCAGCGAGTTGGCCACCACCCAACTGATCGACACCTACCGCGAAGGCGTGAAAAACGGCTCGATCCCCAAGGACGACCCACGCGCCAAGCTGGTTCGCGCCCTCGAAGCCCAGGCGGCCTACCAGAACGGCCACGGCATCACCGGCTACGAAGAGGCCAAGCGCCCGTTCAACACCACCTGGCGCGAGTTCGATGACAAGCAAACCGAGCTGACCTCGGCTGACATGCACGACATCATCGACGGCAAGGCCGTGCAAAAGCAGATCGGCGAGCTGTTCAACGACCCGACCGTGCAGGCTGACTACAAGTCGAAGATGGACGAGGCGATCAACAAACTGCCCAACAAGGACGAGATCAAGCAGAAGCTGCTGGACCTCACCTCCAACCCGGATTACGTGCTGTACCTCAAGGACCTGCAAAGCCAGGGCAAGACCTTTGAAGCGCAGAAAGACCTCAGCGATACCCTGACGTCGTTGTCGCTGTTCGACCCGGAAGCCGCGAGCAAGGCCGCGCAGAATATCCAGGCCGACGGTTTGACCACCGACCTCAACGCGATCCTGTCGGACCCGAGCAAGATCTCCGACGAGAACAAAGAACTGGCGACCAAGGACCTGTTCGGCCTGCTCAAAGGCGTGCTCAAGGGCAACGTGCTGGACTTGCCGCGCCGTACCCAGGAAACCCTGGAAAAATTCCTCAACGAGGGCCTGCAAGGCAAGGAAAAATCCGCCGCTGTCACCAAGGCCCTGGAAGAGCTGGGCGCCGTCTACCAGAAAAACGGTGCGATCAGCGAAGCCGACCTGAAAACCGCCTTGAGCAAACCCTACATTCCGGTGGCCGATCGCGGCATGCTTGGCGAGGTGTTCAACA
This sequence comes from Pseudomonas azotoformans, assembly GCF_001579805.1. Lineage (NCBI taxonomy): Bacteria > Pseudomonadati > Pseudomonadota > Gammaproteobacteria > Pseudomonadales > Pseudomonadaceae > Pseudomonas > Pseudomonas azotoformans. The sequence goes on along the minus strand of NZ_CP014546.1, from coordinate 4,679,187 downwards.
CCCTCAACAGCAAGGGCATCCTTGGCTCCCTGGGCGCCGGCGTGAGCCTGTTCTCCGGGATTTACCAACTGGTGGGCAAAGGCGGCAAGCTGGGTGAAACCCCGGCGCAGCGCATGACCATCGCCAAGGACTTCCTGAGCTTTGCCGGCGGCTCCAGCCACTTCGTGCGCCTGGGCGACAAGATCGGTGAAACCCTGGGCAAAGGCGGCCTGGTGGACTTCCTGGGGCTGGACAAGACCTTACCGGAGATCTGGGGCAAGACCGGCATGCAGGAGCCGAACTTCGAGTTCCGCGTCAGCGAATTGCCCTCCGAGGTCAAATCCAAGATTGCCACCGCCCTCGATGCCGTGCCGGACAGCCAGTACGACGGTATCGCCAAGATGTTCGGCGACGGCGACAAGGCCGTCACCGAGGCCACCGAAGGCCTGGCCACGCACCTGGATGACGGCCTGGCGGCTGCGGGTGCGGCCAAGCTGGGCGCGTCTAAATCGGCGAAGATCGCCGGTTCCGTGATCAAGGTGCTCGGCCCGGCCACGGACATTGCCGGCGGTTTTGCCGACATCGTGTTGGGTGCGCTGGCGATCAAGAGCGGCGTGAAAGACAAAGATCCCCTGGCCCAGGCGGCCGGCGGCCTGCAAGTAGCGGGCGGTGCGTTTGGTGCTTCGGCGGGCGTACTGGGAGCTGCGGCGCTGTTTGGCGCGGGCACGGCGGCGGCGTTGACCGGGCCGTTGTTCCTGGTGGGCGTGGTGTTGGCGGTGGTCGGCGGGATCATCGGCTACTTCGTCGACCACAACAAAAAGCAGAAGGCGACCGAGAAGGAAAACGACTGGTACCGCGACCTGGCCGGCGACGGTCTATTGCAGGACAACTGGGCTGACAAAGTCGAATACGCCCACTACGAAATCCACCATTACGGTGGTCGCGACGCGCCAACCGACGACAGCATCTTCCGCTTCCAGCAGTCGGAATGGGAACACTTCGACGAGACCCCGCAAAAAGGCGGTTCGTCGAGCAACCGGCTGGATGGGGGCTTGCACAAGGACTACGAAGACCCGAACAAGGCGCCGAAGAACTTGCCGACGGACGCACCGCCAGAGAAACCGGAGCCACATCCACCGGGTGGTAGTGGACCGAAAATCGCTTGAGTCATGAATGCCCCCGCCTGAGTGCGGGGGCAGTCATTTATAACTTGGCAATGGACACTTCGGTGGACTTCACAAACGCAATCACCTCACTGCCCACCTTCAATTCCAGGTCACGCACCGAACGGGTGGTGATCACCGAAGTGACAATGCCGGACGCGGTCTGCACGTCGATTTCCGACACCACTTCCCCCAGCAGGATTTCCTTGATCACGCCCTTGAACTGGTTGCGCACGTTGATCGCTTTAATGGTCATGTCGGCTTTCCTTTTGGCTGTTGGGTCAATCCGCACGAATGCGCAGGCCTTCAAAATGCGCCATCGCCCCGAACATTAAAAGGAATATATAACTCTTTATTTATTCGATACAGATATATGAGAGCTGTTGCCCAGCCAACAGTACTTCAACAATCTGCCCTTTCCCAACACAGTTTAATGCCTCCTGAACCCTGGAAACACGCCTCCAAAGTACATGGCACAGAGACTGCATATTCCTATAAAGCATGATGGAACATGCAAACCAAATTTTCTGAATATAAGAAAAACCTTCTCTCAACGCCTTGCCGGAGCTGTTCCATGAAAGCCTTCACCCAACGCCTATTCGGCGCCTGCGCCCTCGCGCTGTGCCTGCAACCCCTGGCCCACGCCGCCGACACCGATCCCGCCGAAGTCAACCTCGACTACGCCTATTACTCGCCCGTCAGCCTGGTGCTCAAGCATTTCGGCTGGCTGGAACAAGCCTTGCCAAACTCCAAAGTGGGCTGGGTGTTGAGCCAGGGCAGCAACCGTTCCCTGGAATACCTCAACAGTGGCGGCGTGGACTTTGCGTCATCCGCCAGCTTGTCGGCGGTGCTGAGCCGCGCCAACGGCAGCCCGATCAAATCGGTGTACGTGTACAGCCGCGCCGAATGGACCGCACTGGTGGTGCGCAAGGACTCACCGTTCAAGACCGTCACCGACCTCAAGGGCAAGAAAATCGCCGCCACCAAGGGCACCGACCCGTACTTGTTCACCCTACGCAGCCTGCAACAGGCC